>NZ_JBWKDS010000003.1:105167-146262 GCF_056435845.1 Streptomyces sp. NPDC043867 | reverse complement strand
ACTACCCCACCCCCCCCCCACCCCCCCCCCCCCACCCCCCACCCCTCACCCCCCCCCCCCCCCCCCCCCCCCCCCCCCCCCCCCCCCCCCCGTGCCTCGGCTCCGCGTCAGTGGAGCGTGTCGGCGGAGACGACCGCGGGCTTCGGGAAGGGCAGGATGAACCGGCCTCCGCCCCGCAGGAAGTCCGCCTCCTTGCGGAGGATCTCGTCGGCGTAGTTCCACGCGAGCATCAGGTAGACGTCGGGCGGGTCGTTGCGTGCGTGGCCGGGGCTGCGGACCGGGATGTGCGTGCCGGGCAGCACCTTGTCCTGTTTGAGCGAGGTGGTATCGGTGCAGTAGGCCACCTCGTCGGCCCCGAGACCGCAGATGTTGAGCATCGTGGTGCCCTTGGCCGAGGCCCCGTAGCCGGCGACCCGCTTCCCCTCCGCGAGCAGGGAGCGGACCAGGACGGGCAGTTCCTCGCTGACGACGCGGACGCCCCGGGCGAACTCCCGGTAGGCGGCGTCGGAGCCGAGCTCGGCCCGCTCCTCCGCCCCGATCAGCTCACCGACCGTGCCGGTGACGGGCCGTCCCGCCTCGGGACGGCCGACGAGGACGAGGAGGGACCCGCCGTGAACCGTGAGCCGCTCCACGTCGAAGAGCTTCAGTCCATGCCGGGTGAAGAGGGTGTCCAGGGTACGGACGAGGAAGTACGACAGGTGCTCGTGGTAGATGGTGTCGAAGGCGTATTTCTCCAGCAGGTCCACCGCGTACGGGACTTCGATGGCGAAGACCCCGTCGGGGGCGAGCAGCGCGCGCACCCCGGCAAGCACTCCGGCGAGGTCGTCGATGTGGGCGAAGACGTGGCGTCCGAGGATGAGGCGCGCAGGGCCGTGGGAACGGTGCACGGCCCCGGCGGTGGTCTCGGTGAAGAACTCGGGCAGGGTGCGGACGCCGCGTTCGTTGGCGACGGCCACCAGGTTGCGGGCGGGGTCCACGCCGAGCACCCGGGCCCCGTTGCGCGCGAAGGCGGCCAGCTGCTGGCCGGTATTGCTGCCGAGTTCCACCACCAGGTCCCCGGCGGCGAGGCCGGCCCGCTCTCCGCAGGTGGTCGCGACGAACTCCATGTGGCGGGTGATGGTCTCCGAGTCGGAGGTGACGTAGCTGTACGTCCGGTACATCACCTCGGGGTCGACGACGTGGGTGACACTCATCAGCCGGCAGGAGCGGCAGGAGATCACGCCGAGCGGATAGGAGGGCTCGCCCTCGTAGGAGTCTGCGGGCTCCAGGAAGGCGTTGGCCAGGGGCACGTCTCCGAAGGAGACCACGTCCTGCCAGTCCGACGCGCCGCACACCCGGCAACTGGTGACGGTCCGTACGTTCTCCGTGGTCATACCCGGACCTTCCTCTCCGCGGTCGGCGCCGGTTCGCCCGGCATCAGCAGACTCTGCAGGCAGGCCACCAGACTGCGGGCCTGGATGTTGAGATAGTGGCTGTGCCGCAGCAACTCGACGAGTTGGTGGACGGTCATCCACCGGTAGTCGGGATCGTCGGGCGCGACGTCGAGGTCGGTGTCGACGATCAGATAGCGGTTGCGCGCGTGGTGGAAGCGTCCGCCCTCCTCGGAAAGGACGGAGCGGAAACGGACCCGTGCGGGATCCGCGCCCTCCACCGCGTCGAGGTAGCGCGGTCGCGCACTCCTCGGCAGGTGCTCGTAGGAGGCGGGGGTGCACTGGACCGTGGGCGCCAGTTCCACCACGTCCATGTAACCCGCCTCGACCCGGGCGTTCATCAGCACATGCAGCACCCCGCCGATGGGCCGGGTGAGGAAGGCGACGACGCCGGTGCCGTGCGGCTCGATCATCGGCTGGGACCAGCGGGCGACCTCTCGGCCGCCGGCCTCCACGCGGACGCCGATGACGTCGAAGAAGGCTCCGGAGGCGTGCGAGATCCGTTCCCGGGTGCGGTGCCAGTCGGGCAGCCGGGCCAGCGGAACGCGGAGCGCCTGGACCTCGGTGCGGGTGCGGGCCTCGGTGATCCAGCTGAGGATGGCGCCAAGCGGGTGGCGGGCCTCGGCGGAGGGGTCGCAGGAGCGGAAGAGGGCGGCCCGGAAGGGGTCGGCGGGCGTACCGAGCTCCCGGCCGAGTTCCGCGTGGGCGAAGGGCAGGCATGACAGGACCGTACGGGCGTCCATGTTGACCACGTCGTCCTCGGCGAGGAGCCGGTGGAGCTGACCTAGGGTCAGCCAGAGGAAGCCCTCGTGGTCCTCCACCTCCCCTTCGGCCTCGACGACTATGTTCCGGTTCCGTTTGTGGTGAAAGGCGGATCCCTGTTCCGACTGCCGTACGTCGACGAGCGGGCCACGGGGGCCGGGGTCACGGAACCACTGCAGGTACGGGACGGGGCGCCCGCCGTGAACTCCGGTGTAGTTGCTGCGGGTCGCCTGGACGGTCGGAGAGATCTGCACGCCGTTGGCGTTGCCGGGTTCGACCTTGGCCTGCATCAGACAGTGCAGGATCCCGTCGAACTCCTTGACCAGGATGCCCAGCACCCCGACCTCGGGCTGGTTGATGATGGGCTGGCTCCAGGCCGGGACCGGCCCGGCCGGCATGCGCACCTCCAGGCCCTCCACGGTGAAGAAGCCGCCGGTGTGATGACGCAGGTTGCCGGTGCCTGGCTCGGTCTCCCAGCCGGTGAGCTCGTCGAGCGGGACCCGTTCGACCCGGGTGAAGGTGCGGGCGGCGGCCTCGGCGTACCAGTCGTGGAACGTCGAGTGCGGGGCGCGTCCGCCCTCGCGGGCCCGGGCCGACGCGGCGACGCGCAGCGGGGTGGCGGCACCGCGCGGGCGGCTCGCGGTTCGCGTGAAGGATTCGGTCATGACTGCTCCACAGGGTGGCCCGCGCGGGACGCGTCCCACATGTCCTTGATCGATTCGGGCAGTTCCACGGTCGGACGCCATCCCAGCGACCGGGCCGCGTGGCTGATGTCGACCCGTGTCCAGTCGCCGCCCCGCGAGTCGACGGGCGCAGCCCGGAGCCGGACGGCTCCCGGGGGCGGTCCGGCGGCGGCGATGAGCAGGTCGAGCAGGTGCGCCACCGATACGGCCTCGCCGCGGCCCACGTTGATCACCTGTCCGGCGACGGGGGCGGCCGCGGCGGCAAGGACGGCGGCGGCCAGGTCCCGTACGTCCAGGAAGTCCCGGTGGGCGTCGGCGACGGTCAGCTCGGCGGGCCGTTCGGGGGAGGCGGCGCGCAGTTGACGGGCGGCGGCGCCGAGGAATCCGACCTCCGCCGCCTCCGGGCCGCAGAGGTTCACGACGCGCAGGACCACACCGTCCACGAGGCCCGCGCGGGTGGCGCGGAGCACAGCCTCGGCTCCGGCCAGTTTGCTGCGCCCGTAGGCGGAGGCGGGCCGGGGCGGGCGGGTCTCCTCTGCGGCGGTGCCGGCGGGGAGCGGGCCGTACTCGTGGACGGACCCGATCTGCACGAACCGGGTCCTGCCCGGCGTCCGGGCGAGCGCGGCGAGCAGGTTCTCCACCAGGTGGACGTGGACTCGCTCGTTCTCGGCCTCGCCGGTGACCCAGCCGCCGGTCGCGTTGACCACGGTATCCACGCGGGCCGCGGCCAGCAGACCGGCGAGTTCGCCGGGGTGGGCGGCGGCCGCGTCCAGGGTGAGGAAATGGTCGTCGCTCGTGTACGCGGGCCGGTGGCGCGCCACTTCGAGGACCGGCCGGCCCATCCGGACGAACGCGGAGGTCACCGCGCGGCCCACGCAGCCCGTCGCGCCGAACACGGCGACGGCGGGCTTTCGGGCGGCGGTCACCGGGCCGGGCCGCCGCACAGTGCCCTTTCGATCTCCAGGCACCGGCGGTAGTCCGGGAGGGTGCCGGACTTCTCCGCCGTCTCCAGGGTGGGCGCGGCCAGGTCCCGTTCCGACATGACCGGCTCGATGTCCGTCGGCAGGGCGAGTTCGAGGACCGGATCGAACACGGAGAGGGCCAGCTCGTTCTCGGGCACGTACTCCCCGGAAAGCATGTACGACATCACCGTGCGGTCCTCCAGCGCCACGAAGGCGTGGGCTACGCCGACGGGGAAGTAGACGGCGCGGAAGTCCTCTTGGTCGAGGAGGACGGTTTCCGAGCGGCCGTAGGTCGGCGAGCCGACCCGGACGTCGATGACGATGTCCAGGGCCCGGCCGCGCGCGCAGTACACGTACTTGGCGATGCCCGGGGGCGTGAGGGTGTAGTGGGCGCCCCGGATCGTCCCCCGCCTGGAGAGACTGTGATTGGTCTGGGCCACGGGGAACAGCGCGTGCCCCAGGGCCTGTCGGACGGCCGTCTCCTGGAACGGGGATACGAAGAGCCCCCGTTCGTCGGTGAAGATCTTCGGCCGGAACTCGAACGCGCCGTCCACGGCGAGCTGTCGCGACTGCATGACACCGTCCTCGGTTGCTTGTGGTGGTGCCGGCCTTGCCGGCTGCGTTCCGCGGTCAGAGGACGCGGACCTCGGGCACGTACACGATCCAGCGCCCACCGGACTCGCGGAACAGCCGCTCCTTTGCCATGATCTCCTCGGCGTGGTTCCAGGCGAACAGCAGCGCGTAGTCCGGGTAGGGGTGGCTGAGCGCCTCGGTGGGACGGACCGGGATGTGCGAACCGGGCATGAGCTTCCCGTGCTTGGCCGGGGTCACGTCGCACACCCAGTCGATCGACTCGGGGCCGATGCCGCAGAAGTTGGTCACGGTGGCGCTCTTCGCCGTGGCGCCGTAGCCGACGATCCGCTTGCCGTCGGCGCGCAACCCCCTTATGAGCGAGGTCAGTTCGCTGCGGACCCGTTCGACCCCGGAGGCGAAGGTGTCGAAGGTCTCGGGAGTGCCGACCCCCTTGCGGTCCTCCTCGGCGATCAGTTCGGCCACGGCCGGGCTCGGCGTGCCCCGGCCCGTCCGCTTCAGGGTGTAGCGGAGTTCGCCCCCGTGCACGGGCAGCCGTTCGACGTCGACGACCTCGAAGCCGAAGCGGGTTGCGACGGCGCTCACCGAGCGCACGGTGAAGAAGTAGAAGTGCTCGTCGTAGATCTGGTCGAAGGAGGTGCACTCCAGGATGTCGCCGAGGTAGGGGTCCTCGAAGACGAAGACGCCGTCCGGTGCGAGGAGGGTGTCGAGGCCCCGGAAGACGGAATCGAGGTAGGGGATGTGGCAGATGGTGTTGGCCGAGTAGACCAGATCGGCCGGCCCGTCGGCGGCTACGATCTCGGCCGCTGTCGCCTCCTCGAAGAACTCGGTGAGGACACGGACCCCCTGCTGGCGGGCGAGTTCGGCGACGCCGCCGGAGGGTTCGACGCCCAGGTGCCGGATGCCCTCCTTGGCCAGGGCACGCAGCATCACCCCGTCGTTGCAGCCGATCTCCACCACGAAGGGGTCGGGGCCGCGCAAGTGCTCACGGGAGAGGCGGCCGGCAGTCTGCTCGAAATGGCGTCGCATGTGGACCGAGCCGGACGAGTGATAGGGGTAGGCCTCGTGGAACATCCGGTCCCGGGCGACCTCGTCCAGGAGCTGGGTCAAGCCACAGGACTCGCAACTGCCCACAGCGAGCCTATAGAAATACTCGTCGTCGACGCGGTCCGGGTCCAGGAACGCGTCGGACAGTGGCTGGCGCCCGAAGTCGAAGAACTGACGGACGGGTCCTCCACAGACACGGCACATGTGGCCTTCCTCGGGTTCATAGGGTCCGGGGCGGAACTACCGCCGGACGTGTCCTTGGCGGGCGACGGGGAAGCGGATCACACCGCCGGTGATCGGGGACCGGAGGCGGCGCAGCACCTCGCCGGTCCTGGTCAGGCCGGGCAGTTCCGCGGTGATGCCCCGCAGGGCGGCCTCGGCGGCCAGGCGCGCAACCGGACCGACAAGGGTGTCGGCGTGGCCGTCCTCGGGGAGCGGGCGCCGTTCGTGGGCGGGCCGGTGGATGTCGAACCGGTTCGGGTCTCGGTGGTGGCGGGGGTCGCGCCGGGCCGCCTCGGTGAGCAGGACGACCTCCTCGCCCACCGCCACCGGCGTTCCCGCGAGTTCCAGGTCCTCGCGCGCGTACAGCCGGTGCAGGCGGACGGGAGGGGTGTGGCGCAGGGTCTCGGCGACGGCGGCCGGGGCGAGGCCGGGGTCCTCGCACAGGGCCCGCCACTGGTCGGGGTGGTCGAGGAGGAGGGCGACTGCGTTGCCGGTCAGGGTGGTGGTGACGTCGATGCCGACCAGGGCCAGCAGGGAACACACCGTCAGGATGTCCTCAGGCGGCGGTGTGCCGTCGCAGGTGGGGGTGGCGGAGAGACGACGGGGGAGGCCGGAACGGGCACCGCGGCCGCCCGGTGCGCTTCCCGTGCCGGAAGGGCCGGGCGCCCCAGGTGTCTCCAGTGTCTGCGCGAGCAGGGCCCGGAGTTCCGGCAGTGCCGCGAGGTACCGGCGGGCCGTGTCCAGCCGCGGGGGGCAGAGCGTGGCGTCCAGAGCTCCGGTGAGTTGCCCGCACAGTTCCGCGAACCGGGCAGCCAGGTGTTCCGGTATGCCCAGCAGGACGCGCGCGGCGGCCACCGTGGCGGGCCGTATCAACTCGTCCACCAGGTCGAACCGCTCCCCCACCGACTCCGCCCGGTTCCGGTAGGCCCGGACGGCCGAGGCCTGCCGACAGCGCAGGGCGGGCTCGCCCAGCACCGGCGCGGCCCATCCCCGCAGCCGTTCGTACTCCTCCCGGTCGAGCGCCGCCGGAAGTCCGGCCAGCGGCAGTGCCTCCCGCAGGGTCGGCACGTCCCACGGAGCGGGTTCCCCGTCCGGTCCTCCGAGCGGGGGGCCGGTGTCGGGGGGCCTGGGCGTGAGGCGCCGGTCGGCCAGCGCGGCGGCGACCACCTTGTGGTCGGCCGTCACCCAGGTCTCAGCGCTGCTCCAGTACAGGGGGCCCCGTTCGCGGACGCGCCGGCCCAGTTCGGCCCGATCGTCTCCGGCTGCACGCAGCATCAGCGCATACGGGTCACCTTTCGTGCCCAGGATCCACTGGACGCCACGCAGGGTCAGCAGGACGCGCCCCAGCGCGCTGTCAGTCATGCTCGCCGCCATGGGCCGGAACGCTAGGCAGGCCGCCTCGACCCCCTCTCGACTTCCCTTGGCTTCGGCCGGACCGGGCGTCGAGCCGGGCACGAGGGGAGCGTGGCACCGGTTCCCTAGGGTGACGCGGTCATGGACATCATCGGCAAGGGTTTCATCGCCCGGCATCTGTGGCCGTTGCGCGAGACGCATCCCGGGGTGACGGTGCTGGCGGCGGGTGTTCCGCGCCAGCACCTGCCGGATTCCGAGCACGCGCGGGAGGCGGCGCTCGTACGGGAGACGGTCGCGCGCTGTCGCAGCCGGGGCGAACTGCTGGTCTTCTTCTCCACGGTCAGCATGTACGGCGGTCCAGGCTGCCGGGGCCGTGAGGCCGACCCGATCGTCCCCACCACCCGCTACGGCCGCCACAAGTTCGCCCTGGAGTCGACGATCCGGGAGTCCGGCGTGGCGTATCTGGTGCTCCGCCTCTCCTATGTGCTGGGGCCGAACGGGCCCGACTTCCGGCTGGTGCCCACCCTGGTGTCGCAGGTGCGCGCGGGGCGGGTCCGGGTCCATCCCGGGGCCCGGCGTGACCTGCTGCACGTCACGGACTTCGTGGGACTCGTCGACCGCCTGCTGGCCTCCGGGGTGCACGACGAGACGGTGAACGTGGCGTCCGGGGACTGCGTGGACGTCCTCGACGTCGTCGCCCACCTCAAGCGGCGTCTGGGGCTCGATGCCGTGGAGGAGGTGCTGGGCGGGGGCGAAAGCGCCTTCTCGCACTGTCCGTCGGTGGAGAAGCTGCGGGCCCTGGTGCCCGAGGCGGACGGTTCGGTGTTCGGGCCGGGTTACCACCGGCTGGCCCTGGACCGCTATCTCCGTGAGACGGGCGCATGACCGGTGGTGAATCAGGGTGCAGTGGCCTTCCAACGGTCGTCGAATCGCGCCGGACATCATCGAGGCCGTCCCGATCGCTCCGGCGACCGGATTCCAGTGAGTCGAGTGAAGGAAGCGGGGAACGCGATGGCGACGTTCGACAGGAACCGGGCGGTCACGGCGGATCTGCGCGGCCCAGGGACCGCCTCCGGGCACGCGCTGCTCGCGCTGCTGACCGAGCACCTTCCCCGGATGCGGGAGGGGGCCCGCCAGGCGGACCGGGAAGGTGCCTTCCCGGTCGGGGTTTTCGAGGGGCTCCGCACGAGCGGGGTGCTCGGGGCCACCGTGCCGGAGGAACTCGGCGGGCTCGGTGTCTCCTCACTGCACGACGTCTGTCTGGCTCTGACGACCGTGGCCGAGGCGGACGCCTCGACCGCTCTCGCCCTGCACATGCAGCTCAGCCGAGGTCTGACGCTCACCCACGAGTGGCGGCACGGCGAAAAGGGGGCGCGGGAGCTGGCCGAGCGGCTGCTCCGGGGCATGGGCTCGGGGGAGGCGGTCGTGTGCACCACGGTGAAGGACGCGGGCGGGGGCCGGGTGGTCACCCGGCTCAGGCCGGCGCCGGACGGCGGCTGGGTGCTGACGGGCCGCAAGACTCTCGCGAGTATGGCGCCGATCGCCACCGACTTCGTGGTCTCGGCGCAGGTGGAGGTGGCGGGGGTGGCGCGGTCGGCAGCCGCCGTACTGCCCCGGCGAGCCCCGGGGCTGACCGTCCTGGACAACTGGGACGGGCTCGGGATGCGGGCCTCCGGCAGCGTGGACATCCTCCTGGAGGACTGCCCGGTCCGTCCGGAGGACGTGTTCCTGCGCGGGCCGCTCGGCGAGCGTGACGATGCGGCGCTGGCAGGGCAGACCGTCAGCTCGATCACCATGTTGGGGATCTACGTGGGGGTGGCCCAGGCCGCCCGGGACCACGTGGTGACCGAGCTGACCCGGCGCGGCGGTGCGCCGGGGGCAGGGGTGCGCACGCTGCTCGCGGAGATCGAGGCCCGGTTGCACGCGCTTCGCACCACGGCGGCGGGCACGCTGACGGTGGCGGATCACCTGGCGTACGAGTTCGACGGCGATCCGTTGGAGCGTGGCCGGCGCATGATGTTCGACTTCCAGCGGGCCAAGCTGACGGTCAATCGGCTGGCGCCGGAGATCGTCGCGGACTGCGTGACGCTGATCGGCGGCGCTTCGTACTCGGGTTCCCATCCGTTGTCGCGTCTCTACCGGGACGTCAGGGCGGGCGCGTTCATGCACCCGTTCACGTATCCGGACGCGGTGGACTGGCTCTCGGAGGCGGCTCTGGGCGGTCCGAAAGACTGAACCGGGCGGAACCGGCGGAACGGGAGGCCCGGGATTGCCGGCCCTCCCGTTCCGGTGTGCCCGGGGTGACGGCCCAGGGGATCCGGTCCTGTCACCAACGCCAGTGCTCAGTACACCTAGGAGCGGTCCCCCCGGGCGTGGGCGGCCGCGTGCTCCATCGTGGTGGTGCTGTTGCGGCTGAGCGCGTTCCGTACGAACGCGCGGGCGTCGGCGACGGTGGCATCCGGGCCGAGGACCGCCGTGACGGCCTCCTCGTTGAGGACCACGGTGTGGACGGAGGTGATCCGGGCCCCGTCCGCGTCCTCCTCGAACAGCCACCGCCCGATGTGCGCTGTCATCAGCGCGGGGGTGCGCAGCTGTTTGTAGACGATCCGTTCGTCCGGGAAGCAGATCCGGACGGAGCGGGTGGTGTGCGTCGACCCGTCCGGCGAACGGGTCTCCATCTCCAGGGTCTGCACCCCGGGAACGTCCTCCTCCAGGACGGTGCGGGCGACGTGGGGCAGCCGCTCGGGCCAGAGGTCCGCCTCGTTGATGAAGGCGTAGGCGTTCTTGAGGCCGCCGGGGATCTCGACGATGTCCTCGAAGGTGAGGGTGAGGCCGTCGGCGTCCCCGGCCCGTTCGGCCGCGGTGCGCAGGGCGTCCAGTTCGGCGGCGCTGTTGCGGTCGATTGCCCGCTCGATCCATTCCACACCGTCCGGGGCGTCATCGACCGCGCGGAAGTCGTGGAGGAGGCGCACTCGGCTGCGGGTGTCGTCGATCGTCTCGACGATCCACTCCCCGCCCATGGCGGCCACCGGGGGCTGGGAGACCTCCTGCCGGAAGGAGACGCGCAGCCGGTCGCGGTCCAGTTCGCGGCGCGAGGTCCAGGTCTTGACCTCGCCGTTGGCGGTGGCCCAGATCCGGATGCGCTCCTTCGTGGGGTTCCGTTCGACGTGTTCGACGTGGACGGTGGGCGGGAAGGTCTCCGGCCAGCGGCCGACGTCGACGATCAGCTCGAAGACGCGGCGCGCCGGGGCGGCCACCGTGATCGTGTGCTCGGTGTGGTGGGCGGTTCGAGGGTGTGGCATGGTCCTCCGCTCGGCTCTGGGTCAGCGCTCTCGTGGGCGCGGTCAGCTTCGGCGCGGGCTCTGGTCAGGGACTCGACGATGGCTCGGCGCCCCGGGGGACGGCGGAGGTCCCCGCACCGCTCGGCGTCGGTGGAACACGCCGGCGGCCGTCAGCCGGGCGGGCGGACGGACAGGGTGTGGCGGAACAGGTCCAGGGGGTCCCAGCGTTCCTTGACCCGGCGCAGCCGCTCGTCGTGGCCGCGGTGGTAGAGGGTCCTCCAGGGCACCCCTGAGGTGTTCAGCCGGGGGTCGGCGAGGTCGGTGTCCGGATAGTTGACGTACGCACCGCTGTTGGCCTCGTTCGGCACCGGGACGCCGCCGGTGTCGGCGTGGAGCTCCCGGTAGAGGCCCCGGACCCAGGCGAGTTGGCGCTCGGTCTGCCCCTCCTCGCCCCAGAGGGCCTCGTGCACGGCGCTGAAGAGGCAGTCCCGGTGGGGCATGGCGGTGGCCTCCGGGGATACGTCGTTGATCCGTCCGCCGAGGAAGGTGAGGTAGACGGCGGCGGTGGCGAACTCCGGGCCGCCCCGGCCCAGGTGGTCGTGGAGGACGCCGATCTGCCGGTCGTCCCAGGGCTTGCGCAGCAGTGTGGACTTGGACTTGAACCGGGCTCCACCGGGCCATTGGACGCCTCCGAGCACTGACTTCAGCCAGGGAGTCGTGGCCGTCGAGGAGGTGTGCGGTGCTTCGGCCGCCCCGGTCAGCTCGGCGGCGAGGGCGTCCAGGAGTTCCGCTGCACGGGGACGGGACGCGTCGAGCGCGGCATCCACCGTGATCTGCCCGTTGGCCCGGTGGCCGAGGGTGAGCCCGCTCGACAGGTCCCCGTAGGGCGAGCCGGAACCGACGTGCCGGTGGTGCCAGTCCCCGTGGGCGCGCAGGAGCCGGGTGAAGGCCGCGCGGTCCAGGTCCTGCCACTGCCAGCCGAGGGAGAGCGAGCGGACGGCGCCGGGCGGCCGGGGCAGGAGGTCGCCCGGGCCGCCGGTCGCGCCGGGCGTCCGGAACAGGTAGCGGGTGACGACGCCGAAGTTGCCTCCTCCGCCGCCGGTGTGAGCCCACCACAGGTCGCGCTCGGCACCGGTCGAGTTCCGGGTGGCCGTCACGAGGGAGGCCCGGCCGTGCCGGTCCGTGACCACCACCTCGACCCCGTGCAGGTGGTCGACGACAAGCCCGTACCGGCGCGAGAGCGCGCCGTAGCCGCCGCCGGCGACATGGCCTCCCACACCGACCGTCGGACAGCCGCCGCCGGGCAGGGTGACGCCCCATCCGAGGTAGAGGGTGCGGTAGACGCGTCCGAGTGTCGCGCCCGCCTGGACGGTGAAGACCCGTTGTTCCGGGTCGTAGGAGACGGCCGTCATCTCGGAGACGTCGATCAGGACGCGGACGGCGGGGTCGTCGACGAAGTTCTCGAAGCAGTGGCCTCCGCTGCGGACGGCCACGCGTTTGCGGGCACGGGCAGCCTCCTCCAGTGCCCGGACCACCTGCTCGGCGGAACCGGCCAGGTGCACGACGTCCGGGGAGCCGGTGAAGCGGCCGTTGTACCCGCGTGTGGTGAGTTCGGCGTAGCGGGGGTCGTCCGGCTCCAGCACCACCGGTCCGATGGTCCGGGGGCCCGCCGCCCCTTGGGTGGAGGCGGCGTGGCCGTCGAGCAGCGTGATGCCGCCGGTGAGCGCCGAGAGTTGCAGCAGCCGTCTGCGTGTGAGCCGCGTCAATGGGGACACCGACCTTCCCGTCCGGCCCGAGGGCGATCGCCTTGTCGGCGGCCAGCCTGTGCGGCCTCGCTGGCAGGTCGATGGAGTCGCGCTGGTGAGGCGGTGGCCGACGGGCCGGAGGGAACTGTGCGAACGGTGGCTCGACGGACCGGTCGGCAGTGCGGCGGGAGAGGGTTCGAAAGGGTTATCGAGACCGTCAGTGATGCTGACAAAGACGTCATTAACGCTTCTAAGCTCGAAGAAGTCAAGAGCCCAGAGCATCTGGCTTTCCCGCACCGTGCCCCGAGAACCCCGGCCGGTCCGGGCGCGGGCCGTGACTCCCCGAATCGCCCCCTGAAAGCCGCACGGGAGAACCCATGATCCATACCCGCGGGCTCACTCGCAGCTTCCGCGCCGGAGGAGAGACCGTCGAGGCCGTGCGCGGCCTTGACCTCGACATCGAGGCCGGCTCCGTGGTCGCCTTCCTCGGCCCGAACGGCGCCGGGAAGACCACCAGTCTCCGGATGCTGACCACCCTGCTCCGGCCGACCTCTGGCACCGCCGTCGTCGTTGGTCACGACGTGCTGACCGACCCCACCGGCGTCCGCCACCGCATCGGCTACCTCGGCCAGGGCAACAGCGCCGGCAGTAACTTCCGGGTCAGCGACGAGCTGATCACCCAGGGCCGCGCGTACGGCCTGAGCCGCGCGGAGTCCCGCACCCGGGCGGAGCATCTGCTGACCGCGCTCGAGCTGGAGGGCCTGGCCAAGCGGACGGTGGGCACCCTCTCGGGCGGCCAGCGCCGCCGTCTGGACATCGCCATGGCCCTGGTCCACAAACCGGAACTCCTCTTCCTCGACGAGCCCACGACCGGTTTGGACCCGCACAGCCGCGCCAACATCTGGGAACACGTGCTGCGGCTGCACAAGGAGTTCGGCACCACGATCGTCTTCACCACCCACTATCTGGAGGAGGCCGATCTGTGGGCCCGTCGGGTGATGGTGGTCGACCACGGCCGGGTGATCGCCGACGACTCCCCCGAGAAGCTCAAGGCCGACCTGGCCGGCGACCGCATCATGCTGGGGCTCGCCGACCGTGCCGACGCCGAGCGGGCCGTGGAGCTCACCCGGCCCCTGCCCGCCGTCCACGAGGTCACTGCCGAGGGCACCGAGGTGCGGATCCGCACCCCACATGGCGAGACCCAACTCCCGGCCCTCCTGAGGAACTTGGAGGCAGTCGGGGTGCGGGCACTCACCGCCCGGCTCACCCGCCCCACCCTCGACGACGTCTTTCTCAGCCTGACCGGCCGCACCCTGCGGGAGAGCGCCGACGCCGCCACCCCGGCCACCACGCAGGACGGAGCCTGACCATGAAGGTGCTCAACGACACCCGCACCGCGTTCGCCCGCGAGCTGGGACCCGAGCTGCGCCAGCCGGCCGGCCTCCTCTTCACGATGCTGCTGCCCTTCCTCTTTCTCGCCCTCTTCGCCCCCCTGCTCTCGGGCATGAGCCCGGCGGGCGGGGAGACGGGGACGGCCTCCCCCTGGCAGTGGTTCGTGCCGGGCATGCTCGTCCTGCTGGCCCTCTCCGCCACCGCCGGGGCCGGGGCGTCGTTGCTCAACGAGATGTCGTCGGGAACCTTCGAGCGGATGCTCGTGACTCCGCTCAACCGGGCCGCGATGCTTGTGGGGCGGGCCCTCAAGGAGGTCGTGATCCTGCTGACGCAGGCCTTGCTGATTCTGGCCCTGCTGCTGCCGACCGACTTCCGGCTCCGCCCGCTGGGCGCCCTGGCGGGCCTGGCGCTGCTGACCGTCTTCGGGATCGGGATCGGCGCGCTGTCCTTCACACTGGCGCTCCACTCCCGCAAACAGCAGACCCTGTTCTACGGGGTGCAGCAGATGATCTTCTTCCCGTTGCTGCTGCTCTCCGGCGTCCTGCTGCCCATCACCGAGGACTCGGCCCCCACCTGGCTCTACGTCCTCAGCCGAATCAACCCCGCGACCTATGTGGTCGAGGCCGAACGCGCCCTGTTCGACGGCCGGTTCGTGGAGACGAGCGTGCTGTACGGAGTACTGGCGGCGACGGCCATCGCGGTGCTGGGGGTCGTCGCGGGCATCAGGGGCATGCGCAACGCCTCCGTATGACGCGCCCACCGCCGCGTCCGCCAGCCGCCGTCCGACTCCGTATGCGAAGGAGCGCCGCGTTGTGACAGCCGAGGCCTTCGGCAACACCCCCCGTCCCGAACAACACCGCACCGTGGACGTCTGGTTCGACCCCGCCTGCCCGTACACGTGGCTGACCGCCCGCTGGCTGCGGGAGGCCGCCCGGGTGCGTCCGCTGGAACCGCGCTGGCACCTGATGAGCCTGTCTCTCCTCAACGAGGGCCGGGACGGCGATCCCGAGGGCGACCCGGAGGGGTACCTGATGGTGCCGGTGCGAATCGGCACCGCCGTCCGGCACCACCACGGGCAGGAGGCCCTGGGCCGCTTCCACGCCTCGCTGTGGGCCGATCTCCGCTCCCCCAAAGAGCGTGTCGGGAACACCAGGAAGTGGATCAACGATCCGGCCCTGTCGCTGGCCCACGCGGGCCTGCCGACGGAGCTGGCGGCGGCGGGCACCTCCCTCGCCTACGACGAGGAACTTCGGGCCTCGCACGCGGAGGCCGTGCGGCTCCTGGGCCCACGGCCCGGAACGCCGGTGGTGGCCGTCGGGGATCCCGCAGAACCGCACCGTCCCCCGCTGGCCTTCTTCGGACCGGTCATCTCCCACGTACCGAAG
Source organism: Streptomyces sp. NPDC043867 (assembly GCF_056435845.1). Lineage (NCBI taxonomy): Bacteria > Bacillati > Actinomycetota > Actinomycetes > Kitasatosporales > Streptomycetaceae > Streptomyces > Streptomyces sp. NPDC043867. Next base: position 131,409 of record NZ_JBWKDS010000003.1, on the reverse strand, counting down.
GGCGAGGATGCGGGGCGGTTGTGGGACGGGACACTGCTGGTGACCGGTACCCCCGGGTTCCACGAGCTCAAGGGGAGGTCCGCCGCCCCGGACCCGGACGTGACCGAACGGGACGTCGGTCCGGCGTGACCGGGCCGACGGCAGGCCCCGGGGCGGGGCGTGCGGGAGCCCGCGGGCTCCCTGGGTCAGTAGTTGCCGAGGCCGCCGCAGACGTTGAGGGCCTGGGCGGTGATGGGCGCGGCGCTGTCGGTGATCAGGTAGCCGACCAGGCCGGCCACCTCCTCGGGGGTCGTGTAACGGCCCAGCGGGATCTTCGCCTGGAACCGTTCGAGGACCGCGTCGGTCGTGGTGTCCCACACCTCCGCGTATCCAGCGCGGACCCGCTCCGCCATGGGCGTCTCGACGTATCCGGGGCAGACGGCGTTGACCGTGATGCCGGTTTTGGCCAGTTCCAGGCCCAGGGACTTGGTGAAGCCGACGACGCCGTGCTTGGAGGCCGCGTAGGGGGCGCCGAGCACGACGCCCTGCTTCCCACCCGTGGAGGCGATGTTGACGATCCGTCCCCGGCCGTTCTCCAGCATGCCCCCGATGGTCAGCGCGGCCCGGGTCACTCGGAACACGCTGTGGAGGTTGGTGTCCACTACGTCGAGCCAGAGCTGGTCCGTCAGCCCGGAGGTCGGGCCGCCACCGTTGCGTCCCGCGTTGTTGACAAGGACGTCGACCGGGCCGTAGCGGTCGACGGCAGCGCGCACGAAGGCGTCGACCTGATCGGTCAAGCGGACGTCGCAGGTCTGCCCGTCGACGTCCACGCCCTCCTCGCGCAGGAGTTTGACAGTCGCGGCGACCGCGTCGGCGTCCCGCGCGCAGAGGAAGATCCGCAGGCCGTCCCTGCCGAGCGAGCGGGCCACGGCGAGGCCTATCCCACTGGTCGCCCCGGTGATGACGGCGACCCGTCCTTCGGTTCCGGTCATGGTCCCTCCCGGATCGTGACATCGGATGTGCGTACGCGGCCGAGGGTGGCAACGGGCGCTCGACGGGCGGTGGACCGGCCGCGTTCACCATGCTTCGAGCCGTTCGAGAGAACAGACCGGAAACGTCGGTGGGTCCGGTGCCGGGCCCACCGCGCACGAGAACGAACACGAGTCGAGAGACGAAGGAGAAGAGACCATGACCGTTCTGGTGACGGGTTCCACGGGGAACGTGGGCCGGCACGTGGTGGCGGGACTGCTGGAGGCCGGCGAGCGGGTCCGCGCGATGACCCGGTCGCCCGAGCGGGCCTCGCTGCCGGAAGGGGTGGAGACGGTCCGCGGCGACCTCACCGACCCGGCGAGCCTCGACGCGTCCCTCGCCGGTGTCGACCGGGCGTACCTCTTCCCACTGCCCGGGACCGCGGAGGAGTTCACCGCGCGGGCGGCGAAGGCGGGGGTGCGGCGGATCGTCGTGCTTTCGTCGGTGGCGGCCGAGTACGCCGACGGGGACTACAGCGGCGACCACCACACGGCGGTGGAACGGGCGGTGGAGGCGTCCGGCCTCGAATGGACCCATGTCAGGCCCGGCGAGTTCATGGCCAATTTGCTGGACTGGTGGGCCCCCTCGATCAAAGCCGAGGACGTGGTCCGCGCCCCCTTCGGCGCGACCCGCAGCACCCCGGTGCACGAGGCGGACATCGCCGACGTGGCGGTGACGGCGCTCCTGGAGGACGGGCACGCGGGGAAGGCGTACTCCTTCGCCGGTCCGGAGTCCCTGGCCAAGACCGAGCAGGTACGTGTCCTGAGCGAGGTCCTCGGCCGCGAGATCCGCTTCGAGGAGCTCACGGTGGATGCGGCCCGCACCCTGTGGCTGGGCCAGGGCATGCCCGCAGGCGCGGTCGACTGGCTGCTCCAGGACCCGGTGGACGTGCCGGTGGGCCCGACCGCCGGGCGGGTCACCGGGCGGCCCGCCCGCACGTTCGCGCAGTGGGTGGCCGATCACCGGGCGGACTTCTGAGGGATCCCCGGGCGGTGTTCAGCGGCGGTTGAGCGGGTTTCCAGGCAGTCCGCCGACCGTGGCAGGGACCGTCTTCGCGGACCGATGGGAAACGCCCTCATGGTGGATGTCGCACAGAACGCCCTGATCCGACGACTGGTCCGGGCCGGAGCAGGCTCCGACGACGAGATCGACTCCGTGCTGAAGGACGCCGGTCTGACCGACGTGGCACGCGTCCTCGTCGAGGAGGTCCTGTTTCGCTGCCCGGAACCGGTCAACACCGCGCCCGTCGACGTGGCTCTGGACGTCACCCACGGCGGAGAGCGGCACACCGTCGTCCTGCGCATGGTGCGCGACGAACCGATCCGCGTGGTCGGGGACGACTCCGCCCGGGTCCGCTCCCGGGTGACTTTCACGGTGCCGGGACTGGTCCGCCGGCTCTTCGGGCCGGCGGACTCCCCGCGCACCGGGGACTTCCACAACTCGTTCGTGCCGACGCCGGAAGACCCGGAGCGGGTGCGGGAGCTACTGGCCGAGATGAACACGGTGCTGCGCGCGGCGGCCCAGGCCACCGCCACCCTGATGGCCGGCTGCACGGGCAGCTGCCCCGACCTGGGTGAGCTCTCGATCCGGTACGGCTCCGACAAGTGGGCCAGTTTCCACTGGTACACAGCCCACTACGAGCGTCACTTCGCCCCGTACCGGGACCGGCCCGTGCGGGTCCTGGAGATCGGCATCGGCGGCTTCGACGACGACCTCGGCGGCGGTTCGCTCAAGATGTGGAAGCGCTACTTCCCCCGGGGCACCGTCCTCGGCCTGGACATCTACGACAAGACGGCGCTGACCGAGCCCCGGCTCACGGCGCTGGTCGGCGACCAGAACGACCCGGAGTACCTGACCGAACTGGCCAGGGAGCACGGCCCGTTCGACATCGTCATCGACGACGGCAGCCATGTGAATGAGCATGTGCGCACCTCGTTCCGGACGCTCTTTCCGTACGTGCGTCCCGGCGGTCTCTACGTGATCGAGGACCTCCAGACCGCCTACTTCACCGACTTCGGCGGCAGCACGGGAGGGGTCGCGGGCCCGGACACCTCACTCGGGCTCGTCAAGACGCTGATCGACGACCTGCACCACCGGGAGCACCGCGAGCCCGCCGTCACCCGGCCCACCCCGACGCAGAGCACCGTCACGGCGGTGCACGCCTATCACAACATCGTCTTCGTGGAGAAGGGGACGAACGGGGAGGACACGCTGCCCTCGTGGATGGACGCGGACGTGTGGACCGCGCTCGGCGCCAAGTGAGCCGCGGAGGAGAACGAAGGGGTTCGAGCATGCGCGTTCTGTTCACCGTGTCCACGTGGCCCACCCAGTACGCGGCCATGGTGCCGCTGGGCTGGGCGTTCCAGGCGGCAGGTCACGAGGTCCGGGTGCTGTGCGCCCCCTCACAGGCCGCCGCAGTGGGCCGGGCCGGGCTCGTGCCCGTACCGGTCCTCGGAGGGATGGAGGAGGTGCTGCGACTGCGGCTGCAGTACCACGCCGAGGCCGTGAACGGGATCTGGCCGTACCCGTGGCTCCCTCCGCACCCGCTGACCGGTGAACGGCTCGACCGGCTCGACGCCTTCGACACCGGGCGCTTCGACCGGGAGGTCGCGCCGGAACTGGACGCCTCGGCGGCCCGGAGCTTCGACGCGGCCGTGGCCTACGCCCGTGACTGGCGGCCGGACCTGGTCCTGCATGACCCGGGAAGTCTGGAGGGCCTCCTCGCGGCCAAGGTCCTGGACGTTTCGGCGGTCCTCTGTCTCTGGGGTCCCGCGAGCCCGCACGACCCCGATCACATGCGGATCGTCCCCACCGATCACAGCGGATCGTTCGCCCGGTACGGCCTGGGACCGTTCGACCTGGCCATGATCGAGCGGGTGGTGGATCCCAACCCGCCGTCCCTGAAGGTGCCGGTCGGAGCGGAGCGGATGCCCGTACGGTACGTCCCGTACAACGGGGCCGGGCCTGCCCCGGCGTGGACCGCGCGGCCACCGGAGCGGCCGAGGGTCTGTGTCACCTGGTCCACGGCCCTGTCCACCGTCTCGGGCCCCGACTCCTACCTGCTCCCCCGGATCGTCGCCGCCCTCGACGGACTGGACTGCGAGGTCGTGCTCACCGCGACCGCGCGCGACGTGGCGGCGCTCGGTCCGGTGCCCTCCGGCGTCCGGGTGGTGGAGAACCTGCCGCTGGCCGCCCTGCTGCCGGGCTCCGCCGCCGTCGTGCACCACGGGGGCAGCGGCAGCACGCTGACGTCCCTGTGGGCGGGGGTGCCGCAGTTCATCGCGACCTTCGCGTCGGAGCAGCAGGTGACCGGGGAGAGGGTGGCCGCCACCGGCGCCGCGCTCCATGTGCCCGGGCACCTCGCGGACGAGGCGGCGATCCGGGCCGGTGTGGAGCAGCTGGTCGAGGACGATGTCCATCGGGCCGCGGCCGGACGGCTCCGCGAGGAGGTCGCGGAGGCGCCGGCGCCGGCTGCGCTCGCCTCCGAGCTGGAGGCCCTGGCGACCGGCGTCTGAAGAACCGTGCCTGGCCGGAACCGCGGCAGCGGTTCCCGGTGCGCAAAGATCGAGGCGGATACGAGGTCCGCTGCCGATTCTGCCGGGCATGACCACGCGAACCGAAGGAACCGACAGTGAGGTCCTGCCCGGGGCCGCACGCGGGATCGTCGTCACCGGCGGCGGGACCGGCATCGGCCGGGCAACGGCCCGGATGTTCGCCGCACGCGGGGACCGGGTGCTCGTCGTCGGACGCACCCGGGCCACGCTCGACGCGACCGCCGAGGGACACTCCGGCATCCAGTGCCTCGTCGCCGACGTCACCGAGCCGGACGCCCCCGACCGGGTCGTCGAGACGGCCCTGAGCGTCCTCGGCCGGGTCGACGTCCTGGTGAACAACGCGGCCGCGATGGGGTACCGCCCGCTGGCCGCGCTCGACCGGGCCGAGGCCGAACGGCAGCTCCACACCAACCTCCTGGCTCCGGTCCTGCTGACCCGGGCCGCGCTGGAACCCCTGGCGGAACGGTCCGGCACGGTGGTGAACATCGGCTCCTCCGGCGCCCTCGGCCTACGGTCCTGGCCCGACAACGGCCTGTACGGGGCCGCCAAGGCGGGGCTCGACTTCCTCACCCGCACATGGGCCGTCGAGCTGGCCCCGCGCGGGATCCGGGTGGTCGGTATCGCCCCCGGGGTGACCGACATCGGCGGCGTTCCGGAACCCGACGGTCCCGACGCCGCGTACACGGACTTCCTGAAGGTGATCGCCGCCCGGACGCCGAGCGGACGGGTCGGCCGCCCCGAGGAGATGGCCTGGTGGATCGTGCAGCTCACGTTGCCGGAGGCCGTCCACGCCAACGGGACAGTCGTCCCGGTGGACGGCGGACTCTCCCTGACGTGATGGTCGGCCCCCAGCAGCCGCAGCCGGCCCCGGTGACCCGGCGCCCCATCGAACCCTGTGACGGTGTCCCGCCCACCCCGTGACCGGCGCCCGACCCGCACGACGACCGAGTCCGCAGGCCCGGGAAGGCGACCGCGTCCGCACGTCGATCCGAGAGGGGAGCGCCGATGCGTGTCCTGTTCCAGCCCTTCGCCGCCGCCACCCACGTGGCCGCCCAGGTCCCGCTCGCCTGGGCGCTGCGCGCGGCCGGTCACGAGGTGCGGGTCGCGACGCAGCCGGACGTGACCGAGGACGTCACCCGCGCCGGTCTCACTGCGGTGCCGGTCGGTGAGCCTCTGCACGTCGCGGCCAGGATGAACCCCGACGACGCGAATCTGGTGGACGAGTTGCGCGGCGACGCCTGGCTGCGGGTGCTCGATCCGGGCGAGATCAGTCCCGAGCGGCTGACGCCCGGTCACCTGCACGGGGTGTTCGCCGCCTGGACACCGCTGGTCCACCGGAACACGGTGCCGGACCGGATGATCGACGACCTGGTGGCCTTCGCCCGGGACTGGCGGCCCGACCTGGTGGTCTGGGACACCATGACCTACGCGGGCCCGGTCGCCGCCCGTGCGAGCGGCGCCGCGCACGCCCGGCTGATGTTCGGTCTCGACCTGGTCGGACTGCTGCGCGAGCGGTACCGGGCCGCCCTCGACAAGCTCCCGCCAGAACTGCGGGACGACCCGCTGGAGGAGTGGCTGGGGCACGTTCTCGAACGACATGGTCTTGAGGGCCCGGGCCGGGGCTTCGACGAGGAGCTGGTGGTCGGCCAGTGGACGCTCGACCCGGTACCCACCTCCCTCGCCCTGCCCGTCTCCCTCCCCCGGGTTCCGGTGCGCTACGTCCCGTACAACGGCCCCGCGCACGTGCCCGGTTGGCTGGACGAGCAGCCCGGGCGCCGCCGCATCTGCCTCACCCTCGGCGTCTCCTTCCGGGAGGTCGTCGGTGAGGACCAGGCGTCGATCGGTGAACTGCTGGAGGCCGTGGCCGATCTGGACGTCGAGGTGGTGGCGACACTCAACGCCGAGCAGCTCCATACCCTTGGCCCGCTGCCGCCGAACGTCCGGGCCGTAGACTTCGTCCCGCTGAACGAACTGCTGCCGAGCTGTGCGGCGATCATCCACCACGGGGGGGCGGGCACTTTCCTGACCGCCCTGGCCCACGGGGTGCCGCAGGTCGTCGTGCCGTCCCGGATGTGGTGCAACACCCCGCGCGCGGAGCGGGCCCGAGCGGCCGGAGTGGCCCTGACGTGTGCGCCCGAGCTGCTCACGGCCGTCCGGCTGCGCGCAATGGTGACGCGGGTCCTGGAGGACCCGTCGTTCGTGCGTGCGGCGGCCCGGGTGCGTGGCGAGCTGCTCAGGACACCGACGCCCGCCGGGATCGTCCCGGTCCTGGAAGGGCTGGTGACCGCCCATCGCTCCCCCGCGCCGAAGCGATGATGGCATACGGTCGGAGAGAGAAGATCACGGTCTCCGACGGTTGAGGTGAAGCCGCCTTGAGGACACACATCCCCTATCTCTTAGCCGTGGCCAGCACGGTCGCGACGCGCCAGGTCGACGAGCGGCTGGCGGCGTACGACCTGACGATTCGTCAATACGGTCTGCTCGCCCAGCTCTCGCTCGAACCCGCGCTGACCATGGCGGAGCTGGCCCGACAGCTGGGCATCGCCCGGCAGTCGGTCCACCAGCTGGTCAACGAGCTCGTCGAGGCGGGCCATGTGCGCCGGTGCCCGGGCGCGGATGACCGCTCTCGCCGACTGGAGATAACCGATACCGCGCACTATCTGCTGACGCGGATCGACGGGCCGCTGGAGCGGGTGGAGGCGGAGCTGCTCGGCGATCTCGCCCCGGACGAGGCCGAGTCCCTGCGTGGCCTCCTCCAGCGCGTTCTGGCCCACGCCACCGACGACGAGGCCTGGCTGCCCGCCCGCTGACGGCGCCGCGGCCCTTGTCCCGCGCCCGTACGTGCCAAGCCCTGCGCACACCAGTGTGCGGCCCGTACCGGGTTCCGGCGCGCGGCCCGCCTGAAAGGCACGGGTGCCAACGGGAGTCGAGGCCGTGTCGAGGTCCGGTCCCTAGCCTCGCCGACATGCGTGTGCTGTTCGTGACCCTGGCCGCCTCACCCCACTTCTTCGTCCAAGTGCCGTTGGCCTGGGCCCTGCGCGCCGCCGGACACGAGGTGCGCGTCGCCAGCCAGCCCGACCTCATGGACACCATCACCGCCGCCGGGCTGCCCGCGACCCCGGTGGGCCCCAGGCTCGCCCAGGACGAGTCCGTGGAGGAGCTGCGACGACGGCAGGAGAAGGCGGCCGAACGCCTGGCGGAGCCTCCGGACGCCCAGGAACTGATGCGGATGGCGGAGGCCCGGCCCGAGCGGCTGACCTCCGACTTCCTGGACGGTCTGTTCACGGTGATGAGTTCGGCCATCTTCCAGAACTTCTCGGCCGAGGAGACCGTGGACGACCTGGTGGCGCTGGCCCGGCGCTGGCGGCCCGACCTGGTGGTCTGGGACACCCTGATGATGGGCGGGGCGGTCGCCGCGCGCGCCTCCGGGGCAGCCCACGCCCGCCTCCTCTACGGACTCGACCTGGTGGGCACGATGCGGGCGCGGCACCAGGCCTCGCTCACGGCCCGGCCCCCGGAGTTGCGGGAGGACCCGCTCGCCGAGTGGCTGGGCTGGACGGCGGCACGGTACGGCTGTGGGTTCACGGAGGATCTGGTGACCGGTCAGTGGACCCTCGACCCCACGCCGGCGTCGCTGCGCCCGCCCACCACCCTGCCGTGGGTCCCCTTCCGTCACGTCCCCTACAACGGCCGGTCCGTGGTGCCGGAGTGGTTGCGCGAGCCGCCGGCGCGGCGCCGGGTCTGTCTCACCTTGGGGCTGTCCTTCCGCGAGGTGATGGGCGGCGACCAGGCCTCCGTACCGGCTCTCCTCGAGGCGATGGGTGAGCTGGACGCCGAGGTGGTGGCGACCCTCGATGCCGGGCAACTGGCCGAGGCCGGCCGGGTTCCCGGGAACGTGCGCGTGGTGGACTTCGTCCCGCTGGACGCGCTCCTGCCGTCCTGTTCGGCGATCGTGCACCAGGGCGGCTTCGGCACCGCGCAGAACGCGCTGGCGCACGGCGTGCCCCAGGTCGTCGTGCCCAACGACCTGTGGGACATCCACCCCCGTGCGGCCCTCATCGAGCGGGCGGGCGTCGGACTGCGTCCGCCCGGGGACGGTCGGCTGCGCCCGGCGGAGCTGCGCGAGCTGGTGACACGGGTGCTGGACGAGCCCTCGTACGCGAAGAGCGCGGCCCGGCTGCGGGGCGAGATCCGGGAGGCGCCCACGCCGGCCGAGCTGGTCCCGGTGCTGGAGGACTTGACCGCACGCCACCGGCGGGGCGGCTGAACCGCGGCGGACGGCCCGGCGGGATCAGCCGCCCCGGACCATGGCCTCGGCCAGGGCCTCGCGCCAGGGCCGGGGCGCCGGGATGCCCGCCTCGTGCCACCGGCGGTGGCCGAGCACGGTGTACCGGGGCCGGGGCGCGCGCCCGCCGAAGGCCGCGGCGGAGACCGGCCGTACCCGGTCGGGATCGGCTCCGGCCAGCCGGAACACCTCGCGGGCCAGCTCGTACCAGCTGGCCCGGCCGGCGTTGGTGGCGTGGAAGACGCCGCTGGCCCCCGGTGCGCGTCCGAGGGCCAGGAGAGAGCGCGCCACGTCGGCCGCCCAGGTCGGCTGACCCACCAGATCGGCAACCACGTCCACGGGTTCGTGGCCTCGCGCCCGCTCGGTCATGGTGCGGACGAAGTTGCGGCCGTGCTCTCCGTGGAGCCAAGCGGTGCGGACCACCGCTCCTCGGTCCGGCAGGAGGTCGAGGACGGCTCGTTCGCCCGCCCGTTTGCTCCGTCCGTAGACATTGCGGGGAGCGGTGGGATGGTCCTCGGGATACGGGGAGTCGGCGTCGCCGGGAAAGACGTAGTCGGTGGAGAGGTGCAGCAGCCGGGCCCCGTGGCGGGCGCAGAGTGCGGCGAGGTGGCGGGGGCCGTCTCCGTTGACCCGGAAGGCCCGCTCCGCGTCGGTTTCGGCGGCGTCAACGGCCGTGTAGGCAGCGCAGTTGACCACGAGGCCGGGGCGGTGCCGGGCGAAGGCGGCGGCGAGCGCGTCGGGGTCGGTGACGTCCAGGGCGCGCCGGTCCAGACCCACCGCGTCCGCGCCCTCGGCCGCCAGCGCCGCCGTCATCTCGTGGCCGAGGAGCCCTCCGGCGCCGGTGACCAGCCACCTCATCGTGGGATCCGGTCCGCCGTGTCCAGTGGTTCGGGCAGGCGGTGTTTGAGCGGTTCCCACCAGTCACGGTTCCGCCGGTACCAGGCGACGGTGGCCGCGAGTCCGTCGGCGAAGGCGTGCCGGGGGCGGTAGCCGAGCTCGGCGCGGGCCTTGCCGTCGTCGAGGGCGTACCGCAGGTCGTGGCCCTTGCGGTCGGCCACCCGCCGGACGCGATCCTGTCCGGCTCCACAGGCGTCGAGGAGCAGTCCGGTCAGTTCCCGGTTGGTGAGTTCGGTGCCGCCGCCGAGGTGGTAGACCTCCCCGGCCCGGCCCCGGGTTCGGACCAGGTCGACGCCGGCGCAGTGGTCCTCGACGTGCACCCACTCGCGTACGTGGGTGCCCTCGCCGTAGAGCGGCACCTGCTCCCCGTCCAACAGGTTCGTGACGAAGAGCGGGATCAGCTTCTCGGGGAACTGGCGCGGCCCGTAGTTGTTGGAGCAGCGGGTGATCCGTACGTCGAGTCCGTGCGTACGGTGCTGGGCCAGGGCGAGCAGGTCGGAGGCAGCCTTGGAGGCCGCGTAGGGGGAGTTGGGGCTCAGCTGGCACTCCTCGGTCCAGGCGCCTTTGGAGATGGAGCCGTAGACCTCGTCGGTCGAGACGTGCACGAAGGGGCCGACGCCATGGCGCACGGCCGCGTCGAGCAGCGTCTGGGTTCCCAGCACGTTGGTGCGGACGAAAGGTTCCGCTCCGGAGATGGAGCGGTCCACGTGCGATTCAGCCGCGAAGTGCACCACCTGGTCGGCAGCGGCCATCAGGCGGTTGACCAGGACGGCGTCGCAGATGTCTCCGTGCACGAACCGCAGTCGGGGGTGAGAGGTGTCGAGGTTGTCGAGGGTGCTCGCGTAGGTCAGGAGGTCCAGCACGGTGACGTGGACAGCCGGATCCTCTGACAGCAGGGTGCGGACGTAGGCCGAGCCGATGAAGCCGGCCGCTCCGGTGACCAGGAGATTCACGGGAGCGAGCATGTCCGGCGCGGGTCGAGGATCCGACGACGGTCCCTGGTCACGGCCCGCCGTGGGCTCCATCGGTCGTCGACCGGTCGGCGACCGGGGCGGCCGAGACTCCGGCATCGAGATCCCGAACGCTGGAGGAACCATGGCGCTGTTCGCTGTCCTCGCCACCCAGTCCCCCACCGGAATCCCCGCCGACGAGTTCAGGCGGCGGCTGCCCGAGGGGTTCGCGTACGTCAGGGAACTGATCGACAAGGGAGTCATCCTGCACAACTGGATCCGCGTCGGCGCCTCGGGCGGCCTGCTGATCTACGAGGTGGACTCGCACGAGGAGCTGAACTCCCTGCTGTACGGGAACCCCCTGAGCCCGCACCTGCGCTTCGAGGTGATCCCGCTGGCGGAGGTCGGCGGCTTCGACCCGGTGGCCTTCCAGAACCGGAGCGCCGGGGCCGGAGACGTCAGCCGGTGACCAGCGCGCGGGCGAGATTCCGGTAGAAGGCCGTGACTCCGGGTTCCTTCGGGGAGAGATGGCCGCGCTCCGCGAAGCGGGAGCCCGCCACCCGCTGCACGGCCTCCATGCCGAGCCGGTCCTCCCGGTTGACCACCCCGGCGCTCTCCTCGTTCTGCTCGCGAAGCGCGTCACGGTCCTGACCGACGAGGGCGGAGGGATGCATGAGCACCCCGCCGCGGACCTCGATGCGGTCGATGGCCAGCGGGATCATCGTGATCCAGACGACGGAATCGCCGAAGGCCGCCAGGCTGCTGCACGGGAAGACGGCGCAGTTGTACATGGTGGCGCGCTGTTCGGCGGAGAGCGGCAGCGCCGTCTCCGCGAGGGGTTCGCGGAAGGGGCTGAGGAGCCGGGTCACCCAGGCCGACTCGGTGCGCACCTCCATAGCGCCTCCCGGCGGAGTGATGAGCGCCACGGTGGTGGGGTGGAGTCCCATGGCGTGGTAGTTCTCGTGGGCGTTCTGAACGGCGATCTTCCAGTTGCACCGCCACTCTTCGGTCCAGCCGGCGATCCGTGCCATCTCCGGCAGCCGGTAGGCGTCGAGCTCCTCGCCGGTCCGCCGCAGGTGCGGCGCCAGCGGCTCGGCGTCCGGGTCGGGGTTGACGAAGACGAACCCCCGCCACTCCTCCACGGCCGGCTGCGGCCGGTGCGGGCCCAAGGCCGACCGTGCGCGCAGCACCCCGTCCTCCCCCCGGAAGACGGTGACGGGCAGGCCGCCGGGCGAGACGGTCAAGAACGCACCGGGAACGGCCAGTTCGTCGGTGTGGGCCACCAGCAGCCAGGACCGCCCGAAGACCCGATCCCGCTCCGCCTCCCACAACTCGGGGGAGGTGAAGGCCGCCGGGGACAGGCTCAGCTCGGGGGCGTCAGCCTCCACATACCCCGCCAGCTCCGCCATGAGCTCCGTGAGCGTCATGCTCCTCGCCGTTCCCTTCCGTAGCGGGCCGTGAGCCGCTCTATCTCGGCCACGGCCTCGTTGGGTGTCTGCATCTCCTCGATCTCCCGCCGAAGCCGCTGCGCGTGGGCGGCGAACGACGGCTCGGTCAGTACGCGCGCGACCGTCTCGCGGAAGCGGTCGGCGGTGAACTCCCGCAGCGGGAGGGACAGGAGGTTGCCCTGTTTCTCGTAGTCGGCGCCCATGGACTCGGTGACCCACTCCCAGCCCGTGAGGAGGACCTGGGGGACGCCGTGGAACTCGGCGGTGGCCTTGGTCTGGTATCCGCCGTGGTGCACCACCGCTGCGCAGGTCGGCAGCAGGTCGTGCATGGGCACGTGGTCCACCACCCGCACGGTGTCCGGGAGCGGCGGCAGATGGGCGCGCTGTCGCGCGGAGAGCGCAGCGACAAGCTCCACGTCCAGTTCACCCAATGCGCCCAGCATGCCGATGAGGACGGTGTCGAGGTCCCAGAGTCCGTAGCCGCTGTCGATGCTCACCCCCAAGGTCAGGCAGACCCGGGGTCTGAGGGGTGGCTCCCGGAGCCACCGGGGTACGACCGCACGCCCGTTGTACGGGATGTAGCGGGCCGGGACAGTCGGGACGCCCAGGTCCTCGCGGAGGCTCGCCGGCCTGGTGTCGACGGTCCACTGGCCGGTGAGCACGGACTCGTCGAACCGGGCCCCCGCGCCGAGGCGTTCGAGGGTCCAGTCAAGCCACTCCGCCGTGGGGTCCTCGCGGTGCTCGGGCTCCTGCTCGGCGGCGAGTCGCAGGAAGGTACGGCGGGTACCCAGTTGCATGGCGAGCTCGGGCCCGGAGACCAGACGCGCGTGGGCCGCGCCCACGGTGAGCGCCGCGACCGGGCCCGCCAGACAAAGTGTCTCCCAGATGACCAGGTCGGGCCGCCAGTGCCGGGCGAGAGCCACCAGCTCGTCAATCATCGTGTCCGAGTTCAGGCGGGAGTTGAGGGCGGGGACGATGACGCTCTCGTAGCCGAGCTGCTCCTCCCAGGTCTCCTCCCGGTCCGGTCCCCGGTCCCGGTCGGCGGTGCCGAAGTGGGCGATGGCGTCCTGGTGGAACTCGCCCAGCGACTCGTACCACGGGGGGCTCTCGATCGGGACGGCGGTGATACCGCACCGGGTGACGGTCTCCACCACACCGGGGACACAGGCGGCCCGCACCTCGTGGCCGGCGGTGCGCAGCGCCCATGCCACCGGGGCGAGCAACTGGAAGTGGCTGCCCTCCAGCGAGGTGAACAGAACCTTCATCGCGCTTCTCCTCTCCTCGCCCCGGGGGCGGCCGCCGGGGACGTGGTCGCCGTCGGGGTGGTCGTCGTGGCCGCCCTGCGGTCAGTCGTCGGGGTTGTCGTCTCGGCGGACCCGCGGTCGGCGGTCGCGGTGGCCGTCCCGGTCCCGGCAGCCACGGCGGCCGTGACCCTGACCCGGGCCCGGGCTGAACCGCGGGTCAGCGGGGCTCTGGCACGGCGCACCACGGGAGCGGCGGGGCAGAGCCGGGCGTACCGGTCGGCCAGAGCGGCGAGGACGGCCTCGGTCAGAGCGCGGTGGAACGGGGCCAGCACGCGGTGAGCGGGAGCCCTCACCGCCCCGGGACCGCTGTCCACCAGGATCGCGAGCCGCTCACCTGCGGCGATCCGGGCGTCCGCCACCTCCAGACCGGTCCGGGCCGTCAGGGGCACGATCCACCCGGGCGGCTCGGTGCGCAGCGCCGCCTCGGCCGTCCGCCCCGCGTCGCGGGCCGACAGCGGGAACCGTGTCCGCAGCACGGACCGGACGACGAGGTCGGCACCGGTGCGGGCGGCGATGACGACCGTGGCCGGGCCCGGCGCACCGGGAGGAGCACCGTCGAGGAGGGACCGCAGCTCGGCCAGGCCCGTACGCAGTCGCCGGGTGGTGGCGAGCCGCTGCGGGCACACCACCGCGTCCTGGGCGGCGCCGCACGCGGCGAGGGCCTCGGCGAACCGGTCGCGGTCCGCCCCTGCGATCGCGCACACCTCGGCTAGGGCACCCGCCACCAACGGCTCGGCCAGGTCGGTGACCAGGTCGAACTCGGCCCCCACCGCGTCGAGCAGCCGCGCACAGAGGGAGCCGAGGTCCTCCGGCACCCGCACGTCCGTCACGGCGGCCTCGCCCGACAGGACCGGCACGTGACCGATGCCCGGGTGGTCGAGCAGAGCGGCCGCCGTGACCGGGTCGGCGGTGACCCAGGATCCGGGTCCGGAGCGCCACAGCGGCCCGGCGGCCCGGACCCCGCGGCGCTGCGGCCCCGGGTCCTCGTCGATGTCGCAGAGCAGAGCTGCGTAGGGGTCGCCCTTGAGCCGGTGCAGCCACAGCGTCCCGTGCTCGAGCTGCAGCCGCTCCCCCAGCCCCGCCAGTTCCCGCGGCTCCATGGGCTCCGCGGTCACGGGGCGGCGCCGGGGCTGGCGGCGATCAGGGGGAACAGGTCCCCGTCGACGGGTGCGCCGGGCCTCAGATGGGCCACCGGGTGGTCCTGGACGCCCGGCCGGTACGTGGCGTCGGAGTCCATGTAGACGGAGGCGAAGGCGAGCCGGCGTTCCCCGTCGGTGTTGACCCCGGCCAGGTGCACGGTGCGGAAGTCGTGGAAGACCACGTCACCGGCGCGCATGGGGACGGCCACCCGGGGGCTGAACGGGAAGTCGGGCCAGATCTCCTCCATCGGCCGGTAGTCCTGGAACCCGGTCAGGTGGACCTGGCGGTGTTCAAGGGGGCGCCGGTGCGAGCCGGGGACGTAGACCAGGCAGCCCCGGTCGGCGGGCACGTCGACCAGCGGGACCCACGCCGTCAGGGTGCGGGTCAGACCGGCGAGCGGCAGGCCCGGCTCGTCGTCGTGGACCACGGTGGGCAGGTGAACGTCGGGATCCTTCTTGAGCACGTCGGTGCCGTAGAGCCGCAGCGGTCCTCCGGCGAGGTGCTCGGCGACCCGGGTGACCACGGGGTGCAGGGCCAGCCTGCGTAGACCGGGGTGTTTGCACCAGGCGGCCTCGACGTAGTGAACCTGGGTCTCTTCCTCGGAGGCGCCCCAGATCTTCGGGCCCTCCTTGGCGAGGAGTTCCTCTGCGGCGGCACGGAAACCGGCGACCTCCTCGGCGGAGAGCACCGCCCGCAGGTGGACGAATCCCTGGTCCTGGAATCGGCGGAGAGTCTCCTGGGTCGGCAGGCCGTTCTCCGTCAGATCGGAGGTTGTCAGCATGTGATCGTCTTTCCTCGTCGTGTGGGAGGTCGAGGTCGTGCGGGGGACCGTGCCGGACGGCGTGGCGGACCGCGGGGAGGCGGTCACGGTCGCCCGAGGGCGAGCCCGTCGACCGTCTCGGCCGGGGTGGGCATCGCGAGGATCTCGTCGCGGACCCGGAGGGCGTTGTCGCGCAGGTGCTCGTCCTTGAGGAGCGTCCGGCACTCGGTGGCCCCGAGTGTGCCGGGCTCCGCCACGATCCCGATGCCCCGCGCGGGCAGCAGGTCCGCGCCCGTCTGCTGGTAGGAGCCGCGTGGGATGACGCACTGCGGGAGGCCGGCGGCGGCGGCCGTCAGCATGGTCCCGCTGCCGCCGTGGTGGATGATCGCAGCGCAGGTGTCGAGGAGCAGGTCGAGCGGGGCCCAGTCGACCAGCCGTACGTTGGCCGGTACGTCGGGCAGCAGGGCCGGGTCGCCGCCGCCGAGGGTGACCACGAACTCGACTTCCATGCCCCGGACCGCCTCCAAGAGCGGCCTCAGGATCGCGAGGCCGCCCCACTGGGCCTCGATGGTGCCCAGGGTGACGGCGATGCGCGGCAGCCTGGGGGCCTCCGCGAGCCAGCCGGGCAGCACGGCCCCTCCGTTGAAGGGCAGGGGTCGCATCGGCCGGACCTCGGGGGTGCGGCGGCCCTCGGGGAGGAGGGCGGTGAGGCTCGGCGGGAGGGTGGTGAGTGGGATCGTCGCCGGGGGTTCACCCGAGACGCCGTGCCGGGCCCAGTGAGGTTCCATCCCGGCTCGGAGCAGGCAGTGGAGCCGGGCACCGCTGTCGTACGAGCCCAGGCGGGGTTCGACCAGGGGCACGCCGAGCGCGGCGGCGAGCAGCCGACCGGCGCCCTGCAGGGGCGGGGCGACCACCAGGTCGGGGGACCAATCCCGGGCCGCCGCCAGGGCACCGTCCACCATGACCCCGGAAACCCGGGCGAAGAGCGTGGCCAGTTCGGCGTCCTCGGGGTCCTCGGCGAACATGGGATGGTCCGTCGGGCTGTCGGCCTCGGGCTCCTGGGGCACGTAGACGGGCAGGTAGTCGAGGCCGGGGGTGACATCCACGACGTCGAACCCCGCCTGGGCGGCGGCCAGGCTGAGCCCGCCGGTGACGTACCGGACCCGGTGGCCGGCCGCGCGGAAGGCCTGGGCGAGGGGGATGGTCGGAAAGAGGTGGCCGAGGCCCGGAGAGGTCACGAACAGGACGCGCATGCTGCCCCCAGGCAGGAGTCGTCGGGTGAGGTGCGGGAGGTCTGGGGCCCCGGCCTCATGGAGGCGGGCCCGGCGGAGCCGGTTTCACGAGGCCCGGTGCCACGGGGCGGTCCCGAGGAAGAGGCCACGGCCCGCGTGCGGACCGGGGAGGTACTCGACGGTGAGGCCGGCGGCCCGGAAGGCCGCCTCGTAGGCCGTACGGGTGAAGAGCGAGATGCGGTGGGTCTCGGTGAAGTGCCGGGCGCCGGCGTGGGCGTCGGCGACCACGTAGTGCACTTCCATCCGGCACGCCCCCCTGTCGCGCGAGGAGTGCGAGACCCGCGCCACGGTCCGGCCCGCCACGGTGGTGACGTCTGCCGAGATGTGTCCGTCCAGGTAGGTCTCGGGGAACCACCAGGGGTCCACGGCCACCACTCCTCCCGGCGTCAGGTGCCGGGTGAACGCGCCCAGGGTGGCGTGGAGTTCGGCCTCCGTGGTCGCGTAGCCCAGGGACCCGAACATGCAGGTGACCACGTCGAACCGGGCGTCGAGGTCGAAGGTCCGCATGTCGCCGACGTGGACGGGGACGTCCGGCAGCGCCGTGCGCGCGGCGCGGACCATGGGCTCGGACAATTCGAGACCCGCGACGGCGTCGAAGAGCCCGGCGAAGTGGCGCAGGTGCGCGCCGGTGCCGCAGGCCACGTCAAGGAGGGAGCGCGCGTCGGGCCGCAGTCGGCGCACGTGCCGGGTCAACTCGTGCGCCTCGGCCTCGTAGTCCTTGCCGCGGCTTTCGTGGATCAGGTCGTGGATCTCGGTGAGGTCAGCGCCATACATGGTCGGATCGTCGGAAGGCGGCCTGGAGAAATCACCCAGGACGGATGGAGGCGGAACAGGTGGTGTGTCGATCGGGTGGCGACCGATTCACCAGGACGCGCGGTCACCCTCGGCCGGACCAAAACGAGAGCCGGAACGAGCGGAGGGCCGACGTGGACGTTGGGGAGATCGTGGCGGAGCTGGAGCGATATCTGGGTCCGGACGCGGAAGAGTTGAGTCTGCCGCCCGCGGCGTTCACGTCGCCGGGGTTGTGGGAAATGGAGCGGGAGCGGGTGTTCGGGCGTTCCTGGGTGCTGGTGGCGCACGCCGACGAACTGGCGGAGACCGGGTCCTATGTGGCCCTGTCGGTGGCGGGCGAGCCGGTGCTGGTGGTCCGGGGCGAGGACGGGGCATTGCACGGGATGTCGCCGGTCTGCCGGCACCGGCTGATGCCGGTGGTGGAGGAGGGTTCAGGTCGTACGGACGTGTTCACCTGCCCGTACCACCTGTGGCGGTACGGGCTCGACGGGCGGCTGGTGGGCGCCACCCACATGAAACGGAATCCGGCGTTCGACCCGTCGGCGTGTCAGCTGCCTCGGTTCTCGGTGGAGGAGTGGCACGGATTCGTCTTCGTCAACCTCGATGCCTCGGCGGAGCCCCTCGGTCCCCATCTGCAGCGGATCGACGAGGATCTGGTCAACTACCGCCTGCCGGAGCTGACCCAGGTGGCGGGCTGGACGGAGGAATGGCACTGCAACTGGAAGATCGCCGTCGAGAACGCCCATGAGAACTACCACGTAATGGGCTTCCACCCGGAGACCCTGCAGCCGACCACCCCCGGTGGCGCGGAGACGAGGGTCCGGGCGGACTCGCCGTGGGCCGACAGCATGCGGGTGCGGTACTCGACCCCGCTGGAGCCCGTCGTCCTGGACCTCACCGAGGAGGAACGGGCCCATCTGTACGGCTTCTTCGTCTTCCCCTCGGGCAGCCTCGCCGCCTCGGGCGACATGGTGATCTGGCTCAGCCTCATCCCCGCAGCACTCGACCGCACCACGGTACGGGGCGGGGTCCTGATGCCCTCCGCCATGATCGAGGGGCAGGACCGGGAGACCGTACGGAAGGAGGCCGAGGCCTATGCCGCGGTGATCAACGGCGAGGACCGGCAAGGTCTGGAGGCGGTACAGCGGGGCGCCGGATCCCGCTTCGCCGAACGGGGTTACCTCTCCCCCAAGGAGCCCGGGGTCGTCCTCTTCTACCGGTCCCTGGCCCGTGCCCTGCTGCGCGAGGACGCCGACTGGCCCGGCGGCCTCTGAAAAGGCGACGGCGCCGTCCGGCACCGGGCCGACAGGCCCGTCCGCGACGTCATCAGGAGGCGAAGACCTTCCCCGGGTTGAAGATTCCGGCCGGGTCGAAGACCTTCTTGGTCGCGCGGTGCAGGTCGAGCACCGCGGGGCTCAGTTCCCGGGTCAGGCCGCGCATCTTGAGCAGTCCCACCCCGTGCTCCCCGGTGACGGTGCCGCCCAGCGCGATCGCCTGGTCGACGACCTCCTCGAACACCCCGCGCCCCCGGGCCAGGGCGGCCTCGTCGCCCCGGGGAACGACCATCATCGGGTGCAGGTTGCCGTCCCCCGCGTGGGCCAGGCTCGCGATGTGCACGTCGTGCGCCGCGGCGATCCGCTCCAGGTGGGCGAGCATCCGCGGTACGAGCATGCGCGGTACGCAGATGTCCTCGCTGAGCACCAGGCCCAGCCGCTCCAGCGCCGGATAGACCAGCCGGCGCGCGGCGAAGAGGGCATCCGCCTCGGCAGCGTCGGTCGAGCGGGCGCTCCAGGTCGCGCCCGCGCTCTCGAAACAGCTCAGGACGGTGTCGGCCTCCTGGTCCCCGGCGGCTCCGGGGGCGTCACAGCGGGCCAGCAGCAGGACGTTCCCGGCGTCGGTGAGGCCCATGTTCTTCCAGTCGTCCACGGCGCGCAGGCAGTAGCGGTCGACGAGTTCGAGGGCGCTCGGCACCACTCCGGAGGCGACCACGCGGGCGACCGCACGTCCCGCGCCGGGCAGGTCGTCGAAGTAGCCGACGACGGTCCGCTCCCTGGCCCGGGCGCCGCGCAGCCGCAAGGTGACCTCGGTGACCAGGCCCAGGGTGCCCTCCGAGCCCACCATCAGCCCGGCCAGTTCGTAGCCCGCGGTGCCCTTGGCGGTCTGCCGCCCCAGCCGGACGGTCTCGCCGCGTCCGGTGACGGCCTCGAGTCCGAGGACGTAGTCCCGGGTCACCCCGTACTTCACGCAGCACAGCCCTCCCGCGTTGGTGGCCACGTTCCCGCCGATCGTGGACCACGGGGCGCTGGCCGGGTCGGGCGGATACCACAGGCCCTTCTCGGCGCAGGCCGCGCGCAGATGGTCGTTGACCACTCCGGGCTGTACGACGGCGAGCCGCTCGTCGGGGTCGATGCGCAAAATCGCGTCCATCGCGGTGAAGGAGACGACCACGCAGCCCTCGATGGCGTTGGCGCCGCCGGACAGCCCGGTGCCCGCGCCGCGCGCGACCAGCGGGATGCCCCGCTCGGCGCAGTACGCGACCACCGCGGCGGCCTCGGCGGTGTCGTGGGGGCGTACGACGGCGGCGGGCATGCCGAAGGGGGCGCCCGCCGCCTCGTCGTGGGCGAAGGAGGCGCGGGTGTCCCGGTCGGCGATCACCCGTCCCGCGGGAAGGAGCCGCGCCAGCTCGGACGAGGTCGTGGCGGCCGAAGGAGCTTCGGTGGCCGAAGAGGCTGTGGTGGCTGAAGGAGTCGCGGTGCCCATCTTGGCGACGCTTTCACTGGCCGCGCCGGGGGTCAATTGGCCTTTGGTCCAGCCGGATCCGCAGGTGTACGAAAGGCCAATTGCCGTGCTCAGAGGGCTGCGCGAGGGTGGTTGGACGCCAGGTCAGACAGTCAATGGCGGCCAGCAGGGGGGAAATTCACATGGCGGTGGTGCTCTCGGGTATCGGGGGATTTCTCCCTCCCAGGGTGGTCACGAACGACGACCTTTCCGCGACGCTCGACACGAATGACGAATGGATCAGGACGCGGACCGGAATCAGTGAACGCAGGGTCGTCTCGGACGGCCTTTCGACCGGCTCCCTGGCCGTGGAGGCCGGTGCCCGGGCGCTGCGGTCCGCCGGGGTGAGCGGGGTGGACCTGGTGGTCGTGGCGACCACCTCCCCCGACCGGCTCTGCCCCGCGGTGGCACCGGAGGTCGCGTCCCGGCTCGGCATGGGCACGGTCGCGGCCTTCGACCTCACCTCGGCGTGCAGCGGGTTCCTCTACGGACTCGCCACGTGCGCCGGGCTGATCGCCTCGGGGACCGCGGACAGCGTGCTGTTCATCGGCTCGGAGGCCTTCACCACGCTGGTCGACCAGCAGGACCGCGGAACGGCGCCGATCTTCGGCGACGGAGCGGGCGCGGTGGTGCTGCGCCGCGGTGAGGACGACGAGCCCGGCGCGCTGGGCCCCTTCGACCTGGGCAGTGACGGCTCGCTCGCCGATCTGCTGGCCATCCCGGCCGGCGGTTCGCGCCAGCGGTCCGCGGACGCGGGCCTCGGCCACGAGGTGGTGCCCACCGGGGACTGGTACCTGCGGATGGAGGGCCGCCCCCTCTACACGCAGGCGGTCGAGCGCATGACGCAGTCGGCCAAGGCGGTGCTCAAGCGCACCGACTGGTCCGTGGCGGACGTCGACTGGTTCGTCGGCCACCAGGCCAACGTCCGGATCGTGCGTGCGGTGGCCGAGGAACTCGAAGTCCCCATGGAGCGCGTCGCGGTCAACATCGACCGGGTCGGGAACACCCTGTCGGCCTCGGTCCCCCTGCTGCTGAACGACATCGCCGCCGACGGCGGCCTCAAGGCCGGCGACCGGGTGCTGCTGTCGGCGTTCGGAGCCGGTCTCTCGTGGGGCTCGACGACCCTCGTCTGGCCCGACATCCCTGCCGAGCACGTGAACTGACCGAGCACGTGGACTGACCGAGCACGTGAACCGACCCGCTTTCACCAACATATTCCGAACCAGGAGACACACCATGAGCACCGTTCAGGAATCCGTCGTCGAGGTCTTCGTCTCCCGCTTCGATCTCGACGCCGAGAGCGTCGTCCCGGAAGCGACCTTCGACGACCTCGGTCTCGACTCGCTGTCCCAGATCGAGCTGGCGACCGCGCTGAAGAAGCGCCTCGGCGTCGTCATCACCGACGCCGAGCTGTCCGAGGTGGAGACCGTCTCGGACATCATCGCCCTCATCGAGCAGAAGCCCGCCGCCGTCTGATGAGCGGCTTCACGGCTCCCGTCACCGGTATCGGGCTGATCACCCCCGCGGGCATCGGGGTCAAGGAGAACTGGGAGCGCGTGGTCGACGGACGGCCGACCGCCGCCCACCACGACGACCTGGCCGGCCTGCCGGTGACCATGGCCTGCCGGGTGCCCGACTTCTCGCCCCGGCGGCTCGGGCTGCGCGGCGCCTGGCAGTTCGACCGCTACTCCCAGTTCGCCATCGCCGCGACGCGCGAGGCCCTCGCCCAGGCCGGTCTCGTGGCCGGGGAGTGGGCGGACAGCGCACGGGTGGCCGTCATCGTCGGTTCGGGAGCCGGCGGCACCGCGACGCTGGAGGAGCAGCACCGGGTCCTGATCGAGGAAGGACCCGACGAGGTCTCCCCGATGACCCTGCCGATGGGGCTGCTGAACATGGCGGCCGGGCAGGTCGCCATCGACATCGGGGCCAACGGCCCCTGCCTGGCGCCGTGCACCGCGTGCGCAGCCGGAGCCAGCGCGATCGGCCTCGGCCGGGAGCTGCTCCGGTCCGGGCTGGCCGACATCGTGATCGCGGGCGGTGCCGAGGCTCCGATCACCCCGCTCTACGTGTCCTCCTTCGCCCGGATGCGGGCACTGTCCAGGCGCCTGGACGACCCGGCGACGGCCTCCCGTCCCTTCGACGCGACCCGCGACGGGTTCGTACTGGGCGAGGGCGCGGGGATCGTGGTCATGGAGTCCGAGGAGCACGCCCGGGCCCGCGGCGCCCAGACCCTGGCCCGCGTGATCGGGTACGGCGCCTCGGCCGACGCCCACCACGTGACGTCCCCTCATCCGGAGGGCAGGGGCGCGGAGCTGGCAATCCGGGCGGCGCTCGCCGACGCGGGCCTGACCGGCCGCGACGTGGACTACGTCAACGCCCACGGCACCTCCACCCCCCTCAACGACGTGATCGAGGCCGGGGTGATCCGCCGGGTGATCGGCCCGGACGCCAAGGTCAGCTCCACCAAGGGGGTCACCGGGCACCCGCTCGGCGCGGCGGGCTCCATCGAGGCGGCGTACGCGGCGCTCGCGGTGCACCACGGCGTGATCCCTCCGACGGCCTCGCTCACCGAGGTCGACCCGCGGGTGGACGTCGACGTCGTGCACGGCGCGCCGCGGCTCGGTCCGGTGGACATCGCCCTGAGCAACTCCTTCGGGTTCGGCGGCCAGAACGCCGCCCTGCTGATCTCCTCGTGAACCGCACCAGAACCGTGAAAGGACCTCCCAGATGAACCCGGCCGCCACCGCCGACCTGGCCAGGCTGCTCTTCGACGGCAGGTACGAGCAGGCGCACAAGGACATCAGCGAGCTGCTGCTCGACCCGGTCTTCGATCCCCGTGAGGGCCTCACGATGAACGAGGCCGGGAAGCTCGCCTACGAACGGTCCCGGGTGGTGCACGCCGGACTGGAGCGGCCCACGGAGATCCTCAAGGACCCCTGGCGGCTGTTCGCCCTGGCCGAGTGGCCGTCACTGGTCGACGTGTCCACGTTCTCGCTCCTGATGGTCCACTACAACCTCAGCTTCGGCACGGTCGTCGAGCACGGCGACCGGCCCGAACTCAAGGACCTCGTCGACGAACTGGACCGGCTGGACTCGTTCAGCCCGTACATGGCCACCGAGCTGGGCTACGGCAACAACGTGGCCGCCATGCGCACCGAGGCGGTCTACGACGCCGCCTCCCAGACCTTCGTCCTGAACACCCCGGACGCGCTGGCCCAGAAGCACATGTCCTACAGCGGGTTCCAGGACGTCCCCAAGCTCGCCGTCGTCATGGCGCGGCTGAAGGCGGACGGCAAGGACCACGGCGTCTACCCCTTCCTCGTCCCGATCAGCGACGGCACCCGCCTGCACGAGGGGGTCCACGCGGCCCCCTGCCCGGAGAAGCCCGTCCAGGGCCTGGACAACGGCGTCACCTGGTTCGACCACGTCCGCGTCCCGCGCCGCAACCTGCTCCACGGCGACATGGGCGGCTTCGACGAGAACGGCACCTTCCGCCCCACCCCGGGCAACCAGCGCAAGCGGTTCCTGCGCGCCATGAGCCGGATCCTGCCCGGGCGCCTGTGCGTCTCCAGCTCGGCGGTCGGCGCGGGCCGGGCCGGGGTGTACATCGCGCTGCGCTTCGCGGCGCAGCGGCTCACGAACGCCCCCGGCCGCAACGACCTTCCGGTGATCGAGTACCGGAGCCACCAGCTGGCCCTGTTCACCGCGCTGTCCAAGGTCTACGCGATGACCCTGCTGCTCAACCACGCCAAGCGGGAGTTCGTGGCGGCCCCTGCTGCCGTGCCGGCCGAGCTGAACCACCTGATCTCGATCACCAAGGCCCTCTCCACCTGGGAGATGACCGAGGTCATCGCGGTCTGCCGGGAGCGCTGCGGCGCCCAGGGCATCTTCAGCGTCAACCGGATCGCGGACTACGGCTCGCTGCTGCAGGGTCTGGTGACCGCGGAGGGCGACAACCAGGTCCTGCTCGCCACCACGGCCGGCCAGATCATCGCCCAGGGCCGGGCCGAGGAGGAGGCGCCGTCCGAGGCACCCGACCCCGCCGGGCGCGACCTGCGCGACACCGCGTTCCTGCTGGCGGCCCTGCGCCACCGGGAGCGGGAGCTGCTCGGGGCCGCCCGTGCCGCCATGGCGGACGAGACCCGTGAGCGTACCTACCTCGAGGCCTGGAACGACACGATGAACACCGGGCTGACCATGGCCCGGGTGCGGGGCGTGCGTACGGCACTCGAGTGCTTCACCGAAGCGGCCGGGGGCGCCGAGACCGAGGAGGCACGGACCGCGCTCGGCCTGCTCGCCTCGCTGTACGCGCTCACCGAGGTGCAGCGCGACGCGGGCTGGTACCTGGCCCGCGGGGTGTTCACGGCCGGCCAGGTCGAGGAGCTGCCGCAGGCCCTGGACGCCCTGTGCGCCCTGATCCGGCCGTACGCGCAGACGCTGATCGGCGGTTTCAACCTGTCGCCCGAACTGCTGCGCGCCCCGATCGCCGCGGACGACTACGTGACCGCCTTCCAGCAGCGGACCGGAGCGTTCGGTCCCGCCGGCGCCCAGCTGACCACCGGGAACTGATCACCATGACACGGCACACCTATCCCTGCCCGATCCGCTGGTCCGACATGGACATCTACGGGATCGTCAACAACGTTTCCTTCGTGCGCTATCTGGAGGAGGCCCGGGTCGACTTCATCTTCCGGATGGCACCGACCGAGGGTGACGCGTTCTTCCGGGACGGCTCGGTGGTCGTCTCCCACCAGATCCGCTACCGGCGTCAGCTCGTCCACCGCCACGAGCCGGTCGACATCGAGATGTGGGTCTCGGACCTCCAGTCGGCGACGGTGACCGTCGACTACGCGGTGCGGGACGGCGACCTCGTCTACGCCACCGCCTCCACCACGATGGCCCCGTTCGACTACCGGGCGGGCCGCCCCCGTCGGCTCACGGACGCGGAGACCGGCTTCTTCGAGAAGTACCTCGAAGAGACCGGGTCGGCACGCTGACATGCGCCTGCTCCGGATCGGCCCGCAGGGCGGGGAACGGCCGTGCGCGGTCGGCCCCGGTGGAGTGGTCCGCGACCTGTCGTCCTGGGTCGCGGACTGGACGGGCGAGAGCCTGGACCCGGACGTACTGCGCGAGCTGGACGCCCGGCTGGTGCGGGAGGCCGGCACGCTGCCGGTGGCCGACCCGGCCGCCGAGCGGGTCGGCCCGCCCGTCCGGCCGGGCGGGCACCTGCTGTCGATCGGCCTCAACTACCGTGCGCACGCCGCCGAGGCCGGTCTCGAGCTGCCGGACGAGCCGATCGTCTCCAGCAAGGCCCCGATGACGCTGGTCGGCCCGAACGACACCCTCCTGCTGCCCCCGGGCGGCGAGAGGACCGACTGGGAGGTCGAGCTGGCGGTCGTCATCGGACGGCGTGCCCAGTACCTGCCCGACCGGGCGGCCGCCCCCGCCCACGTGGCGGGCTTCGCCACGGGCAACGACGTGTCCGAGCGGCGCTGGCTGCTGGAGCGCGGCGGCCAGTGGGTCAAGGGCAAGTCCTTCGAGTCCTTCAGCCCGCTGGGCCCCTTCCTGGTCACACCCGACGAGGTGCCCGACCCGCAGGACCTGCGGCTCAGCTGCACGGTCAACGGCCGGGTCATGCAGGACGCCTCCACCGCCGACATGGTCTTCGACGTGGCCCATCTGGTCTGGTACCTCAGCCAGTTCATGGTGCTGCACCCCGGGGACGTGATCCTCACCGGCTCCCCGGGCGGGGTCGCGCTCGGCCGCCCCGACCAGCCCTACCTGCGCCCCGGCGATCTGGTCGAGGCCGAGGTCGCGGGTCTGGGCGCGCACCGCCAGCACTGCCGCCGGGCCGTGCGGCCCGCTGCGCCGGCCGGGCCGGCGTCGCCGCGCGGCCCGGCGCCGGGAGTGCGGGGGGGGGGGGGGGGCGTGCCCCCCGTTGCGTTCCGGCCGTCGGGGCGCCTTTCGTCGTCTTTACACCCCTTTTGTTTCCCCCCCCCCCCACCCATCGCAAAAAACAACCCACCCCCCCCTC
>NZ_JBWKDS010000003.1:89804-105157 GCF_056435845.1 Streptomyces sp. NPDC043867 | reverse complement strand
GTATTGGGTGCCTGTCTTGTCTGCGGTTCGCGAGTCCGCCAAAGGCTTCAGAGCAGGGAGCCCCCCGGCGCCCTCCGCGACACCCACCGCCCGCCGGCGGGTCAGCGGCGGTCTGATCGTCACCGCACATTGCCGTACCGGCTCCGGAAGGGGAACGACAAGAGATGCCCGCCCCGCAGAAGACCGCCCCGGCGAAGACGCCGGCCCCGGCCCCCGACTCCCACGGGCGGGTGGCCGAGCTGCACGCCATCAAGGAGCTGGCCCGGCGCGGGCCCGGCGAGCGGGCCACCGCGGCCCAGCACGCCAAGGGCAAGCTGACCGCACGGGAGCGGATCGACCTGCTCCTGGACCCCGGCTCGTTCAACGAGGTCGAGCAGCTGCGACGGCACCGCTCGGTCGGCTTCGGCATGGAGGACCGCAGGCCGCACACGGACGGCGTGATCACCGGCTGGGGCACGGTCGAGGGCCGCACCGTCTTCGTCTACGCGCACGACTTCCGGATCTTCGGCGGGGCGCTCGGCGAGGCTCACGCCGGCAAGATCCACAAGATCATGGACATGGCCATCGCGGCCGGGGCGCCCCTGGTGTCCCTGAACGACGGCGCGGGCGCCCGTATCCAGGAGGGCGTCTCGGCGCTGGCCGGGTACGGCGGGATCTTCCAGCGCAACGTACGGGCCTCGGGCGTCATCCCGCAGATCTCGGTGATGCTCGGCCCGTGCGCGGGCGGCGCCGCCTACTCCCCCGCCCTGACCGACTTCGTGTTCATGGTCCGGGGCACCTCCCAGATGTTCATCACGGGCCCGGACGTGGTCAGGGCGGTCACCGGCGAAGAGGTCAGCCAGGACGGCCTCGGCGGCGCCGACGTGCACGCGGAGCTGTCCGGCGTGGCCCACTTCGTCCACGACGACGAACCGAGCTGCCTGGCCGAAGTCCGCTACCTGATCTCGCTGCTCCCCTCCAGCAACGCCGAACTGCCGCCCGCCGCTCCGCAGTCGGACCCGGCAGACCGGCGCGGCGAGGCCCTGCTGACGCTCGTGCCGGCCGAGGGCAAGCTCCCGTACGACATGCGTCACGTGATCGGGGAACTCGTCGACCACGGGGACTTCCTGGAGGTCCACGAGCGCTGGGCGCCCAACATCCTGTGCGGGCTGGCCCGGCTCGGCGGGCAGGTCGTGGGCATCGTCGCCAACCAGCCCGTCGTCCTGGCCGGTGTCCTGGACATCCGCGCGAGCGAGAAGGCGGCCCGCTTCGTCCGGATGTGCGACGCCTTCAGCATTCCGCTGCTGTCCCTGGTCGACGTGCCCGGCTTCCTGCCCGGCGTGGACCAGGAGCACGGCGGGGTCATCCGGCACGGCGCCAAACTGCTGTACGCCTACTGCGAGGCCACGGTCCCCCGGGTGCAGGTGATCCTGCGCAAGGCCTACGGCGGCGCGTACATCGTCATGGACTCCCGCTCCATCGGCTGCGACCTCTCCTACGCCTGGCCCACCAACGAGATCGCCGTGATGGGCGCCGAGGGCGCCGCCAATGTCATCTTCCGGCGGCAGATCGCCGAGGCCGACGATCCGCAGGCCACCCGGGCCGCGATGGTCAAGGACTACAGGGCCGAGCTGATGCACCCCTACTACGCGGCCGAACGCGGCCTCGTCGATGACGTGATCGACCCCGCCGGGACCCGTGCGACGCTCATCCGTGCCTTTTGGATGCTGCGGACCAAGAACTCCGAGCAGCCGTCCCGCAAGCACGCCAACACCCCCCTGTGACCGGCCACTTCCACCGTCCCGGAGCGTTCTCATGACCATCACCTTCACCACCGAGCCGGCCGAGCGGCTCGCCGACGCGGAGCGCGCCCGGGTGCTTGAGGCACCCGCGTTCGGCGACGTGTTCAGCGACCACATGATCAGCATCGACTGGGGCGTGGAGCGCGGCTGGTACGACGCCCGGATCACGCCGTACGCACCGCTCGTCCTCGATCCCTCCGCCCAGGTGTTCCACTACGGCCAGGAGGTCTTCGAGGGTCTCAAGGCCTACCGGCGTCCCGACGGATCGGTGGTCACCTTCCGCCCGTACGCCAACGCCGCCCGCCTCAACCGCTCCTGCGCGCGCATGGCCATGCCCCCGCTGCCCGAGGCGACCTTCGTCGAGGCCCTGGAACTCCTGGTCACCACCGACCGGGACTGGGTGCCCGAGCAGCCGGGCCACAGTCTCTACCTGCGCCCCTTCATGATCGCCACGCAGCGCACGATCGGCTTCTACGGCCCGTCCAACGCCTACCGCTTCATGGTGATCGCCTCCCCGGCCGCCGCGTACTTCAAGGCCGGGGCCAGGCCGCTGACGGTCTGGCTCTGCGAGGACTACACCCGCGCCGCCCCCGGCGGCACCGGCGAGGCCAAGTGCGGCGGCAACTACGCCGGAACCCTGGTCGCCCAGGCGCAGGCCCGGGAGATGGGCTGCGACCAGGTGGTCTGGCTGGACTCCGCCGGGCACCGCCAGGTCGAGGAGATGGGGACCAGCAACATGTTCTTCGTCTACGGCGACCGGCTGGTCACCCCGGAGCTGTCCGGCTCGCTGCTGTCCGGCGTCACCCGGGACTCCGTCCTCGCGCTGGCCGGCGAACTGGGCTACACGGCCGAGGAGGGGCGGATCAGCGTGGCGGACTGGCGGGCCGACGCCGAGTCGGGCCGGCTCACCGAGGTGTTCTCCTGCGGCACCTCCTCCATGATCACCCCGGTCGGCGAGGTCAGGAGCAAGGACGGCGGCTGGACGATCGGCGGCGGCGAGGCCGGCCCGGTCACCGGCCGGCTGCGTGCGGAGCTGTCCGGGATCCAGTCCGGCGAGCGGCCCGACCCGTTCGGCTGGGTCCACAAGATCGCCTGATCCGCGGTCCGACTCCCCTCCCGACACATCAGAGATGATCCGAAGCAAAGGTGCGCTGAACCGATGAGCCGTTCCGTCCTGGTCACCGGAGGAAACCGGGGCATCGGCCTCGCCGTTGCCCTCGCGTTCGCCGAAGCGGGCGACAAGGTCGCGCTGACCTGCCGCTCCGGCGAGCCGCCAGAGGCCGCGCTGCGGCTCGGCTGCCTCGCCGTACGGTGCGACGTCACCGACTCCGCGCAGGTCGAGAAGGCCTACCGGGAGGTCGAGGAGGCACACGGCCCGGTCGAGGTGCTCGTGGCCAACGCGGGCATCACGCGGGACCGGTTGGTCATGCGGATGACCGAGGAGGACTTCGCCGCGGTCCTGGACACCAACGTGATGGGGGCGTTCCGGATCGTCAGGCACGCCGCCGCCGACATGGTGGCGGCCCGCCGGGGCCGGATCGTCCTGATCTCCTCCGTGGTGGGCCTGCTCGGTGCGGCGGGGCAGGCCAACTACGCGGCCTCCAAGGCCGCTCTGGTCGGCTTCGCCCGCTCGGTCGCCCGCGAACTGGGCTCGCGCGGGATCACCTGCAATCTGGTGGCGCCCGGTTTCGTGGAGACGGACATGACCAGCGCGCTGAGCGAGAAACAGCGCGCCGCGTTCCTCGGCAGGGTGCCGCTGGCGCGCAGCGCGGAGCCGCAGGAGATCGCCGCCACCGTGCGCTTCCTCGCCTCCGCGGAAGCCGGGTACATCACCGGGGCCGTCATCCCGGTGGACGGCGGCCTGGGCATGGGGCACTGACTCGGCATGGGGCACTGAGCCCGCCGTACGGCCCCGGGGGCGGGGTCCGGATCAGGGATGCTCGGAGACCAGTACCGCGGTGGTGCCGCTCTCCAGCGCCTGGAACACGTGCGGGACGTCGGCCGGGTAGCTGATGTAGTCGCCCGGCAGGAGTTCCACCGGTTCCTGCGCGGTCCCGACCAGCGCCCGGCCCGTGCCGATCACCACGTGTTCCACCACGCCCGGCGTGTGCGGTGCGGACGAACGCTGCGGGCCGGGTTCGGCGGCGATGCGGTAGACGTCCCGGCGGGCGCCGGGCGGGGACGCGGCCAGCAGGGTGGCCCGGTAGTGGGCCTCGGCCGAGACCACGGCCGGGCCCTGGCCCGCCCGGATCACCTGGACCGGGGGCCGGGAGGTGGCGCCCAGCAGCCGGGAGAAGGGGATCTCCAGGACGACGCACAGCGCCCAGAGGGTCTCCAGGCTGGGGTTGCCCGCGCCCGATTCGAGCTGGGAGAGCGTGGACTTGGCGAGCCCGGCGCGGCGGGACACCTCGGTGAGGGAGAGCCCGGCCCGGAGGCGCTCCGCGCGCAGGGAGGCGGCGATCACGTCGAGGGGCGGCTTGAGCAGGAGGTCGGCTTCGGACACGAGACGTTCGCTCCAATGGTCAATTGTTCGCCTTGACGAACACCCTTTGTGCCGTTCATTATAAACACCATGCGTTCGTTATGGAGAACCCTCGACCGTACCCAATGGCGGGACATCTCGCTCGTCTGCCTCGCGGTGGGCGTCATCGGTGTGTCGTACGGCGCCATCGCGGTCACCTCGGGCTTCGCCTGGTGGTTCCCGGTCCTCATGGGCGCACTCGTCCTCGCCGCGTCCTCCGAGTTCCTGTTCGTCGGGATCATCGCCGCCGGCGGCAGCCCCGTCGCCGCCCTGCTGGCCGGACTCCTGGTCAACGCCCGGCACGTGCCGTTCGGCCTGGCCGTTCCCGACGTCCTCGGCCGCGGCTGGAAGGGGCTGCTCGGCACGCACCTGATGAACGACGAGACGGTCGTCTTCGCCATCGCCCAGGACGGACTGCCGCGCAAACGGGCCGCGTACTGGGCCTGCGGGCTCGGCATCCTGATCTGCTGGCCGGCCGGGGCCGCGCTGGGCGCCCTGCTGGGCAGCGTCGTCCCCGACACCGACGCCCTGGGCCTGGACGCCATGTTCCCCGCGGTGATCCTGGCGCTGATCCTGCCCGCCCTGAAGCAGCGCGAGTTGCGGCGGACCTCCCTGGCCGGCGTGGTCCTGGCGCTGGCGTCCACCGCCTTCCTGCCGGCCGGACTGCCGGTCCTGGTCGCCCTGGCCGCCCTGCCGCTCTTCACCGTCACCGCGGCGCCGAAGGAAGCCGACCAAGGAGCCGACCGATGAAGAACACCGTCCCGGCGCTCCTCGCGATGCTGGCCCTCGCGGGGGGCACCTTCCTGCTCCGGCTCGCCGGCCCGGCCCTGCGGGCCCGGATCACCTTCCCCCAGCGGGCGGAGAAACTGCTGGAGGCCTCCGCCGTCGTCCTGCTCGCGGCCCTTACGGCCACGGCCGCGCTCACCGACGGACACGGGTTCGCGGGCCTGGCCCGCCCGATCGGCGTGGCGGTGGGCGGCGTACTCGCCTGGCGCAGGGTCCCGTTCCTCCTCGTCGTGCTCGCCGCCGCCGGCACGGCCGCCCTGCTCCGGCTCGCCGGGATGCGCTGACCGGAAAACGACGGCCGGAAAATGACGGAAGGCGGCCGCACAGCCGGAATGTTTCGTACCGCACACACAACGCGACAAACGGCTTTTCGCAGACCTTTGCGGCGCGCCCGGGCCCCGCATCTCACATAGTGAAGTATGGATTGCCCGCCAATATCGGCCGCTAGTACGCTGCCCGCCGGGATTCACCCCGCGCGATGGCTCCGATAAACGTATCCCGAATTTCGCCTTCCCCAATCTTCCGGTGGGTCGGCTGATATTCGGCCGACAGAGCGGCCAAAAGAAGCTGCCGGTTTCCGGGGGTAAACTGAGAGACTTTTCTCCGTATTCCGCCAAGCCGCGACCGGCCGACCGCCGTCGTCTCGCTCCACCCCCGTACTTGAAGCAGGAGTACCCGAGCACGATGCGCATCACCGACACCCTCAGCTCCCCCGGCCGGAAGACCCACATACCCACGGAGCGCCCGGTCCTGCACCGCGACCACACCTGGGACACGGTGGTGCGCCGGGTCCCGCTGCTCTCCGAGCGCGAACTGGACGTGTTCCACCTGCTGGCGAAGGGGGCGTCGAACCGGACCATCTCGACGCAGCTCGCCATCACCGAGCGCACCGCCAAGGCCCATGTCGCGCAGATCCTGGCGAAGCTCGACGTGGAGTCCCGGTTACAGGCGGGGATCGCCGCCTTCGCCTACGAGACCCTCAGCAGGGGCGGCGGAGCCTGAGCCGGTCTGACCCGAGGTCAGACCGCGGCGTACTTCGCCACCGCCGCGGCCACCTGATCGTGGCCGACGGGGAATCCGGGGAAGCGGACCCGGCGGGCGAGGGGGATCGCGCGGATCATGGGGCCGCTGTGCGGATCGGACACGACCGCCGCGAAAGCCTCCGGCCCGGTTCGAGGGAAACCCGCGCGAAGGCGCGCAGTTCCCGTTCGGGACGGTGGACAGATGCCTCGGGATCGGTGACGTACAACTGGACGGTCTCGGCTCCGGCCCGGTCTCCGATGCTGGTCACGGGTGAGGGGTGGGGCGGCGACGACCCGCGGGGCGTCGCCGTCGGCCCGCACGGTGGTCACGGTGCCGAGCAGCAGGTCCGCGATGGCGAGCCGCCCGCCTGCCCGAGCAGCCACGCCTCGAGCACGGCGGGGACGCGGTCCTGCCAGGGGCGACGGTGACGACAGAGCCGTTGGACAGCACGACGACGGTGCGGGGATTGGCGTCGGCGACGGCGTGCAGCGGGTCGATCTGGTGGGCGGGCAGATCCATGTGGGCGCGGTCGTACCCCTTTGATTCGTACGACGGAGGCAGCCCGAGGAACAGGACGGCGACATCGGCGTCCGCCGCCGCGCGGACGGCTTCCGCGAGAGAGCCGGGTGGGCGGGGACGTGGGTGGGCATGACCGCAGGCGGCACCGGGGCAGGCTGCGCCGCCCAACGGTTGCCGGGTGTGGGGCGGGCCGGCCGGTCAGACGTCCGGGCCGGGTCCGTAGGGGAAGAGCTGGTCGGCGGTGTCGTGCGGTACGTCCGGGCGGAGCGGGCGACCGCGGTCATCGAAGCGGGGCATCTCGAACGGCAGTCGTCCCTCGGCGCGGGCACGGCCGAAGACGACGTCCAGCAGCGCCGCGTCGCCGGCCCCGTAGTCGCGATGAGGGCGGCGGCGTGTTCGGCGATCTCAGGGACGACGGCGGGGCGTTCGAGGTTGAGGAACACGATGGTCGGCACGGTGTCGAGCAGCCGCAGGACCGCTTGAGCTCCTCCTCGGTGAAGTCCGGCCGACCGGATTGGAACAGTGACTCGAAGCGGTTGTCCCGCTGCTCGTACGGCGCGTGCAGCCGTAGTACGGCGAGGTCCGCTTCAGCCGGGTCGAAGACCACGTCCCCGTAGTGCGCCGCAACGGCCGCGTCGAAGCCCTCGGCATACAGCCGCGGACGTTCCGGGGCGACCGGGAAGTGGCTCATCAGGCCTTGCCCTCCACGGTCATCCGGGCGAAGAGGTCGGCGACGCGCTCGTCGACAGGGCGGGAGGGGTCCTGGTACGGATGACCCTCGTTGCGCAGAGCGCGGGGCATGGCTTTTCCTGAGAAGGGGGTGCGGGACAGGTCGCGGGGCGTCGGCGGTGTCAGCGGACGCTGCATCGGGGCGACGGCGGGGGCGCCCAGGATCGTGATCACGGCGCCGGTGACGAAGAGTGCGGTGTAGCCGCCGAAAGCGGCGACGACCAGCGAGGCCATGAACGGAGCGATGATCCGGGGACCGGCGTTGGCGAGGTTCAGGATCGCGATCTGAAGGCAGAGAGAGCCAGCGTGGTCGAGCCGGTACCACCGAGCTGAACACGCCTCCGCGGTCATGTGTTCCGCCGCCGACCTCAGGTCAGGCCAGGTCCAGGCATGCACGGCCTTCGCGACAGCGGGCGAGCGTGCCGCTTCCGCCGTTCCGCGTAACCGTGGTTGCGGCGTCGAGAGCGTCCAGGACGTTCTTCAGGCCCACAGGCAACGGGCGAGTGCCATCCGATCGAGCGAATCAACGTCTTCCCGCCAAGCCGTCGTGCGTGCCGTGACGGACTTATCACCGAGGGCCCGCCAAAGGCTCTTGGCGTGCCCGGACTTCGCACGCCGTACGTCGGCATCTCCGGTGCAGACCCGAGATCTCCAGTCCACTGCCGCTGACGGGGCGGCGCGGACTGGACGGTCCCCGTGGCCCGGTCACAGGTGGCGTTGCACGTCACCTCGGACAGGCTGCAATCACGGGGGCTCGCGCGGGTGGCGGCTTCGGTACCGCCACCCGCAGCGCCCCCACGGCCCATCCCGTGGTCGCGAGTCTTCCGCCGCGTCCAGGCCAGCCTTCTCACGCATCGGACGCGAAGTGGTGAGGGCAACCGGCCCCCCTCGTCATCCAGTTGCGCATCGATTGCAATAACGGTCCGCTTCCTCATATGGCCTAGCGGACCTCGCCGTGTCGGCATCGGGAACCTGGGGGCTCCCCGCCCGCAATCAGGGCCTCCACCTGTGCATTCCCAGTCAGGCGACTCCATGTGACGCGGT
This sequence comes from Streptomyces sp. NPDC043867, assembly GCF_056435845.1. NCBI lineage: Bacteria > Bacillati > Actinomycetota > Actinomycetes > Kitasatosporales > Streptomycetaceae > Streptomyces > Streptomyces sp. NPDC043867. The sequence continues at coordinate 96,754 of NZ_JBWKDS010000003.1, read as the reverse complement.
CTCAGGGAGAGCAGTGTGCACCGCTGGGCCGCTCAGTATGCTTTCCTGCCGCTTGCGCAGCGATGCGTGGTGGTGTGTTTCTGGCCGGCAGTCCCCGTTGCCTTTCCTGCCGTCTGGAACAGTGCGAGTTCGCTCGCCGCGGTGCCGACCGTCAATACCACCCCCCCTCACGCTTCCATCCGACCTGTCCGCAAGATGTCGGGTGGAGCTTGCAGCTGGAAGGAACCCTGTGAAGGCAACGACCGCCAGGCCCCGTTCGCGACGTGTCCTGGACCATTCCCTGCTCGTGCTCGGCACCGGCACTCTGGCGACCGCGGTGAGCGTCCTGAGTCTGGCCCCCGGCGTCAGCGAGGCGTCCAGCCACCGTGAGGCGCCGCTCATCGCCGGCGACCCGAGGGCGGACAACACGGACGTCTACGCGTTCACCAGCCGCGACAAGTCCGACAGTGTCACTTTCGTCGCGAACTGGATCCCGTTCGAAGAGCCCAACGGCGGTCCGAACTTCTACGCCTTCGCGGACGACGCCCGCTACAACATCAAGATCGACAACGACGGTGACGGGAACGCGGACGTCACCTACACCTGGCGTTTCCGCAACCAGATCCGTGACGCGGCCAACCAGTTCCTCTACAACACCGGCCAGGTCACATCGCTGACCGACCCGGACCTGAACTTCCGCCAGGTCTACGACCTGGTCCTCACCAAGAACGGCAGGAGCAAGGTCCTCAAGTCCGGCGTGCCGGTGGCGCCGTCGCGTGTGGGTCCGGCCTCCATGCCGAACTACCGCGCGCTGCGGAACCAGGCTGTCCGCCCTCTCGCAGGCGGAGGCAAGACGTTCGCGGGGCAGGCCGACGACCCGTTCTTCGCGGATCTGCGGGTCTTCGACCTGCTCTACGGCGGCAACCTGTCCGAGCGCGGACAGGACACCCTGGCGGGGTACAACGTCAACTCCGTCGCCCTGCAGATCCCGAAGAAGGAACTTGCCCTCAAGGGCAACAGCTCCCGCAACCCGGTCATCGGCGTCTGGTCCACGACCGACCGCGAGGGAGTACAGATCTCCGACTCGCGTGATCGGCACGACGAGTGGCGCCAGGTATCCCGTCTGGGCAACCCGCTGGTCAACGAGGTCGTCGTCCCGCTGAAGTACAAGGACGCGTTCAACACCCTCAACCCTGACCAGGACCGCACCGTCAAGCCGGTGGTGGACAAGGTCTACGACCCGATCCTGCCCAAACTGATCCAGAAGGTCTACGGCATCCCGGCGCCCGCCACCCCCCGCAACGACCTCGCCGAGATCTACCTGACCGGCATCTGCAAGGCATGCGGCCCCATCAAGGCCGACCTCAACGCCCACCGGCTGAACAAGGACGCGAGCCCGAGGCGGATCGTGCCCGCCGAGGAACTGCGCCTGAACATGGCCGTGCCTGCCACCGCCAACCCCAAGCGGTACGGCGTCCTCGCAGGTGACCTGGCCGGGTTCCCCAACGGCCGCCGCCTCACCGATGACGTCATCGACATCTCCCTCCAGGCCGTCGAGGGCGCGGCCCAGACCGGCAAGCTCGTCCCCGCGCTCGCCGACGGCGACAAGGTCAACGCCAACGAAGTGCCCTTCGGCGCCTCGTTCCCCTACCTGGCGCTGCCCCACACCAAGTCCGTGAACAGCCGGCCTGGTGGAAACCAGGCACGGCAGTCGTCGCTGAAGACCCCCGGCGCGGCCGGGATCGGCGTCCTGGGCTCCCTGATGATGGGCGTCGGCGGCTGGCGACTGCGCCGCCGGAACAAAGCCAGCTGACGTCTCCGGTCAACGAGGCATGTCGCCGGTGCCCGGCCTGCCACCGCGGGCCGGGCACCGGCTCGTCAGCAGGGGAGTCCGCATGCACAACCACACCTCCACACCCGGCTCGTCGCGGTCCGGCAGCCGGGTGCGCAGTGCCGTCGTCGCTCTGACACTCGGCACGGCCCTTTTCACCATCGGCGCCATCGGTCTGGCTCCGGACGCGAACACCACAGCAGAACCCGCCTCACGCCCAGCACCGGCCAGAGGCACGCTGGCGGCGCTGCAGGCCCGCGTGCACCAGGTGCCGAAGGACGCCGGCGCATGGGCGGCCCTGGGCATGGCCTATGTCCAGCAGGCCCGCGTCACCGCCGATCCGGCGACATACGAACGCGCCGGGAAGGCTCTGCGGACGTCGCTGGCCGTGCAGCACGACGACAACACCGACGCGCAGATCGGCCTGGGAGCTCTCGCAGCAGCACGCCACGACTTCCCCGTCGCACTCCGCTGGGCCCGGCAAGCGACCACAGGGGACCCGTACAACTCCGTCGCCTGCGGGGTTCTCGCCGACGCCTACACCCAGCTCGGCCAGTACCCCGCCTCCTACCGGGCGGTGCAGCGCATGAACGACCTGCGCCCGGACGCCCCCGCCCTGGCCCGTGCCTCGTACACCTTCGAGCTGCGCGGCAGGACCCGCCAGGCAATCGCTCTCATGCGGCGTTCACTGGACGCCGCGTCGACCACCGGTGAACGGTCCTTCGCCCACACGGTCCTGTCCACGCTCGCCCTGCAGACCGGCGATACCCGCCGGGCACTGCACGAAGCCGAGACAGGACTACGGAACGCACCGGGCGACTCCGCCCTCCTCGAAGCCCGTGCGCGAGCCCAGGCAGCCCTGGGGAGAACGCGGCAGGCCATCGCCGACTATCAGGCCGCAATCGCCATCGCCCCCCTCCCCCACTACCTCCTCGGCCTGGGCGAACTCGAGCAGTCACTGGGCCACACAGAACAGGCCGAGGACCAGTTCACCGTCCTGCGCGGACAGGAGGCCATCCGCCGGGCCGGCCACATCCCCGCCGACACGGACGCGATCCTCTTCGAGGCCGACCACGGCAGCCCCTCACGCGCGGTGTCAATGGCCCAGGAAGCCCTGAAGACTCGGCAGTTCGTCGCCGTACACGACGCGTGTGCCTGGGCACTGCACCAGGCAGGCCGCGACGGTGAGGCGCTCGGGCAAGCCGATCAGGCTCTCGCCCTCGGCACGCGCAGCGCGCTCTTCCTGTATCACCGTGCGGCCATCCAGCACACCCTCGGCGACGACGCCGCAGCGCGCGCAGACCTCGAAGCGGCGTTGCGCACCGAGCGGCACTTCCATCCCCTGCACGCGGCCACGGCACGTGCCCTGCTCCAGCGGATCGACGAAACCCCATGAGCCACACTCTGCAGCGCGCCGCGCTCACAGCAACCTCCATCGCCCTGGCCACCACCGGTGGTCTCGCCCCGGCAAACGCGGCTCCCGCACACCCTCTGGGCAACTTCACCGTCAACTACCACACCGGGTTGAGCCTTCATCCCGATCGTCTCGACACCAAGGTGGTCGTCGATCGTGCGGAGATTGCGACTCTCCAGGAGCGAGCCGACGTCGATGACGATCACGACGGAGTCGTATCCCCCGATGAGGCGCGCACGTATGCCAGGGCCGGCTGCACAACTCTCGGCCGCCGACTTCACACCACCGTACGGGGAACCCCCGTCGCCTGGGGAGCGGTCTCGTCAGGGCTGACGTACGAGCGCGGTGAGGCGGGCCTCAAGACCAGCCGCCTCACCTGCGCCTACACGGCGGCTGCCGACCTGACCCGCCCCGCGGACATCGATATCCGCACGAGCTACAACACCGAGCGCATCGGCTGGCGCGAAATGACCGTTCAGGGCCATGACGTCCGGGCCACCGGCACCGGCCTCGCCGCTGTCTCCGTCACCGACGAACTGCGCCACTATCCCCGCGACCCGGCGGCCGACCCGCTCAACCAGCGCACCGCCCACCTGCACACCATGCCCGGCGCCAGCACCGTGGCAGGCCCCAGCAGCAGTGCCCTGCCGGGACCCGGCTGGTTCAGCCGGGTCCTCGGGAAGACCTCGTCCGTCTTCAACTCGCTGCTCGGCTCCCGTGAACTCACCGTCCCCATCGGGCTGCTGACTCTTCTGCTGGCCCTGGTCCTCGGAGCCTCGCACGCTGTGCTCCCGGGACACGGCAAGACGATCATGGCGTCCTACCTCGCCGGCCGCCGCGGCACACGACGCGACGCGGTCACCGTCGGCGCCACCGTCACCCTGACCCACACCGCAGGTGTGCTCATTCTGGGACTCGCGCTCCCCACCGCCACCCACCTGGCCGGCGAGGCGGTCCTGACCTGGCTCGGCGCGGCAAGCGGCCTGATCGTCACCGGCATCGGTCTGTGGCTCCTCACCTGCGCCCTACGCAACAAACCCCATCACGGACATCACCACCATCACGGCGACGGCACTGGCCACCACCATCACCGCCACACCCATCACCGTGATCACCAATCCCACGACCACCAGCACGGCCGCACAGCCCACACCCGCCGCCGCGACGAACAGCGCTCCGGGCGCCGCGAGCTACAGCCCACGGGTGCCGGCGTGGCCACGCTTGTAAAACCGGAGGACGCCACGGCTACCGGTCCGGCCCACCACCACCCCGTCCGGCCGCGCCCCACCGGACGGGGTGGTCTCGTCGGAATGGGCATTGCCGGCGGCCTCGTCCCCAGCCCGTCCGCCCTCGTCGTCCTCCTCGGCGCGGTCGCCCTGGGCCGGACCGCCTTCGGCGTGCTTCTGGTCTTCGCCTACGGCCTGGGCATGGCAGCGACCCTCACCCTTGTCGGCCTCCTCCTCGTGCGCCTGCAAGAACGCATCGAAGCCCGGCTGCAGTCCCCGTCCGGCAGCCGCTACCGTGCCGTCCGCATGCTCACTCGTCTCGCCCCCTCGGCGACAGCGCTCCTGGTCGTGACCGTCGGCCTCGGCCTCATCCTGCGAGCAGCCTCCATGTCTGCCTGAACCACTCGACGAACGTCGGAACGGCGTGCATCAGAGCAGTGAAGGATTCCTGCGACGCGACCAAGCCGCCGGGCCGCCGGCCACGGATGACCGGTGAAGGGCCGATCCCTTCGGCGAGAATTGCAGGCACGGTGAGGAGCATGGATGAGAGGGCACGCGTGGGCACCTGCCTCCCCCGCCCTTGCCGCAGCGAGCATGCCGGCCAGAGCGCTGGTGACCCTCCGCGCGCCGGACTCGGCTCGTGCCGCCGTGCTGTTCCTGCACGGCGGCAGAGCTGACAGCCGTGCCCTGTCACGTCCATGGCACCTTGCAGCAGTTCGGATGAAGCCCTTTGTACGAGCAGTCGGTGCTTTGATACCCGACAACCGTGTCTTCCTGGGCAGGGTGCGCTACCGCCTGCGAGGCTGGAACGGCGCCGACGCCGACCCGTTGCTGGACACGCAAGCAGCACTGTCCCAACTCGTTCGCCTCGCCGGAGACGTCCCGGTCGTCCTCGTCGGCCACTCGATGGGCGGTCGCGCGGCCCTGCGCGCCGCAGCCCTGCCGCAGGTGCGCGCCGTCGTGGCGCTGGCCCCGTGGTGCCCCGACGGCGAGCCGGCGACTCACCTGCGGGACAAGGATCTCGTCGTACTCCACGGAGACCGCGACCGCGTCACCGACCCTCGCGCATCGATCTCTTTCGCCCGCCGGGCCGGCGCGGCAGGAGCTCGCACCCACGTCCTGCTCGTGCAGGGCGGTGACCACGCCATGCTCCGTCGCAGCAGGAGCTGGCACCGCGCCACGAGCACGATCGTTTCCAGCCTGCTGCTTCCAGGGTCAAGCAGGCCTACCCCCGAATCGCTCGGGACCGCCTTTCTGGAGGTCGGATCAGGTGTGCTGTGATCGACCCTCTCCCACTCACTCCTTCCTGGTGGCGGGGGTCTTGAGGTGGGCGAAGACCACGGTGTTCTCGTTGTACCGCTTCTTGTCATGGTCGTAGCTGCCGCCGCAGGTGATCAGACGGAGCTGGGCGTCGGGGGTGTCGGCGTAGACGAGGTCGTTGGGGAACTTGTCCTGGGGGAAGTTGTCGACGGTGTCGACGACGAACGACGCGATGGCTCCGTCTTTGCGGAGGATGTTGACGCCGCTGCCCGGGAGCAGTGTGCTGAGGGAGGCGAAGACTGCGGGCATGGTCTTGGTGTCGAGGTGGCCGGCGACGACGGCAGTGCCGAGCTCTCCCGGGGAGGGGCCGGCGGCGAACCAGCCGACCAGGTTCGTAGCCTCGGCCGGCGGGGGGTTCAGCTGTCCCGAGGAGCCGATGGCCAGATCGGTGAAGGGTGCATCCACACCGATGCTGGGGATGAGCAGCCGCGTGGGCGCCGACCGGGGCAACGACGGCCTCGCCGCCCCGACCCGGGTACCGGCCTTGGGTGCGGGTGTCGCGTGTTGGCTCACCACATGCGCTGGGGCGGGCAGAGGAGGCGTGTCTGTCGGGCTGGTCCCGCCGTGCGTGACCAGAGCCAGAGCCAACAGCGTGAGCACGATCGGGAGGAGGTGGCGCGGCATACGGGCCCGCCACGAGGGCCCCGGGACAGGTGTCAAAGACTTCATGGCGTAGCGCACCTCGGTCTGCGAATTCTGAGCACACACAAGTTCGGCCTCCGGGCAGCGGGCGGCTGCGGTTTCTCCGAGAAGACAGCCGCAGCCGCACACTGTGACACGTCAGCCGATGGGGTCAGCTGTTGCCACGCATGCTGCGGCGCCGCAGCATGTAGGCGCCGGCCCCGAGGCCGCCCACGAGCGCCAGGCCCCCGGCCGTAGTCGAGCCGGAAGAGGCCAGAGCGCCGCCGCCGGTGTGCATGCCGCCCTTGGGCTTGTCGTGCTCGTCGTTGTTGTACTTGTCCTTGTCGTGCTCGTCGCTGTCGTACTTGTCCTCGTGGTCCTTCTTCTCCCAGTCGTCACCACCGACAGCAGCCAGCAGGCCCCCGCCGGTGTGCATGCCGCCCTTGGGCTTGTCGTGCTCGTCCTTGTTGTACTTGTCCTTGTCGTGCTCGTCGCTGTCGTACTTGTCCTCGTGGTCCTTCTTCTCCCAGTCGTCACCACCGACAGCAGCCAGCAGGCC
>NZ_JBWKDS010000003.1:43035-89705 GCF_056435845.1 Streptomyces sp. NPDC043867 | reverse complement strand
CCCCGCCGGTGTGCATGCCGCCCTTGGGCTTGTCGTGCTCGTCCTTGTTGTACTTGTCCTTGTCGTGCTCGTCGTTGTCGTACTTGTCCTCGTGGTCGCTGCTGTAGGAACGGTCGTCCTTGTCCCAGTCGCCGGTGCTGAGGGCGTAGGCACCGGGGGCCGCGATGGCGAGCGCTGCCGTGACAGTGGCCGCGGCGAGGAGAGTGCGAGCAGAACGCATGAAAAGATCCTTCCGTCGCAGCTGGCGTCAGCTGACATACTGTCGGCTGTGGTACCGCAGCGGCGATGTGGCTACTCTCAGCCAGGTACGGACCGCTCACCACTCGGGCGCGTATCCGGGTGACGACCTGTCCGGTGAACGGGCGAAGCACGGTCGTGCTTCAAGCGCTGCCGTGCCGTGAACAGGTCGCGTTCCCCACCGGACCGGGTTCCCTACAGGTGCGGTGGCCCTGTCCTGGGCGGGTCGGCGTGTTCACTTGGCGGCAGGGGGAAGAAGCCGCTGGTACGGGTCATGTATGCGGCGTATCCGGGACGGTTGGCCATGTGACTCTCGGTCAGCCGCTTTCCGCTGCCCTTGATCAGCAGCAGGCTCATCACCACCGGTGAGACGATCGTGAGTGCGGCGGTCGCACCGGAGTCACAGACCATCAGGTACAGGCCCCACCAGACGCAGAAGTCACCGAAGTAGTTGGGGTGGCGCGTGTAGCGCCACAGTCCGCGGTCCATGACCCGTCCCTTGTTGGCCGGGTCCGCCTTGAACCGGGCGAGCTGGCTGTCTCCGACCGCTTCGAAGAACAGCCCGACCGCCCACACCGCCACCCCGACCGCGGCGAGACCCGTCATGGGTGCGGAAATGTACTGGGCGGCCTGCACAGGTAGCGACACCAGCAGGACCAGCGTGCTCTGCAGCAGGTAGATCATGCGCGCGGCGTACAGGTTGCGGTTGCCGGGCGCCTTGGCCAGGAGCGCCTCATAGCGCGGGTCCTCGCCGTGCCCGCGGCCGCGTCGCGCGATGTGCCAGGCAAGCCGCAGCCCCCACAGCGCCGTCAGTGCCGTCACCAGATACCGGCGGTCGTCGTCTCCCTGCCCGGCCGAGGCCGCGCAGGTGACCCCGGCGACCGCCGCGAAGGCGACACCCCAGGCGACGTCGACCACACGATGCACCTTCCATCGGACGGCGATGAGGAAGGTCACCAGCATGACGGCGAGGACCGTGAGCGCGGCCCAAGCGAGATTGACCGTGAAGGCCCCCCAGTCGAATCCGCTCACAACCGGTCCAGTCCCTCGTACCAGTACGCCGGTGTCGCCGGCATACCGGCGTCCCCGCCGGACGCGGGCCGGACGCTGAGAATCTGGTCGACGCCCATACGCCGCTCTTCGAACGCGAGGGCACCACCGGCGAGGTACAGACGCCACACCCGGGCTGTCTCCTCCCCGACGAGCCGGACGAAGTCGTCCCAACGCACTTCGAGAGTGCGGTGCCAGGCGGCGACCGTGCGCACGTAGTGCTCACGCATCGATTCGACGGAGCGGACCTCCAGGCCGGCCTCCTCCAGCAGCGCGACGGTCTCGCCGAGCGGCCGCATGTGCATGTCCGGCGCGATATAGGCCTCGATGAATGCCCCGCCGCCGGGCGCCTTGCTGCCACGGGACATCTGCTGCACCAGCACGCGGCCCCGCGGCCGGACCAGCCGGTGCAGGGAAGCGGCGAACGCCGGATACTCGGCATCCCCCACGTGCTCGCCCATCTCGACGGTGGCGACGGCGTCATAGGCACCTTGCGTGATGTCGCGGTAGTCCTGGCACACCACCTCCACCCGGTGCTCCAAGCCGCGTTCACGCACCTGCTTGCGAACATGCGCGGCCTGTTCCCGGGCGAGGGTGACCGCCGTGACCTGTGCCTTGTACTGCTCAGCCGCATGGAGGGTGAGGGATCCCCAGCCGCAGCCGATGTCCAGGAGGCGGGCGCCGGCGGTGAGGCCGAGCTTGCGGCAGATCAGCTCCAGCTTGGCCCGCTGGGCGTCTGCCGGGGCGAAGTCGGGTTCCTCGCTCGCCCAGTAGCCACAGGAGTAGGCCATCGTGTCGTCGAGGAGAAGCTGGTAGAAGTCGTTCGACAGGTCGTAGTGATGGCTGATGGCGGCCCGGTCGCGTGCCTTGCTGTGCAGGCCGCCGCGCAGCCGTGCCTGTGAGGCGGGCGTGGCGGGACGCGGGCCCACGGCGCCCAGGCGCACGGCTGTGCCGACGGCGCGGGCCCGGTCGGCGAGGGTGAGGTGCGGAGGGTGCAGCCGCTGCTCGCGTGCCGCGGCCCACAGGGCACGCAGTCCCTGAGTGAGGTCGCCTTCGACATCGAGTTCGCCGGTGACGTACGCCTGGGCCAGGCCCAGCTCGCCGGGCTCCCACAGCAGGCGGCGCAGCGCGCGCCTGGACCGTACGACGACCACCGGTGCCTCGGGCGGGCCTGCCTCGCTCCCGTCCCAGGTGCGCAGCCGTACCGGGAGCGGACCGCCGAGCGCGGTGGCGGCGAGTGCGGCCAGCCGGTGGGCGGCGCCGGGCCGTGCGGGGGAAGCGATGGTCATCGTGCGTGATTCTCCTTGCGGAACAGGTACTGCTGTACGTCCAGGTAGCCGGAGCGGAACCCGGCTTCCGAGTAGGCGAGGTAGAACGTCCACATGCGGCGGAATGTCTCGTCGAAGCCCAGTGCGGCAGCCTCGTCGGCGCGCTCAGTGAAGCGTTCGCGCCACAGACGCAGGGTTTCGGCGTAGTGCGCTCCGTACCCGTCCCGCTGGATGAGTTCCAGGTCGGTGTGCTCGCGCACGGTCTGTTCCACCGCTTCCACGGAGGGCAGCAGGCCGCCGGGGAAGATGTACTTCTGGATCCAGGTGAAGGTGTTCCGGCTGGCCAGCATCCGCTCGTGCGGCATGGTGATCGTCTGGAGTGCGGCCCGGCCTCCGGGGACCAGGCGTTGATCGAGCGTACGGAAGTAGACCGGCCAGAATTCCGCACCCACGGCCTCGACCATCTCCACGCTCACGACGGCGTCATAGGTGCCGCAGGCCTCGCGGTAGTCGCACAGGTCGATGCTGACCCGGTCGCTCAGGCCGGCCTCCTCGACCCGTCGGCGGGCCAGATCACGCTGTTCCCGGGACAGGGTGAGGGAGGTGACACGGGCACCGCGTGCCGCCGCGCGGACCGCCAGTTCGCCCCAGCCGGTGCCGATCTCCAGCACGCTGGTGCCTGTTCCGACCCCGGCGAGGTCCAGCAGCCGGTCGATCTTGCGGTGCTGGGCTGCGTCGAGCAGATCCCAGGTGGCGGGAAACCCGCGGAAGAGGGCGGCCGAATAGGTCAGGGTGTCGTCGAGGAAGAGGGCGAAGAGGTCGTTGGACAGGTCGTAGTGGTGACTGATGTTGTCGCGGGCACCCTCGGGAGTGTTGCGCTGGCTGTGCGGCTGCCGCAGCGTCCACAGCTCACGCATTCTCTGCAGGGGCGCGGGGATCAGTTCCGCCGCGTTGTCCGCCAGCACCGTCAGGACGGCGACCAGGTCGGGTGCGTCCCACTCACCGGCCATGTACGACTCGCCGAAGCCGACCAGGCCCCGGCTGCCGATGCGGCCGTGAAACGCCGCCGGGTCGTGAATGTCCAGCGCGGGTCCGCCTCGCCCGACGGAGCCTCCGTCGGCGAACCGTATGCGCAGGGGCAGTCGGCCCAGGGCTCGGCGCAGGACGGCTGCGGTGAGGACGGTGCGTCCCCGAGAGGTGCTCGGGGGCTCGGCCACGTCCGGCCAGCGGGCCGCATCGATGGCCGTGGGACGTCCGGCCCCGGGCTCAGTCGCGGGCAGGGGCCCGGCTGTTCTCATGTGGTTCTCTCCGGAATCTGTTGTTCGGGGCGGGGCTGGACGGGCAGCCCTCGCAGGTACAGGCGGATGCCGTGCATCCGGATGGCGGCGGACACGGCGAGCGTGGACCACGGTCTGAGCAGGGCCAGCTTCAGCACGGTCCGGGTGTGTGCTGCATGGCGCACGCCCCGTACGGTCGCGGTGAAGGGGCTTCCGCTCTCACGTTCGAGGTGAACAGTGAGGTCGAGCCGGTTACCGGGTGCGGGCAGGCGCATGCGGTAGCGGCCGTCGACGGGAAAGAACGGCGAGACGTAGAACGTTTTTTCGGCGTGCGCCGTCCCCGACGCGTCCGGGTGGAGCAGGTAGGCGTGCCGTTCACCGTAGGTGTTGTGCACCTCGGCGACGACGCAGCGCGGTGTGCCGTCCGGGTCGTGGCACCAGTAGAGGGTGAGAGGGTTGAACACGTGACCAAGGACGCGTGCGTGGGTGAGCATGAGGACGGAGCCGCCGCGCAGGTGCACATCGTGAGCGGCCAGGAAGGCGTCGAGTCCCGCACGCAGGGACGGCTGGTCGCCGGTGAAGTGGTCGCGCGGATCGAACCGGGCCAACGGCCGCACGAGAAGCGGAAGCCGCGGAAGCAGGTCGATGTCGACGAGCCACATGAACGTGCGGTGCCGCAGGGTGTGCTTCAGGGGCGCGGTGCGTACGTGGCTGATCACGCAGCTGTAGAGCGCGGGCCCGGTCCTCACCAGAGCACTCCCAGCGCGGCGGCGGCCGCCACGCCGGAGCGGCAGCCGTCCTCGTGGAAGCCCCAGCCGTGGTAGGCCCCGGCGTAGGCGGTGACCGGGCTGTTGAGTTCGTGCAGCCGCCGCTGCGCGGCGACCGCTTCCGGGGTGTAGACGGGGTGTTCGTACACCATCCGCGCCAGCACCCGGTCCGGGTCCACCAGGTCCTGGCCGCCCAGGGTGACCACGAAGGTCTCCCGAGCGGAAAGACCCTGAAGCCGGTTCATGTCATAGCTGACCCGCACCTTGTCGGCGCTTGCCGCGCAGGACGGCATGAGGTAGTTCCAGGAGGCACGGGCGCCGCGGCTGCGGGGAAGCAGCCCGGTGTCGGTGTGCAGAAGCGTGGTGTTACGGGAGTAGCGGAAGGCGCCGAGCACCTCCTTCTCCTGCGGGGTCGCGTCGTTCAGCAGGCGCAGCGCCTGATCGGGATGGACGGCGAGGACGACAGCGTCGTACGACGTTGTCGTGCCGTCGCCGGCTGTGATGTCGACGCCGTCGGGGTGCCGTCGTACGCCGCGCACCGCGGTGGCGACGCGCACCTCGTGCAGCTGCCGGGCCAGGGCGTTGACGTACTCGCGCGAGCCGCCCCTGACGGTGCGCCAGGTCGGCGATCCGTTCAGGGAGAGCATCCCGTGATGGTCGAGAAAGCGGAACAGGTAGGCGGCCGGGTAGCGCTGGGCGGTGACGGCGTCGCAGGACCATACGGCCGAGACGAGCGGAGTCATGAAGTGCGTGCGGAAGTAGGCGGAAAAGCCCTCCCGGTCCAGGAACTCTCCCAGGGTGGCGGAGTTTTCCGTCCCCGGGGTGAGCAGTCGGCGGGCGGCCCGATGGAATGCAGGCACCTCGGCCAGCATGCGCAGGTAGGCACCGCGCAGCGCGTTGCGCGGCTGGGCGAGCAGTCCGGTGAGGCCGCGCGCACCGGCGTATTCGAGGCCGCATCCCTCACAGCGTACGGACATGCTCATCTCCGACTCCCGCGTGGCGACGCCGAGTTCGTCGAACAGGCGCAGCAGGTTCGGATAGGTGCGGTCGTTGTGCACGATGAAACCGGAGTCGACGCGGTGTACGGAGCCGTCGGCCGACGTCAGATCGTGGGTGTGCGCGTGACCGCCCAGCCGGTCATCGGCTTCGTAGAGGGTGACGCGATGCGCGCGGCCGAGTACGTACGCGGCGGTCAGTCCCGCCACACCACTGCCCACGACGGCCGTGTGCCGCCGTCCCGGGTGGCCGTCGGCTGTCACCTCCGCCCGGTCCGGTGACGCACTTCCTGACACGCGTGACATCGCTTCTCCTCCCAGTCGGCCGCGGAAGCCGCTCTCGGCCGTAATCCGGAGCCGAGGCGGGAGTGGATTGCCGTGGGAGGTGATGAGGACGCAAAGGGTGTTGCGCATCCGCCGTCTACACTGCGGCCGCAGGCGGTGTGACGGGTGGCAGACGGTGGCAGCCCGGCAGCACATCAGAAGCTCCGATGGTCAGGCGACGTGGTAGGTCCCCTTGACCATCGGGGCTTCGTTGGGTGTGGAGAGCTACTGTGCTGAAGGTTCGCCATACCCCTGTGAGCTGCTGGCTCTTGGAGTCGTCAGGACTACGGATCAGCCCTGGGTGTGCGGGTCAGGAGGTGCTACGAGCGCATAGGCGGTGACCAGCCCGGCCATGCCGAGTACGCAGTCCAGGTAGATCGACGTGGATTCCGAGATTCCGTTCCCTGCGATGATCAGGATGATTCCGATCACGAGAATCGCCAGGAACGCCGTGTAGTGATCGTGAAGCACGTCCCTGAAGGTGATGTGCACGCGTCCTCACCTCTTCCTGTCTTGTTCCGCCCGGGGTGGGGTTCATTCGAACAGGTCCTCTGTCGGCCGTCCACGGATTCCCGGATGTCCCGATCGACACGGAACCCGGGCGCATTCTGTGCGTACGACGCCGAACGTGGGCTCTCAGCCGCCCGCAAATACGGTGCTCTTCACCGAATTTCAACGAAGCTCCGGGAAACTCTGCGCCTTCGAGAGCTCTCGTGGGACGATCTCAGTCGCCCGGTGGGGTATGCATCCGAGGGGGCACCATCCGACACTCCGACACACCGCCCGTGCGGCGCTTCGCCGCGGAGTTGCGACGGTTGCGGATCACCGCCGGTGAACCTCAGGTCAAGACGATCGCCTCGCGGGCCCAATGCAGTCCGGCGACCGTCTCCGAGGTACTCAACGGGCACCGCCTCGCGAGCGAGACGGTCACCCGTCGTCTGGTGGCCGCGCTCGGCGGCGACTGGGCGCACTGGGGCCGGTTGTGGCGTGCGGCCAAGACGGAACTCGACGATCTGAAGCAGGACACCCTGGACGCGCGCCGGGACCCGCAGGCCTTCGGCACGGCGCCGGACCTTTCCGAAGCGTTCCGGAGCACCTCCCAGATGGAGATGGTGTGCTACCCGAACCCGCCCGCCTTCTACAAGGCCGTGGCTGATCACATTCGCGCGGCCCGGTCCGAAATCCGCCTTACCTATGTGCGGCTCCACCCTCCCACCGAATGGGGATCCACGGGACCCGCCTCTTACTACGACACGGTATTGCAGTGGGCCAGAGACAACTCGGCCGAGTGCGCGAGCGTGCGGCGCATCATCGGCGTCCCCGAGCGCAAGGGCGTACCGAAAGAAACCTACTTCGACTGGCTGAGGCAACACCAGGAAGAGGTCACTGATCTCTATACCTACGAGGCACGCGTCATGCCTTGGAGTGCTTCCTGCGCCTGGTACAACATGGGCCTCATCGACGACACGGTCACCTTCCTCTCCTTCTCCGGCGCAGGCCGCCGGCAGCTCACGGGATTCAGCGTCGACAGTCCCCAGTTCCTGGCGTACTTCGCGGACAGTTTCGATCAGGCCTGGGGTGCGTTGGAACCTCTGGACACCTACGTGTCCAGGCACTCCACACCGGCACGCTCGACCGAGGCCCCAGCATCCGAGGACCGAAGGCCCGGCACAGCCGCGGCAGCACCATCACCGCACAAGGGACGCTGAGTTCAGGGTCGTCGTCCGGGTGTTCCCCCGCGAATCTTCGGTTGACGGGGCTCGCCGGGTTCGTGGATCCAGGTGACGGGCCGGTGGCTCCGCCTCCCGCGGCTTCGAGTCCGATGGATGAGGTGTGTCCGGGGTGAACGTCCGGTGATACTGGGCGTCGTGAAGACAGGGGGACGGGGAATGCCGGTGGAGCGGTTCGGCCCGTATGTCGTCTTGGAGGAGCTGGCCAGCGGAGGCATGGGACGCGTCCTTCTCGCGCGTTCCCCCGGGGGCCGCGTCGTCGCGGTGAAGACCCTGCTGGCCGACTCGGCCGACGACCGGCGGAGGTTCGCCCGCGAGGCGCGGATCGCTCAGCGGGTGCGCGGCGTCTACACGGCGAGTGTGATCGAGGCTGCCGCCGAGGCCGTGGTGCCGTGGATGGCGACGGAGTACATTCCCGCCCCGTCGCTGCGTGACCTGGTCGAGGACTGCGGGGTACTGGGAGCAGGCGCGCTGCACTGGATAGCCGCCGGCATGGCGGAGGCCCTCCTCAGCATCCATGCGGCCGGACTGGTGCACCGGGACATCAAGCCGTCCAACGTGCTGCTGCCGATGGAGGGTCCACGCGTCATCGACTTCGGCATCTCCCAGGCCCACGACGTCACCCGCACGCAGGTGGCGCTGGGCACGGTGGCGTACGCGTCGCCCGAACAGGCACGGGGTGAGCCGACCACCGCGGCGTCCGACGTGTTCTCCCTGGGGGCGACGCTGTTCCACCTCGCCGTGGGCCGGGCGCCCTACCGTGACGGCGGAGCCGGATCGGCGCTGGAGCAGCTCGTGCGCACCGCTGCGGGTGAACTCGACGTCACGGGACTGGCCGGCGACCTGGAGGCGCTCATCCTTCCTTGCCTGCGATTCGACGCCGCCGCCCGGCCCACACCCGAGCAGATCCTGGCACGCGCCCAGGAGCGGCTGGAAGAACGGCCCGGTGCCAGAAACGGCGAGGACTGGCTGCCGGGGAACTGGGCCGAGGCCATCGAGTGCCACCGAACGCAGCGTTCGCAGGCGGTACGGCAGGCGCGACACCGGGTGGGGTCGGACGCTGAGGGCCGGCCGGTCCAGCCGCCGCGGCCGACCGCGCCCCTGACCACGGCGCAGGGCACCGCCGCGGCGACCCGGCGCCCGAGACACCTGCTGTCGGGGGTCGGCGGGGCGGCTGCCGCACTCGCCCTCGGCGCTCTGCTCGTTCTGCGTCCCTGGGCCGCGGAGGCCGGAGCCGCGGGGGAACCGGACGGTCCCGTCGGCATCCTGCCGGTACTGAGCGAGTCGCCCGGCGTGTGCCCCTCGGACTTCCCCGAGGGACGGTCCTGGACCTCGGACGACCGCCAGACCTGCGTGGTCACGGCCGCCGAACAGGGGCTCACGGTACGGCGGTTCAAGAGCGTCAGGGCCTTCTACCAGTCGGAGAACGGCCTGGACGGGTGGACCGTGGAAGTCACCCTGACCGACGGCGACCGGACCGCCTTCTCCCGCCTCACCGGGAAGGTGGCGGGACAGCCCCGGCCGCACAACGAACTGGCCCTCGTCATCCGGGACTCGAACCGGCTGCTGGCCAGCCCCGCCATTCTGGAGAAGATAACCGGCCCCAGGATCGCGGTCGCCCTGAATCTCAAGAAGAACGAGGCCCGCTTCATCGCCCAGGCCCTGGGGGCCCCGTCCTGACCCTGCCCCGCACGAACAGCACCTCCGTGCGGGACGGCGGAGCCGGTGTCCCGGCGGCGTCGTCAGGACCCGGTCGGCGGCAACCTTTGTGTCTGCGGCGGCCACTGAGGAGCGCAACACTTCGCTCTTCGGAATGGACGGACATGCAGGAAACACGGCCGGCTGCGCGGCACCGCAAGCGGAGGCGCGGGTTGTTGAGGGGCATCACGGCGGCGTTGGCCGTGGTGGGTGTGCTGGTCTGGGTGGTGGTGGCCGTGCGGTCGGGCGGCAAGGCCGATGCCGGGCGGGACACGGCGGTGTCCGCCGCCGTCTCCCGGGGCAGCCTCCCGCCGGGATCGCCGCCGCCCGAGCCGTCCGGCTCCTCGCCGAGCAGCACGCCCTCCACGACCGTCCCGAAGGCTTCCAGAACCCCGTCGAAGGCGCGGTCGTCGGCGGCCCCCCGGAGGGCTCCTGCCACGTCGGTGCCGGCCGGACGGATCCGGCCCGAGGTCACCTACCGAGGGGTCGCCACGGTCTACCGGGCCGGGACCGGGGACGGCGCCTGCTCGTACGGGCCGAGCGCCGACATGATGATCGCGGCCATGAACACCGCCGACTACGAGACGTCCAGGGCCTGCGGGGCACACGTGCTCGTCCGCGCGGCGAACGGGGCCGCTGTCACGGTCCGGATCACCAACGAGTGCCCCCTGCCCTGCGCACCCGGCCAACTCGACCTCAGCGAACAGGCCTTCGCCAAACTGGCCGTCCCCTCGACCGGCCGGATCGCGATCACCTGGAGCCTCCTGAGCCCCGGCAGTGCCGGCACGATCTCCATCCGCTACAAGACCGGCTCCAGCCCCTACTGGTGCGGCATCCAGGCAATCGGCCACCGCAACCCGCTGGCCCGGCTGGAGGTCCGCACCGGCAACGGCTGGCGCCGGCTCGCCCGCACCGACTACAACTACTTCCTCTCCCCCGACGGCAGCGGGTGCGGCAGCGCGATCCGGATCACCGACATCTACGGAGAACGACTGACCGTCGACGGGATCGCCCTGCGGCCGGAAGCCGTGCAGCCGACGCGCGTGCAGTTCGCGAGGCACTGAGTCAGCTGTCGGCTCCGGCGTTCGCGCGGCGCCCTGCGGGCTGGGGGCCGTGCCAGTCCAGGCACAGGACGGTGGCGTCGTCCTTCACATAACCGTCGCAGGCGTCGGTGACCGCGGCGACCAGAGTGCGTACGACCTCCCGCGGGTGTTCGGCCGCGGTCTTGCGCATGAGGCCGGGCAGGTCGACGGTCCGGGCCTGGCGTTCTTGCATGCCGTCGGTGTAGAGCACGAGGCGGTCACCGGGGCGCAGGTCGAGATCCTGCACCGGGTAGGGGCCCTGCCCCACGACACCGAAGGGCAGGTTCACCGTCAGGCGCAGTTCCTCGACCGCGCCGTCGCGCAGCCGCAGCGGCCAGGGATGGCCGGCGTTGACGAGCTGGGCGCTGGTCCCGTCCAGGGCGATGCGCAGCAACTGGCCGGTGGCGAAGGTGCGTCTGCCGTGGTCGAGGAGGGCCTGATGGATCTGGCGGGCCTGCTCGGCGAGGTCGGTCCCGGCGCGGCGGGCGCCGCGGGAGGCGTTGACCAGGAGGGTCGCCATGAGGGAGGCGTCGACGTCGTGCCCCATGGCGTCGGTGACGGACAGGTGCACGGCGTCCTGGTCGAGGCTGTAGTCGTAGGTGTCGCCGGCGATGTCGGAGGCCGGGACCAGGGCGCCGGCGAGAGCGAACTCGGCGGCCTCGCAGGAAGGCGCCGAGGGCAGCAGCTGGCGCTGGATCTCCGCGGCCAGGCGGACCGTGGTGGTGCGGTTGCCCCAGTGGTAGAGGTCGGTGAAGCGGCGGTCGGTGACGATGATGTACGCCAGCGCGTGCGCGGCCTCTTCCACCTGCCGCAGCACATCCGGTGTGACGTGGGTGAGGAAGAGTTCGAGGACACCGACGGCGTCGCCGCGGTTGGTGACCGGGGCGAGCACCCGCCAGCCCTCCTCCCCCTGCGGTGCCCTCATGAGTTTCTGGGTGCGCAGGACGTCGTCGTACACACTGCTGCCGGCCAGGGGGACCTGTTCGGCCTGGCGCTCCTGCCGGGTCTGTCCCATGTCGTGGACCCGCAGCAGGCGTCGGCCGACGACGTCGACGAACAGGAATGACACGTACCGTGCGCCGAACCGTTCGCGCAGGTGACGCGCCACTGCGTCGAGAGAACGTACCGGCGCGGCGTCCTCCGCCTCCGCCAGCACCTCGGCCAGTGCCATCCGATCGCGCTCCACAGTCGCCTCCCTCGGGTCACACACTCTCCTTCCCCCTGACGCGCAAGGCACGACTGCGGACGTGGTCCACCGGCCGCTCCCTCGGCAGGGAGGCACCGCCTGCGACAGCAGAGGGAGCTGCTCCCCCAGGCTCGTCAGGCCGGGCTGTGAGCGGCGGCGCCGCCGGGGGTGTCGGACAGGGCGATACGGGCCGTGATGCGCTTGCCGGCCGGCTCCTGCTCGACGCGGAGGCTCACGGCGACCGCCTTGACGATCTCCAGTCCGTGCTGGCCGATCCGGCCGGGATCCGGGGCGCGGGCAGCGGGAACCGTGGGGTCGCTGTCCCGCACCACGACGTCCACGGCGGCCGCGGTGAGGCGCAGCTCCAGCAGGACGGGACCGGGGGCGTACTTGCGGGCGTTGGTGACCAGCTCGCTGACCACCAGCTGGGTCAGGTCCACCGCGCGCGCCGACACGGTCAGGTGGTGCTCTGTGCGGGCCTGTTCGAGGAAGGCGGCGGCGTGGTGGCGGGCGTCGGCGATACAGCCGTCGTCCTCGCCCAGGGCATAGCCGGCGTCCATCAGGTAGGTGCCGGGCGTCATACGGCCGTCCCCATAGGCGTGACTCCCGCAGCCGTCGTCCTCATTTCCCGCTCATGTGCGCACCGGTACCCGCCATGCCGATGCATACACCACACAGGCCACTCGGGCATTCTCCACAGGTCTGCCCGGGGGCATCCTGCGGGTGTGGTGGGGCAGAATCATCCGCGCACGCCCGACCCCGGGCAGGCCCGGAACGCAGTCGAGGAGCCAGTGACCAACACCCCGAAAGAAAAGCGGCCGGACCGGCTGTCCGTCACGCACCGCGAGGTCGACGGCATCCAGGTCGTGGCTCTGCACGGCGAAGTGGACCACGACGTGCAGGACGTCTTCAGCCGGGCCCTGCTCGCCGGTGACGACCGGGCGCCGCTCCGGACCGTGGTGGACCTCAGCGGCGTGACCTTCATGGACTCCAGCGGCATCAACGTCATCGTCGCCGCGCACCGGCGGGCGACCGGCGCCCGGGGATGGCTGCGCATCGCCGGCGCCCACGGGTTCGTGCTGCGGGTCCTGCAGATCGTCGGCCTCGACGACCTCATCCCCTGCCACCCCACGGTCGAGCAGGCGCTGACCGCCTGACCCGCGGGCCGCCCGCTCCCGCCGGCGGCAGGCCGGCTGCCCGAACTCCGCCCGAGGGTCTGCTGACCGGGCGCGCAGCGCTCGAGCCCCTGCCGACCGCTCCCCGGTAGTCTCACCATCCGCCCACACTGTGCTGCGCCTCTGTCCCTGCGGTGAAGACTGGGACGGAGTTGCAGGGGAGGCACTCGTCCGGGGTACCCATGCGGACCCGGCACGTGACGTACATGACGCAAGGCGGACCTGATGGACCAGACCTTATACAACGGACCGCCCGCACCTTCCCCGGTGGAACCGGCTCCGCCCGCCTGCGCAGCCTACGACGGGGCCACGTCGTGCATCGGTGCCGCGCGTCGCTT
Organism: Streptomyces sp. NPDC043867; assembly: GCF_056435845.1. Classification (NCBI taxonomy): domain Bacteria; kingdom Bacillati; phylum Actinomycetota; class Actinomycetes; order Kitasatosporales; family Streptomycetaceae; genus Streptomyces; species Streptomyces sp. NPDC043867. The sequence continues at coordinate 76,578 of NZ_JBWKDS010000003.1, read as the reverse complement.
CGCGACCGCCTACCTCCACCGCATCCACACCGAGCAGCGGACTCCGCTCACGCAGCGAGCGGTCGGGACGGCGCAGCTGGTGGTCAGCGAGCTGGTCACCAATGCCTGCCGGTACGCTCCCGGCCCGCTGCGCCTGGACCTGCGCCACCTCCGGCACAGCCTGGAGATCACGGTCTGGGACACCGCCTCCACCCTGCCCACGGCCCACGCGCCCGACCCCAGCCGCATAGGGCGACACGGGCTGGAGATCGTCCTGGCCGTCTGCGCGCACTACGACGTGCAGCCGACGCCCGGGGGCAAACGCACCACCGCCGTCCTGGCCCTCACCGAGCCCCCGGCCGGGCGCTGACCGCCTGATTCGCGCCCTGTCCGCGGTCAGTGGCGGTCCGGCCGCCCGGACTGCGCGTCCGGCCGGCAGGCGCGCCGCCGCACGGCTGTCTCCAGGCCCTGCTCCATCCGCCCCGGCAGGGGTTCGCCCAGCGCCCAGCGGATCACCGCCTCGGCGATCGTGTGCAGCTTGGTGTTGGTGCGCTGGGAGATTTCGCGCAGGATGTCGAACCCGGCCGACGGCCGGAACCGGTACACGGCGGTCAGGACGCCGATGGCCTGGTCGACCACCGCGTGCGAGGCGACGGCGTGCCGCAGTTGGGCGTTCTCCGCCTCCAGGCGGGCGATCGCCGTGTCACGCGTGCCGTCGGCGTGAAACTGCCGTTCGCGGGAGGTCGTCATGACGGGTCTCCATACAAGGGCGAGGTCTCCCGTACGCCTGCCCGCCCTGCGGGACGCCAAGACACTTTCTGTGCAGCACGAAGATCACATGCGGGCGCGGGAGGGAAGCCGTGTGACCGCGGCGCCCACGGCCAGCCCGAGCGTGACACCGACGGCGGTGGTGACGGTCTTCGTCCACGCCCCGTCCAGGGAGCCGGGCAGGAGGGCGTCGGCGAGGTGGCCGGTGCCCCACAGAATGGCCAGTGCGGCCAGTGCGGCCGGCCAGCGGTGCCGTACCCCCTCACTGATGTCGTCGACGACGTGGAAGAGGAGCATCAGCGCCATGAGGTCGCTGCCGCCGAACTCGTCGTCCCAGCGGAGCGCTGTGAGCCCGGCCCCGAGGGCGAGCGTCAGCAGCCAGAGCACGGCCAGTCGCCGGACGGGCGTGGGCGGCGCTTGCCGCACAGCGGGCGGGATCCGGAAGAACCGTGTGACGCGCTGGACGACCGCGTGCTTTTCCATGACTCGTGTCCCGTTCCCCCGGGGTGGCCGGCTCTTGCCGGCCCTTGGTACCAGGACGCACACGAGCGCGCCGCGGTTGTGGTGAAGCGCCGATCGGCTCGGCAACGCCAGGAGCCAGGTCGTCCGGCCGTCCGGCCGTCCGGCCGAGTGGGCCCGGACGGGTGCGGGTGAGGGATCCGTCGTCGGGGAACTGCCGGCCGGGTGCGCTCAGGTCCCGCCCCGGGATGGACGGATCAGCCGTTCGGCCCAAAAACGCCGATGTCAGGCGGTGGTGACGGTTCAACAGGAGTAATTTCCCGGGAGTTGGTTACGCACTGCCCGACCGCAGCCGGTGGGGCAGGTGCTCCACCGGCCCACCCCCACTGCACCGGTCGTGCCGATTGAAGGATCTGATGGCGACCCTCACCGAACCCGTTGCGCCCGTCCCGGCGGCCGAGCGCCGCAGCCGCGGCCGGGTGATCGTCTCCTGGCTGACCACGACCGATCACAAGAAGATCGGTCACCTCTACCTGATCACCTCGTTCGCGTTCTTCCTGATCGGCGGCGCGCTGGCGATGGTGATCAGGGCCGAACTGGCCCGGCCGGGACTGCAGATCCTGTCCTCGGAGCAGTACAACCAGTCCTTCACCATGCACGGCACGATCATGCTGCTGCTGTTCGCCACCCCGACCTTCGCCGGGTTCGCCAACGCGATCATGCCGTTGCAGATCGGTTCCCCCGATGTCGCCTTCCCGCGGCTGAACATGCTCTCCTACTGGTTCTTCGCCTTCGGCGGGCTGATCGTCATGTCCAGCTTCCTCACCCCTCAGGGTGCCGCCGACTACGGCTGGACCGCGTACACCCCGCTCAGCGGCGGAGAGCGCAGCCCCTACGTCGGCGGTGACCTGTGGGTCATGGGGCTGGCGCTGGCCGGCTTCGGCACGATCCTGGGCGCGGTCAACTTCATCACGACGATCATCTGCATGCGCGCGCCCGGCATGACCATGTTCCGCATGCCGATCTTCACCTGGAACGTGCTGCTGACCTCGGTGCTCGTCCTGTTCGCCTTCCCCGTTCTGGCGGCGGCCCTGTTCGCGCTGGAGGCGGACCGCAAGTTCGGCGCCCACGTCTTCGACCCCGAGAACGGCGGGGCCATCCTGTGGCAGCACCTGTTCTGGTTCTTCGGCCACCCCGAGGTGTACATCCTCGCGCTGCCCTTCTTCGGCGTGATCACCGAGATCATCCCCGTCTTCGCCCGCAAGCCGATCTTCGGCTACATGGGTCTGGTCGGCGCCACGATCGCCATCTCCGGGCTGTCGGTCACCGTCTGGGCCCACCACATGTTCGCCACCGGAGCGGTCCTGCTGCCGTTCTTCGCCTTCATGACCTACCTCATCGCCGTCCCCACCGGCGTGAAGTTCTTCAACTGGATCGGCACCATGTGGAAGGGCTCACTGTCCTTCGAGCCACCCATGCTGTGGGCCGCCGGGTTCCTCGTCACGTTCCTCTTCGGCGGTCTGACCGGCGTCATCCTCGGCTCGCCGCCGCTGGACTGGCATGTGACGGACTCCTACTTCGTGGTCGCCCACTTCCACTACGTCCTCTTCGGCACGATCGTCTTCGCGATGTTCGGCGGGTTCAGCTTCTGGTGGCCGAAGATGACCGGCACCATGCTCGACCACCGTCTGGAGAAGATCCACTTCTGGACCCTGTTCGTCGGCTTCCACACCACGTTCCTGGTGCAGCACTGGCTGGGCGCCGAGGGCATGCCGCGCCGGTACGCCGACTACCTGGCGGCCGACGGCTTCACCGCTCTGAACACGATCTCCTCCATCGGCGCGTTCCTGCTGGGCCTGTCCACCCTGCCGTTCCTGTACAACGTGTGGAAGACCGCCCAGTCCGGCAAGCGCATCGACGTGGACGATCCCTGGGGCTTCGGCCGTTCCCTGGAGTGGGCGACCTCCTGCCCGCCGCCGCGCCACAACTTCGTCACCCTGCCCCGGATCCGCTCCGAGTCCCCGGCCTTCGACCTGAACCACCCCGAGCTCGCCGAGATCGAACACCATGCGAACGCCGGCCAGCGTGACGCCGTCGAGCCGGACGGGCACAAGGGCGAACCGGGGTGAGACACGGCATGCGCAAGGCGCCCAAGGACGACCGAAGCGAGCTGGCGAACACGGTCGAGGGCTACCTCCTGGTCCGCAGCCACCAGGACCAGGCACGCCGCGAAGCCGAGGACCTCTGCGCGCGCCTGCCCTGGCTGACCGGCGCCCAGGCCGAGGACGTCACACGCCACTACCTCCACCAGCGCGTCGACCTCACCCGCCGGCTTCTCCAGGACACCGTCGAGCGGGCCGGCGGGCTACGGCAGGAGTACGAGGAGCGCTACGCGGCCCTGCGCCGCAGCCTCCTCAGACGCCATGCCGTATGCGCCACCGCCGTCGTGGCCTGCACCAGCGGGATCGGCGTCCTGGCGCCGCTCTTCAGCCGCTGACACACCGCCGGCACGACGCGCCGCGCCCGGGGGGCCGGTGCGTGCCTGTCGCGGTCACGCGGCTGCCAGGACGATGGCGGTGTAGTGCGCGGCGAAGGCGGTGATGGTCAGGGCGTGGAAGACCTCGTGGAAGCCGAACCAGGCCGGTGAGGGGTCGGGGCGCTTGAGTCCGTAGACGACGGCGCCCGCGGTGTAGAGCAGGCCGCCGATGATGACGAGGACGACGACCGCGGTGCCGCCGGTGCGCGCGAAGTCGGGCAGGTTGAAGACGGCCACCCAGCCCAGGGCGATGTAGCAAGGGGTGTACAGCCACCGGGGAGCGCCGATCCACAGGATGCGGAAGGCGATGCCCGCCAGGGCGCCCGCCCACACCACGGTCAGCAGCACCAGCTGCCGGCCCGCGGGCAGCAGCAGTACCGCCAGCGGGGTGTAGGTACCGGCGATGATCAGGAAGATGTTCGCGTGGTCCATCCGTCGCAGGACCGCTTCCCCGCGCGAACCCCATGTTCCGCGGTGGTAGACCGCGCTGGTGCCGAACAGCAGGCAGGCCGACACCGCGTACACCGAGCAGGCCGCCACTGCCGCGGCCGAACGTGAGACGGCGATCAGGACGATGCCGCCGACCAGCGCGAGGGGGAACACCCCGGCGTGCAGCCAGCCGCGCATCCTCGGCTTCAGCGCGGCCGCCGCGCGCTCCACCCCGCCTTCCGGACGGACGGCCGGCTGCCCGGAGACAGGCCGGCCGGCTGTGCCGGAAGGCGCATCGACCGTCGGGGGGCGCAGGGTGTCGGGCGTGGTGCCGGGGCGGGAGGGGGACTCCCGTCCGTGTGCCGGCGGCTGAGTGTCTTCGGCGATCATGCGCTCTTATTCTGAAATGTCGGCGGACGAGAGCGGCCCGGCGCGTTGCCGCGGGCCGCGGGTCAGAGGGCGGCCGTGTGCCGGGATGCGGTGCGGCGGTGTTCGGCGTTGAGGCGCTGGGCTTCCTCGAGCTGGTCCTCGAGGATGACGATGCGGCAGGCGGCCTCGATGGGAGTCCCCTGGTCGACGAGTTCCCGGGCGCGGGCGGCGACGCGCAGTTGGTAGCGGGAGTAGCGGCGGTGGCCGCCTTCGGAGCGGAGCGGGGTGATGAGGCGGGCTTCGCCGATGGCGCGCAGGAAGTTGGGGGTGGTGCCGAGTATCTCGGCGGCCCGGCCCATGGTGTAGGCGGGGTAGTCGTCGTCGTCAAGACGGCTGAATGAATCGTCTGCTGTCATCTCGCCTCTCTGGGGCGCACGTTGAGGGGCCTTGGTGCCGTACTGGCACCAAGGCCCCGAAGGAACTGCTACACCATCTGCCGGCCTCAGTGCTGCGCCGGCCTACTGAGTCCGCGGCCGCCCTGTACGGGACGGGGATGCGGGGATCGCGAATGCGTGACCGGAGACCACCTCACTGTCGATGTCCTGCGGCACCCGGGCCCACGTCTTGCGCCCGGGCGATCCGATGGTGCTCAACTCCTCCGTTCTTCCCTCTGAATCAATCACTTGCCAAACCGGTACTGCGAACTGCTGGTACTGCTGGTACTGCGAACCACTGGCACTGCGTACTGCTTGTCCTGCCAACTACTGGTACTGCGAACTGCTTGTACTGCGAACTGCCGGTGGCCTGGGAGAAGCGCCACTCTCCGGCAGCCAGCCCCGTCGCCCGTCCTGCGTCTGCTCTGGCTTGGAACCCCACTGCCGGACCTCCCGGTACGCGCGCCCGCAGCCGACGCCTTTACCGAGGTGCTGCACCAACTTCACTGCTGGATACCGCGAACTGCACTTGCGGGTACTGCCACCGCATCAACTGCGGTCCTGCTCATGGCGGCCCCTTACCACTGCGGGCCACCCGGTCCAGCCGTCAGTCCCGTCACCGTCCAGCGAAAACCCTGGCTCCGGAACTCCACCGCCGCACCGAACTGCGAACTACCTACTGCTTCCCGGCAGTTCATCCCTGCCGGGCTTCCTCGATCTCGACTACGAGAGAAACCATACCCATGCCGCCACCCAATGTCTACTCCGGCCAGCATAGATTTTCGTTGGTCACGGAGGCCGCGGATTCAGGGCCGGGTGAGCCGGCTCGGCGCGGTGTCCGCGAGAGTCACCGGCACGAAGTCCGCGCTGCGCAGGGGTGCGGAGTAGCCGAGGTGGGCGAGGCTGGCCTGCTCCTGGCGCATGTGCATGAACGATTCCAGGATGTAGCCGACGAGCAGGACCAGAACCGCGATGATCATGATCGATGCGGCGAGCACGGCGGTGGGCAGGCGCGGCACGGTGCCGGTGCGGGTGAACTCGAGGACGACGGGCAGGCCCAGGGCGAGCGCGGCGACGGTGAGCAGGCCGGCGATGGCGGCGTGGAACTGGGAGGGGCGCTGCCTGCGGGCCAGCCCCAGGATGAGCCTGAGGATGCGCCAGCCGTCGCGGTAGGTGCGGAGCTTGCTGACGCTGCCCGCGGGCCGGTCCTTGAAGCCCACTTCCATCTCGGCGGTGGGGAGCCGCAGGCTGAGCGCGTGGACCGTCATCTCGGTCTCGGTCTCGAACTCGCGGGACAGGGCGGGGAAGGACTTGACGTAGCGGCGGGAGAAGACGCGGTAGCCGCTGAGCATGTCGCTGACGTCGTTGCCGAAGAGGGTGCGGACGGCGCCGGTGAGCATCTTGTTGCCGACGGCGTGACCCGCGCGGTACGCGGTCTCCACGCTCTCGCGGCGGGCGCCGACGACCTGGTCGTAGGGGCCCTCGAAGAGGAGGTCGACCATTTCGCGGGCCCGGGAGGCGTCGTAGGTGTCGTCGCCGTCGATGATGAGCAGCGCGTCGGCGTCGACGTCGGCGAAGGCGCGGCGGATGACGTTGCCCTTGCCCTTGCGGGGTTCGTGCCGCACGACCGCGCCGGCCGCGCGGGCCTCGGCGACGGTGTTGTCGGTGGAGGCGTTGTCGTAGACGTAGACGGTGGCCTCGGGGAGGGCGGCGCGCAGGTCGCGCACGACCTTCCCGACGGCGGCCTCCTCGTTGTAACAGGGAACGACGCACGCGACGGTGGGGTTCATGGTCTTTCCTCGGCCTCTGTGCCGCCCTGGTGCCGGTCGATGCGCTCCTCCACGAACGGCAGTCTGATTTGGTTGCTTTTGCGGCATACGTTACCTTCGGCGTCATGCTGCGGCCGACGGCTTGGATGCGACGTTCACCCGCGTGGATGCGGACCGTCCGGCGCGAGGTCGCGGCCTTCGGCACCGTGGGCGCGCTCGCGTTCGTGGTCGAGACGGCGAGTTTCAACCTTCTCGCCTTCGGCCCACCGGGTGAGGGGCCGCTGCACGCCGTCCCGGCCGGCGCCTCGGCCCTCGCCACCGTGCTGGCCATGCTGGTCGGCTGGTTCGGAAACCGTCACTGGACCTACCGCGACCGCAAGAGGCCGGTCGATCCGCGTGAGGTGGCCTGGTTCGTCGGGGTGAACCTGGTGGGCCTCGTGATCACCGCCGCCCCCGTGTACGTGGCTCACCAGCTGTTCGGCTCTTCCTCGGCCCTGAGCGACAACGCGGCCCGCCTGACGGGATGGGCCGCGGCGACTTTCGTCCGCTTCACCGTCTACCGGGAACTCGTCTTCACTTCCCATCGAGAGGATCCCTCCGACGTGGCCGCATCGAGTCGCCGTGGTTCGGGAGTGTGGCGGGACGACCGGCTCTGGCCGGGGTTCCTGGCCCTGACGGCCGCGGTGTGCGGTTACCTCGTCTCCACCGTCTTCCATCCCGGCTTCCTCACCGCCGACAGCGTCGAACAGCTTCTCCAGGCGGAGGGCACGCGGCCGGTGACCGACTGGCATCCGCCGGTCATGGCACTGCTCTGGCGCGTCCTCATCCACACCACCGGCGCGCTCTCGGCGATGGCCGCCCTCCAGACGGCCGTGCTGTGGGGAACCGTGTGGGTGCTGGCCGTCGCCCTGTGGAAGCGGACAGGAAGCCGCCCCCTGTCGCTGCTGATGCTCGGGTTCGGGCTCGCACCGCACATCGCCAACTTCACCGGAGTGGTGTGGAAGGACGTCCACCTGGCCTACGCCCTGCTGGCCGTGTGCGCGATCGCCCTCCTCGCGCGTGAGCTGCCGCCGGGGCACGACCTGGCACGCTGGGCCCTGCTCGTGCTGGGTCTGCTCTTCACGGCCTACGCGATCCTGGTCCGGAAGAACGCGTTGCCCGCCGCCCTGCCCGTCCTCCCGATGCTCGTGCTCGCCCTCTGGCCGGCACCCGGCAGGCGCCGGTGGCTCGTCACCGCCGGTTGCCTGCTGGCCTTCACCGCGGCCGGCAGCGTGGCTGTCTCCTCGCTCACCCACCCGATGGCCGTCCGCCAGTACGCGCAGATCCCGCTGGACGACCTGACCCACGTCCTGACCCCACGAGAGGTACGGTCGGCCGCCGGGCAGGCGGGTGCCACCCCCTCGTTCCGCGACGACCTCGTGGAGACCGCGCGGACCTGCCGGACGAAGGGGATCCTGTGGGACGCGTACTTCACGTGCTACCCGCACCGCCCCGGCTACCGGGACACCGTCGGCCCGCACTTCACCGCCGACGAGGCGGACGTGCTGGTGAGGATGTGGGTGCAGCAGATGCCCCGCCGTGCCTCCGGTTACGCGGAGTACCGCACCCGGACCTTCGCCCGGCTGCTGTTCGAGGGCAATCTGCGCTACGCCGGCGGCACGTTCGGCGGCACCCCGAAGAACGTCAGGGTGGATCCGGCCCGCGACGCCCTCATGAGGTCCTACGTGACGGGCCTGGCCCGCGACGTTCCCTGGCTCTTCCAGGCATGGTTCTGGCTCGCCGTCGCGCTGGTCCTGACGTTGCGCCGGAGGTGGCCGGGACCCTGGTCCAGGGAACTGCGCCTCCTCGGACTGAGTTCCGTGCTCTACATCGCCTGCTACCTGCCGACCGCCCCGCAGGCCAACTACCGCTACGTGTACTGGCCCGCGTCGGCCGGCACGCTCGCCCTGATCCTGATCGCCGCGGCAGCGCTCACCCGCCGCCGCGCCCCGCGCGCCGCGGAGCAGTCCCCGGACGGGGCCGCCGCGGACGCGTCGCCCACCCCGTCCGACTCCCCCAGCACGGCGGGGGTGCGCAACTGAGAGCCCGCAGCGACCGCACATGTCTCGGAGCCTAAGGACAGCCGGGGGCCAGTTGAGGCCTTGCGGGCGAGGCGTGACATGTGTTGATCCCGATGGGACCTCACGGGCAGGTCGCGGTCCGTGTCTCTGAGCGCGGGGTCGAACGTAGCGGGTGGGGGCCGCTACCAGCGAGGATGCTCGTCATGACTGCTGACCAGGATGTCGTTCCGCTCCGTCCGACGCACTCGATGCCGGCGGCTTTCGGTGCCGGGGCGGCCATCGGCGTTCTGGGCGGGATGATCGGTCTGGGCGGTGCGGAGTTCCGCCTGCCGCTACTGATTGGCCTGTTCGGGTTCGCCGCCCTGTCCGCGGTCATCCTGAACAAGGCGATGAGCCTGGTCGTGGTCCTGGTCGCGCTGCCCGCCCGCCTGGCGACAGTGTCCGCCTCCGAGTTGGCCGCGCACTGGACGGTCGCCGCCAACCTGCTCTCCGGCAGCCTCCTGGGCGCATGGGCCGGGGCGACGTGGGCAGTTCGGATGCGCAGTTCCACCCTCTACAAGGTGCTGGCCGCCCTGATGGTCCTCATGGCCGCAGCCCTCCTGGCCACCCACCTCACCACCGTGGGGACACTCGCGCTGCCGCTGGGCGTGCAGGTGCCGATCGGAGTGGTGGCCGGCCTCGGTATCGGAGTGGTCGCGGCGATCATGGGCGTGGCCGGGGGCGAGCTGCTGATTCCGACGATCGTGCTGCTGTTCGGCCTGGACATCAGGACCGCGGGCAGTCTCTCGCTGCTGGTGTCGCTGCCGACGATGCTGGTGGCTTTCGCCCGCTACAGCCGTGACGGCAGCTTCGCCGTGCTGGGTGCCAGCCGCCGCTTCACCCTGGTCATGATCACGGGCTCGGTCACCGGAGCCGCCCTGGGCGGGCTCCTGCTCGGGGTCTTCCCGGAGCTGGTGCTCATCCCCGTACTGGCCGTGATCCTGCTCGTGTCAGCGGTCAAACTCGCCCGGCACGACTGACGGCGGGTGCATGCACGGGGCCGCATTCGGTCTCAACGGTCCGGTCGCGTCAATCGGGTTGGGGTGATCTTGCGCAGGCGTCGGCGACCAGGTCATACACAGGCAGCAGCACGTCGGCGCCGGTCAGGGCCAGTAGTTCCCGCACCCTTGGCGGAGCCCCGGCCAGCACGAGACTCCCTCCGTTCGCGGCTGTCTGTCTGTGCAGACGCAGCAGTTCGTTCAGTCCGCAGGAATCCAGAAAGTCGATCTGTGACAGCTCGAGCACCAGCCGTCGGCCTCGCGGTGTCAGCAGGTTCTGGACGGCGGCGCAGAAGTCGTACCGGCTGACGTAGTCCACCGTCCCGCCGACGGCGGCGACTACCCACTCATCCGTTTCGCTGAGCTCTGTGACCTGCATATCTGTGCCGCTGGTCACAGGCTCCCCGTTCGTCATGTCGATGCGTGTTCCCAGTCATGCCGGATTCACCACACGACAGGGAACCAGCCACGAAACGGGGGTGGCGTGGTTGACGGTTTCACCACGGCGGCGAGGCGCCCCGTTGCGGGGTGGCGGTGTCAGTGGGTGGTGAGCATGCCCTGTCGGAGCTGGGCCAGGGTGTGTGACAGCAGCCGGGAGACGTGCATCTGGGAGACGCCGAGCCGTTCGCCGATCTGGGCCTGGGTCAGTTCCTCCACGAACCTCCAGTGCAGGATCCTGCGCGCGCGCTCGTCGAGGTCGGCGATCATCGGGGCGAGTGCGTGGAAGTCCTCCACCAGTTCCAGCGCGCCGTCCTCGTTGCCGATGAAGGCGGACAGGGCCGTCTCGCCGTCCTCACTGTTGCCGATGGCCGCGTCCAGAGAGGAGGAGCGGTAGCCGTTGGAGGCCAGGCGTGCCTCGATGACCTCCTCCTCCTCCTCCAGGTTCATCAGCTGGGCCAGCTCCGCCACGGTCGGGGTGCGGCCCAGGCGGCTGCTCAACTCCTCGGTGGCGCGTGCCAGTTGGACGCGGGCCTCCTGCAGGCGGCGCGGAACGTGCACGGCCCAGGTGGTGTCCCGGAAGAACCTCTTGATCTCTCCCATGATGTAGGGGATCGAGAAGGAGGTGAACTCCACCTCGCGGGAGAGTTCGAACCGGTCGATGGCCTTGATGAGACCGATCACGCCGACCTGGACGATGTCCTCCATCTCCTCCGGGTCCCGGCTGCGGAAACGGGAGGCCGCGTAGCGGACCAGGGAGATGTTCATCTCGATCAGCGTGTTGCGCGCGTACTGGTACTGCGGCGTGCCCTCTTCCAGGCGTCCCAGCTGCTGGAAGAACAGGCGGGTGAGTTCACGCGCGTCCTTCGGAGCGACCTTCGACGGGTCGGCCACCTCAGGCAGTCCAGCGAACTTCGCATCCGCCGTCGCCGCCGCCGTGTCCGTGATCATGTGTCCCTCCCCTTGCCGGCCATGCCGGCACCGCACCCCATCTCCACTCGCTGTTGCCGCGCCTGCCCCTTCCCCTCACCTTCATGCCTACTCCTTCCGCGACACGGGACGGCCCCGCGCCCACGGGGTGCCGAGACGGACTTGAGCGGCTGCGGCAGTGGATCCGGCCGGGCCGCAGCCTCCGATCGAAGATGCCGGTACGCCCTACGAAGCTCGTCGTCCGCCACATCCGCACGGCCATCGCCGACGATGGCGAGGCGCCGACCGTGCGCGAGATCTCAGCCGCGGTAGGCCTGGCAGTCGGCAGCGTCCACTACCAGCTGCGCGAGCTGACGGCCAAGAGCGCCATCGAGCGCGACCCGCACCGGCGGAGCACGGCCTGTACGTCGCAGGGGAGAAGGACACCCTGCGCCAGCAACTGGCCGGCTGCTGGCTGGCTGGCTCATGCGGGCATTCGATGCTGGTGGTCCGCAGCTTCGGCTCCAAAAGTGTGACTTTGCAGCCAGACTTAGATCGTTGAGTTTGTTTCAGGACATTTGATCATCTTTCAGAATACGTGGTGCGTCGTAGTTCCCTACGTTGACGGGTGTCAGGTGGAGGCTTTCTCCGCCTGCACAAACCGAAGGACGTATCCCATGCGCTTCACGCGCACCACGGCCACTGCCCGGACCTTTCTGATCGCGGCGATTGCGGCTGCAGGCCTGACCGTCACTCCCGCCCTCGCCTCTGCCCAGCCGAGTGCGGGCAGCATCCGGACCCAGACCGGCTTCGGCCTCCTCGGCTTCCCCGGCCTCAACGGCCTCAACGGAATCGGGATCAATGGCGGCCTCGGCGGCCTGGGCGGAACCGGCGGCGCTGCCGGCGCCAACGGCAATGGCGGTATCGGCGGCAACGGTGGCAACGCCGACGGCAGCGCGAGTGTCGGCGGCACGGGGGGCACCGGCGGCGCCGGGGGTGCCAACGGCAACGGCGGTGCCGGGGGGACCGGCGGCAATGCCACCCTCGGTGGCAAGGGCGGCAAGGGTGGCGTGGGCGGCGTGGGCGACGCCGGAGCCGGCATTTCCGGCGGTAAGGGCGGCAATGGCGGCGCCTCGACGGTCGGGGGCGGCCACACGGGCGGAACCGGCGGCGCCGGCGGCGCCGCGAGCCCGGTGTGTCCCGGCAAGCCCGGCGGCAACGGCACCGCCGCCACGTTCACCGCAGACGGCATCACCGGCGCCACCGGCGCTGCCGGCAAGACCACTCTCCCCTGCTGAACACCTCGGGTGAGTGGGTCGTAGCGGCAGCACAGAAGCACCGGCCCGGGACATCCCGCCGCCTGACTACCGAGATCTGACAGGCAGCAATGGAGGGCGGCACCCGGTCAAGCGCCCGGCCGAGACTTCTCCCGGCCGGGCGCTTCCCGTCGTACGCGGTCTGCCCGGTCTTGACTCCCGAACCTGCGGGGCACCGGAGGGACCGCACCGCGCTGTCCCGCCATCTGGCACCAAGCCGCTGCACCTTTCGGGCAGGGCGCGTTGGCGCGCTCCTGACTGGCCCGGCAGGCAGAGTACTTCGGCAGGGCTAGTGACGCCTTTGTCATAAGGGGGCCGCGCATGCCTGTCACGGGTGGACTCGCCTTTGCCTCGATGCCGACGGGCGCCGGGGGGATCACCACCGACGTTGGGAGTGACGGGCACCGTCCAGAACTCGTCGTTCGTGTGCTGGGGTTCCAGGCTAAGCGCGTTCCAAGCACCGCCCCCACCGAGGGTGCTGGTCTGCCTAAGGACGGTGAAGATGTCGTCCCGGGGGTGGATGGAGACCGTCCCGTGTAGTGCCGGGTCACATCTGGAACTGCTGGTTCGTGGCGTTGGGGCCGCACGGGCCAGGGTGACGACCGGTCGATGAACCGCCGGACCCCGAAAGCCGTCACGTTTAGCCTTTCCGATCACTGCCTCTGGTTGCGGTCGGTGCTTCAGCGGCCGTTCCACGAGGCTCGCTGTCGGATCGGGGTGCTGGGGGCGTTCGGTAGTGTTCCGGGGTGCTGGCTGTTCGGTCGGTGCCTTCCTGGGGGGATGAGCGAGACGAGGGACATGCCGGAACAAGCGAGCCCGCCTGCGATAGCACCGAGTGAGCTTTTGACCGCGTCGGCCGAGGTGGCGCGGATGGCGGCGGTGCGCCGTTACGACATCCTCGACACTCCGCCGGACGGCGCCTACAACCGAGTTGCGGCGCTGGCCGCGCGGCTGTTCGAGGTGCCGGTGGCGACGGTGACGATCGTGGATGAGGACCGGATCTGGTTCAAGGCCGCGCACGGGCTGGAAGGTGTCAGCGAGATCGGCCGGGATCCGGGCCTGTGCGCCTCTGCGGTGCTGCGTGATGACACCACCGTCATCCCCAACACTTTGCTGGACCCGGCCGCCTGCTCCAACCCGCTGGTCACCGGCCCGATGGGAGTGCGGTTCTACGCCGCCGCTCCGATCATCACCGCGGACGGGCACCGCCTGGGCACGGTCAACGTCCTTGACACCCGCCCTCGCCAGATCAGCGAGGCCGATTCCTCCACCCTCGAAGACCTGGCCGCGGTGGTACGTGACCAGCTGGAACTTCGTTTGTCGGCCTTGCAGGCGGTACGCGCCGAGCAGGAGCGCCGCCGGGTCGAGCAGGAACGCCGTCAGGCGGAGGAAGAGGCCCGGCAGCGTGCGGAGCGGGACAGGGTGGCCATCGCCGCGTTTGCCTCCACCCTGCAGCGCACCCTGGTGCCTCCCGCGCTGCCCGCGGTACCGGGACTTGAGCTGGCCTGCCACTACAAGACCGCCTCCCCGCAGGAGGTGGGCGGCGACTTCTACGACGTCTTCCCCACCGGCGGAGGCAGGTGGGCGTTCTTCCTCGGCGATGTGTGCGGCAAGGGCGCCGAAGCCGCCTCGGTCACCTCACTGACCCGCTACACGCTGCGGGCCGCGGCCCTCGTCGACGCGGACCCCACGGCCGCGCTCAAAGCCCTGAACACCGCGCTGCTGCTCGACCCGGCGGTCGGCACCCGCTTCTGCACCGCCGTCTTCGGCCTGCTCGACCCCGTCCAAGGCGGCGGTTTCACTGTCACGCTGGCCACCGGCGGTCACCCGCCCGCGTACCACCTCAGCCCGGCCGGGGGCGGCGGTGTACGGGTCGAGGCGGCCCGCGCCAAGGGCGGCATGCTGGTCGGCGCGTTCGCCGAGGCTGCCTTCGCCTCACGCACCCTGCGCCTGGCGCCCGGCGAGGGACTGCTGCTGTACACCGACGGGCTGACCGAGGCCCGCACCGCCGATGGCCACATGCTCGCCGATACCGGCCTTACCGACTTCCTCGCCCGACGACCGGCGCCGATCAGTGCAGGCACCCTGATTGACGACACCATCGCGCTTCTGGACACACTCCCCGACACCGAACGCGACGACGTGGCACTGCTGGCCCTGTCCGTTCCCACCGGGGACGCTGCTCCCGCCGGCATCACCACCACCGTTCACAGCGCCGCCGCCCCGACCGCACCCGCCGACGCCTCCGTCGGGCAGGAGATCCCACGCCCATGACCGACGCATTCCACATCGACGTCCCGCACACCGACGGCGCCCTGGCCGTGATCGCGCTGTCCGGTGAATTCGACATCGCCGCCGCACCCGCCGTGCGGGCCCGCGCCCTGGAACTCATTGCGGCCGGACACCCCGACCTGGTCACCGACCTGTCGGGGGTCACGTTCTGCGACTCCTCCGGGCTGGGAGCCCTCGTCGGCATCTGGCGCTGCGCCAAGGACGCCGACGGCTCTCTGACCCTGGCGGCCATCCCCGACCGGCTGAGCCGCCTGCTCAGCGTCACCGGGATGGACACCTTCCTGACCACCTACCCCAGCGCCGAGGCCGCGCTCGCCGCCCGCCAGGGCAATCGCACCACCGCCTGAAACATCCCGACCTGACTCCTCCGTGACGCCCGGGGGCTGTCTCTTCGACCCGCCTGGTGGCGCTGGTGCCGTCGCGTGAGCGGCGGGTCCGGGTCACCCGGTGGGCTTGACGGTGTGTGCGGTGACAGTGATGCCGAGCCCGATGATGAGCGGCGTCCACGAGACGAAGGCCAGGCTGGAGACCATGAACAGCACGCCGGTTCCCCACAGTCTGGGGTTGCGTACTGTTCTGGCGAGCAGTCGTCCAGGCACCCGGTTGCAGATCAGGGCGTAGCCACCGAGCCCGGCACCGGCCACTCCCAGGACTGCCATGCCGAGGAGCCAGAGCGTCAAGAGTTCACCGAAGGCCATCGTTCCCCCAAGTCCGGCTGCTGCAAAGCTACTCGCCGGGTCACGCGAAGGGGGGCGGCGGGTGCGGTCGCGGTACTTGTGAGGGGCGTGTCTCTCCGGTGGGCCGGACAGAGACCCTATTCCTGGACGGATTCCCCGGAGAAGTTCCTCAGGCGCTCCAGCTGGTCCCAGTGACGGGCGGTGCGCTCTCTCCCGACCGCCGTCAGCGTGACGTTCGTCTTCGGCTTCCTGTGCACGAAGGTCTTCTCGATCTCGACCAGGCCGGTCTCCTCGAGCTTCGACAGGTGACTGGAGAGATTCCCCTTGGTGAGCCGTGTCGCGCGCTGGAGGAAGACGAAATCGGCGGCTTTCACGGAGGACAGCACCGTCAGGATCGCCAGCCGGCCCGGTTCGTGGATCAGGCGGTCGAGGACCAACTCCTCGTTCCCGGACCCCGGCATGACGGGCCCGGAGATTTCGGACTCCGCGGGTTCGGACCCCGGCATCTCAGGCTTGGGCATTGCTGTTCCCGGCGGTCAGCCCCTCGGAGGGCCCGAAGGTGCGGTCGAGGGCGCGATGGTCGAAGATCCCCGTCACGATGGTGGCCGCCCCCGCCAGGACCAGGCCCAGATTGACCTTGCTGTCCGCTCCCGCACCACCCCAGACGGGTACGAGGCCGGCTGCCAGGAGAGCGCCGCAGATGATCGTGTTGTGGGCCCTCAGCCCTACGCCGACGGCGTAGTAGATCACCATGATCAGGGCGAAGGAGACCGCGGTGAGGCTGAGCGGCAGGTCGAGGGACCAGTCCGCCTGCACCCCTCCGGCGACCACCACCGCGCTGACGGCGGTGGCGGCGGCGCCCTTGGTCTGGGCGCTTGTGGACAGGGTGACCCGCCCGTAGTTCTCGTTGTAGTAGCGGGTGATGAACAGATACGCCGCCGCTGCCACCAGCAGGCAGCCCATGAAGACCCAGGTGTGGCGAAGCGGGCCCCAGGCCAGGTTGCCGAGCCCCGCGAAGATGATCATGGCGCCTACCGGGATCGAGAGAAGGCCTCTCAGGTAGTAGTAGACCGCCGCCGCCGACTCCAGACTCCTGCGTTCCACTTTCGCCCCTCCCAAACTAGTTTGTGACGCAAACCTTACGCCCGAGGCGGCGTCCTGTCGACTGGTCTGCACGGCAAACCTGGTTGGCGGGCCACCGCAGTTCCGTCGGGAGGCAGTCGTGGCCCGGGACACCCGGGCGGGCAGCGGCCAAGGCTGGCACGAGGGTGGAGTGTGGGGACGCGTGGACCAACGGGTGGCAGATCCCCGGGGAGCGCCAACCGACATGGCCGAGCGGGGCGTTCCGCTCGCCGAACGGAACGAGGTCGGCAGGTGGACAGACGGCAGCCACACCGCCGACACCGTCCACGACCGCCGCCACGGCGTCGGCACTCGGGACCCGCTCGATGAAGTACCGCTGTACGGCGGCCGTGCCCATGCCGCCGTAGCTGGCGCGCGAGAGACCGCGGGCTGACCTCAGCCCGGTCCCCGAAGGCTCAGGGGCCGGGCTGGAACTCGCGATCGAGGATGGCGTGCACGACGGAGTCCCGCCACTGCCCCGCCTTCAGGACGTGCTCTCGGATGGTGCCCTCTTCGACTATTCCGGCGGCGCTCATGGTCTTGGCGGATGCCTCATTGAGGGGGGATCGCGCGCCCCATATGCGGTGCAGTTGCAGGTCGTTGAAGCCGAAGGCGAGCAGGAGCCGCACCGTCTCGACGCCGTAGCCCTGTCCCCACACGTCAGGGCGCAGCGCGAAGCCGAGGGTGGCTCCGCGCTGCTGGTGAGGATCAAGGGCCAGGCGGCCGAATCCGATCCGTCCTTCGCTCACCGCCGGCGGCACGGTCATCTGTGACCGCTACATCGCCTCCACACTCGTCTTGCAGCAACTCGACGGGGTACCGCTGGACTTCCTCCTCGCCCTCAACGACGACGTGCTACCGCCCGACCTGGCCGTCATCCTGACCGCATCGCCCGGACGCATCGCAGACCGGATAGCCAAGCGCGGCGTCCGACACCGGTTCCACCTCGACCCCGCCCTGCCCGGCCGGGAAGTCGAGCTGTACGTCGAAACGGCTCGACTCCTCGAGGCGAGGAACGTACGCGTGCTGGTCCTCGACACCAGCAAAACCACTCCATCGGAGGCCGCGTCCGCAATCGCCGACGCACTGCCCGCTCCGTCGGTACCGTCAACAGCCACCCCGAAGCCAACAACCCCCCCAGGGAACATGCGGCACGCGAGCTGCTGGAGGAAACCGGCGTCACAGTCGACCCACGTGACCTGCGGTTGGTGCACGTCGTACACCAACAGCAGAACGACAACGTGGAGCGGATCGGGTTCTTCTTCGAGGCCACCCGGTGGAGCGGCGAGCCCGTCAACCGCGAGCCGGCGAAGTGCCTCGGACTGGAATGGTTCAGCGAACATGACCTGCCCGCCGACATCATCGAGTACCCGAAGGAAGGACTCCTCGGGTACCTGAAGGACGCCCACGGATTTTCAGAGCACGGCTGGGGGTAGCCCGGCCGGACAGGCGGCTCCCGGCACCTGCGGGACCGGAGCCGCCATTCGTAGGGCGCACCCGCCGGGCGCCGGTGCGCCCTACTAGCGGTACAGCAGGGCGAAAAGGTACTCCCAGCGGCTCACCACTTCGTCCGGGGAGAATCGTTGAATGCTTCTTCGCGCCTGATCCCCCATGCGGTCACGCAGGTCCTGGTCGCAGATCATCCTGTCCAGATGCTGCGCGAACACACGGGTGTTGCCTGCCGGTGCGATGAGCCCGTCCTCGCCGTCCCTGATGATCTCCCGCACTCCGGGACTCACGTCGAAGGCCACGCACGGCACGGCTGTCGCCATTGCTTCCATGAGCGCCAGGGGAAAGCCCTCCCCCCGGGACGGAAGCGCGAAGACCGAGCTTTCGCGCAGCGCCCCCAGCACGTCGCCGGTGCGGCCCTTCCATTCCACCGAGGCGGTGATTCCCAGCTGCGCCGCCTGCTTCTTCAGGGCTTCTTCCTCCGGGCCCGCGCCGTAGACCGTCAGCGTCCAGGAAGGATGGCCCGAGGCGATCTCGACCCAGGAATCGAGAAGCAGGTCCACCCCTTTCTCCTCATGGAGCCGGCCGATGCTGACCACGCGCTGTTCGCTCCGCCCGGAGGGGACTTCGGGAAAGAAAGGAAGGGGGTTCGGCATGCAGCCCGCATTGTTCATGCCCTGGCGAATCCACAGGTCGGCGTCCTCGCGGGTGAGAGCCAGCATCCGGTCCACGTCCTTGTAGAACCGCTTGACCCGGTGGAAGCGGGAGGACTTGCGGCACGTCTCGAACGACTCGTGACTCATCCCGATGACCGGCAGCCCGCACGTATCGGAGAGCGCCACCCATTCCATGGCCCAGACCTGCGTGACGACGACCACGGCCCCGGGCCGGGCCTCACGGAACAGCGAGGTGAGCTTGGCGGACTGCTCGCGCATGCCCGCCTCCCGCACGGCCCGGCGGCGCCGCTCGCGCACATCGAGCGTGGCTGCCGGTCCGCGCCGGGCCGGAGCGGCGGCCGGGTGGACGTCGTACAGCGTGACGGTGTCGTACGGCAGGTTTTCACCCAGATCAGCGCGTTGGTCCTCGGGAGCGGGAACGACGCCGATCACATGAACGGCGTGTCCCCGCTGTGAGAACAGGCGGGCCATCTGATGCACCCAGCTGGTGACGCCCCCGGTCTCGTCCACGTTGTTGGAGACGAAGAAGATTTCGCGGAGAGACGTCGGGTCATGCGCTTCGGTCATTCTTCATCCTGTCGTCACGGAAAGAGGTCCGCGAAAGAGCGTCACAGCGGGCGGATTCTTCACGGAAAGAGGATGTTCATGGTGACCTCGGATGCGGGTCCCCGCCCGTACCGCCGCCGTACGCGGCGGGTCGCAGTGTCGTGAGGACGCTGTGCGCCCCAGGGGGAACGGAAAGAAGAAAAGGCAAGGAGATGTCTCTCCTTGCCACTCTCAACTTATAGCGCACCGGGGGGCTTGCGGCAAGGCCCGGGTCGTACCGCAGAATCGGCGCCGTAAGCCATGACCTGCGGAAATCGGAGTTGCGACATGCGTGTGCTGTTGTCGACGTGGGGATCGCGGGGGGATGTCGAGCCGCTGGCGGGGCTGGCGGTGGCCCTGCGGGAACTCGGTGCGCAGGCGCGGGTGTGCGCGCCGCCGGACGAGGAGTTCGCGGCGCTGCTGGCGCGTGCAGGTGTGCCGATGGTGCCGCTGGGCCCGTCGGTGCGCTCGGTGGTCGCCGGACCGAGGCCTCCGACGGCCGAGGACGCGTTCCGGCTCGCCCCCGAGCTGGTCGCGGCCCGGTTCGAGACGCTCACCGCCGCGGCCGAGGGATGTGACGCGCTGCTGGCAACCGGCCTGATGCCGGCCGGCGCGCGGGACGTGGCCGAGAAGCTGGGCATCCCCTACGTGCTCGCGTGCTTCCACACGCTGGGCCTGCCGTCGCGGCACTTCCCTCCGGGGAGGCGGCCGGGCACGCCGTCCCCGCAGGACGAGACCGACAACCGGGCGCTGTGGGAACAGGACGCCCAGCGGGTGAACGCGCTGTACGGCGAGGCGCTCAACAGGCATCGGGCGGCGATCGGCCTGCCGCCGGTGGACAACGTCCGCGACCACGTCTTCACCGGCCGGCCGTGGCTGGCGGCGGACGCGACGCTGTGTCCGTCGCAGGGCATGACGGACCTGGACCTCGTGCAGACCGGGGCGTGGATCCTGCGCGACGACCGGCCGCTGCCGGCGGAGCTGGAGGCGTTCCTGGACGCGGGGGAACCGCCGGTGTACGTGGGCTTCGGCAGCATGGCCGCGCACGCCCCGCAGGGCATCGCCCGGGTGGCCACGGAAGCGGGCCGCGCGCAGGGCCGCCGGGTACTCCTCGCCCGCGGGTGGGCGGGCCTGGCCCCGGTCGACGACGCCGACGACTGCTTCGTCGTCGGCGAGGTCAACCAGCAGGCGCTGTTCCGCCGGGTGGCGGCCGTGGTGCACCACGGCGGCGCGGGCACCACGACGACGGCGGCCCGGGCGGGCGCGCCTCAGGTGGTGGTCCCCCGGATCGCGGACCAGCCGTACTGGGCGCGGCGGGTGGCGGAGCTGGGCATCGGCGCGGCGCACGAGGGCCTGACGCCGACCTTCGACTCCCTGTCGGCCGAGCTCACCACGGCCCTGCTGCCCGGGACCCGGGCGCGGGCACGGGACGTGGCCGGCACGATCCGCACCGACGGGGCGACGGTGGCCGCGAAGCTGCTGCTCGACGCAGCCGGCCGGGAAGGGCCGTCCGTGTCCGTGTGAGGCGCACGGACACGTCGGCGCCCCGGCACGCGCTCTGCTGCGCCTCTTTGTCTGACGGGGCGCCGGCCGGGACCGGCCCGAACGCACCGGCCCGCGTGAAGGATGTGTGGCTGATCGGCAGGTTTGCATGGCGGTATGGAGAGCCTGCGGTCGATCCTGAGGTCTGCGCGGCGACTTCGCGGGCATACGGCGGTGGATCGGGAGGGTACACCCCCCGGCCGAGAAGAACGCCGCGAGGCGCCGATCCGTGGGAGTCCTGATGCCGACCGCCGTGCCGGAGAGACCCACCGTCCTGCCCGGTGAATCACCCGGGCCCGCCAGGCCCGCCCGCACCCCCGCCCTGCCTCGCGGCACCGGCCGGACCGCCGCGCGCATCGGTGCGCTGACGCTCTGCCAGGCCGCGTTCATGGTGGGTATCGGACTGCTGATCACCGGCCCCGCGCGCGACGTGTGGCCGATGACCGCCGAGGACGACCTGAACGAGGCACTGGAGCAGCACCGCACCGGTGCCCTCACCACCCTCTCGTGGTTCGCGTCGGAGGCCGGCAACACCCTCACGATCATCGCCATCACGCTCGCGGCGTGCCTGGCGCTGATCCTGATACCCCGTCTGCCGATGTGGCGCCAGGCCGTCTTCCTCGCCGTCGGCGTCTCGCTCCAGGCGCTGGTCTTCCTCATCATCACCGAGTCGGTGGACCGTCACCGGCCCGAAGTGGACCGCCTCGACGCGTCCCCGCCCACCTCCAGCTACACCTCGGGGCACACCGGAGCGGCCACCGCGCTGTACGCCGGGCTGGCCGCGCTCGCCCTGTCCCGCATCCGTGGTCCCTGGCGCAAGGTCGTCTGCGGGCTGCTGCTGCTCGTGCCGCTGATGGTGGCCCTCTCCCGCCTCTACCGGGGCATGCACCACCCCACCGACCTCGTGGGCGGCCTCGTCAACGGAAGCCTGTCGCTGCTGATCGTCGGCCGTGCCCTGTTCACCGAGGGCACGGTGGCCGCCGTCCCCTCGGCGCGCCCCGCTCCGGCCGCCGGCACCGTCCGCCGTGAACTGGCGCCCGGCCGCACCGTCGTGGTCTACAACCCCACCGTGACCCACGAGAGCGCCTGCGCCGCCCTGCGGGACGTGCTGGCGCAACACGGGCACAGAGCACCGGAGTTCGTCCCGACCACGGCCGAGGACACCGGAGGCGGCCAGGCCGCCCGCGCGGTCCGCGACGGCGCGGCACTGGTGGTGGTGTGCGGTGGGGACGGCACCCTGCGGGCGGCGGCCGACGCCATGGCAGGCAGCGGTGTCCCCCTCGCCCTGGTGCCCAGCGGCACCGGCAACCTGCTCGCCCGCAACCTCGGCCTTCCGCTGTCGCCCACCGCCGCGCTCGACGCCGCGCTGCGCGGGAGCGTGCGCCCCATCGACCTCGGCCGCATCGAGGGCGACGCTCTTGAGGCCACCCACTTCGCCGCCATGTCCGGCGCCGGACTCGACGCCGCGATCATGGAGAACACCGACGACCGCACCAAGTCCTTCCTGGGCTGGCCCGCCTACGTACTGGCCGGCATCACCACGCTGCGCGCCCCCCGGATGCACGTGACGGTCCGGCTCGACGGCGCCCCGGCCCTGCGCCGTACCGCCCGCATGGTCCTCCTCGCCAACGTCGGCACCGTGCAGGGCGGCCTCACGCTCGTGCCCGCCGCCCGGCCCGACGACGGACGGCTCGACCTGCTGATCCTCGACCCGCGCGGACCCGGCGGCTGGATCCGTGCCCTCGGAGCGCTGCTGCGGGGCGGCGCCAGAACACCCCGGCCCACGTCCGTGGACACCCTCACCGCTCCCGACGCCGGCACCGGCGTACCGGTGGAGTTCTTCACCTTCCGGCGCGCCGAGCTCACCTTCGAGTCCGTGCAGTCCCGCGAACTCGACGGGGATCCGGTCGCGCCCGGCCGGCGCCTGACCGCCGAGGTCCGTCCGGGCGCGCTGACGATGCTGCTGCCGTCCGGGGAGAAGTGATGGGTACGGCGACCAAGGTCCCCGAGACCAGGGACATGACCGGCGAGGAACTCTCCGCCGACGAGGCGCTGGTGTCACTGCGCCGTTACGGCCGCTGGCCGCTGCTGCGCGACGCCTTCATCCGCTTCCGCTACGCCGACGGCTTCACGCACTCCCGTGCGCTCGCCCTGCAGACGGTGCTGTCGGTGATCCCGCTGGCGATCGCCTTCGTCGGGCTGTCCACCGCCCTGCACACCGAGAACATCGGCAGGCTCACCGAACTGACGATCCACCGGATCGCCCAGGGCCCCAGCGCCGAGGTGGTCGACGACGCGCTGGACCGCAGCAAGCGGACCGCGGGCGACGGTGCGCAGATCGCTCTCTGGTTCGGTCTGCTCTTCTCCCTGGTCAACACCACCACCGCGATGTGCCAGATCGAGCGCGGCGCCAACCGCATCTACGGCAACGAACGCGACCGGCCCTTCCACCTCAAGTACCTGCGCGGCCTGGTGATGTCCGTCAGCGCCGGCCTGCCGCTCGGCGTGGGCTTCATCGTGATGGTGGCCGGGGCGGACCTGGCCTCCGCGGCGGTGACGGTGTACCACCTCAAGGACAGCACGCTCACCGCGTGGAACATCCTGCGCTGGCCCCTCGGCCTGGTCCTCGTGCTCATCTCGGCCAGCGCCATCTTCCGCCGCTCGCCCCGCCGCAGGCAGCCCGGCTACACCTGGCTGGCCTTCGGCGCCGCGGTGTACCTGGTGCTGTGGACGACCCTCACCTGGCTGCTGAGTCTCTACCTCGGGATCAGCGGCTCCTTCGACACCGTCTACGGTCCGCTCAGTGCCTTCATGTCGCTGCTGCTGTGGGCCTACCTGACCTCCATCGCCCTGTTCCTCGGACTGTCCTTCTCCGCGCAGCTGGAAGCCGCGCGGGCCATGCGCCCCGGTCCGATCCACACCGACCCGGGAGTCTGAATGCCCCTCCGGTTCACCACGCGTCCCTTCCGCGAGCGTCGCCGCCGGGAGGCCGACCGCAGGTTCGGCGTCCGTCTGCTCGGCGCGGCTGTCGTGGCCGCGATCGCGGCGGTGCCGTTCGGCCTGCTGCTGGTCCTGGTCAAAGGGCAGTGGGAGCCGCTGCGCCGGGTGGACACGAGCGCGGCGCGGCGGCTGAACGAGACGGCGCTCGAGCACCCCGCCTGGACCGACACGCTGCGTTTCCTGTCGAACTGGGTCTGGGACCCGGTGACCCTGCGCATCGTGGTCGCGCTGCTCACCCTGTGGCTGCTTCACCGCAGGGCGTGGCGGCTCGCGGCCTGGTCCGCCGTGACGGCGGTGGCCGGCGGGCTGATCGGGCTGCTCGTCAAGGTGGTCGTCGAGCGGGCCAGGCCCAGCCTGGAGGACCCGGTCGCGCACGCCCCGGGCTTCTCGTTCCCCTCGGGCCACGCCATGACCGCCACCACGTCGTTCGCGATCCTGCTGCTGGTCCTGCTGCCCATGGTGCCGCGCGCCTGGCGGGTGGCGTGCTGGTGCCTGGCGGTGCTCTCGGTGCTCGGCGTCGGCTTCACCCGCGTCGCGCTGGGCGTGCACTGGTTCAGCGACGTGGTCGGCGGCTGGCTGCTCGGTCTCGCCGTCGTCGCCCTCACCGCCTGGGCCTTCGAGGCGTGGCGCGCCGACATCGGCCGCCGCACCACCGAACTGGCCGACGGCCTGGAACCCGAACTGACCGGCGCGCACCCCGAGCCCGATCCCGTCCTGCGCGCGAGGCACTGACCGGGTCAGGACCGCGCACGCGGCGACTCGTACAGGGCCAAGGAGGTACGTGCCGCACGCACGCCATTGTTTCGTGAGCCTCAACTCCTTCGCGTCAAGCGGTTGTTGCGGGTGCGTGGTTCAGGGGTTGTGTTCCGCGTCGAAGGCCACGAACCGCACCTCCGCGGTGTACCGGCGGCCCTCGTCGTCGGTGAGCCAGGTCTGTTCCGGTGTGGGCAGCATCTCGGTGATGGTGAACGTGCCCTGCGGGTCCCTGCGGGACAGGCGGCGCAGCGCCTTGGCGAGGATGGTGACGTAGACGGGGCTGTCGAAGTCGACGTAGAAGGGCCGCGGCTCGGTCGGCAGGACGACGAAGACGTGACGCGGCAGGCCGAGCCGGGTGCGCCAGTGGCGGGCGCGGACGAAGCGCCGGGCCTCGTCCTTGTCGTCGGCGAACCCCGCGTCGGTGGCGGGCAGCCGCCAGGTCTCCCGGGCGACCACCATGCGGTCGAGGGTCACCCGGGGCGTGTGGCCGGCCTGCGGCAGGAGTTGGAAGAGGTCCATCGCCAGGGTGGTCAGGACGTGGGAGAAGACGTCGACGGCCGGGAAGGCGGAGCCGTCCGGGAGCCGGACGAGGAGCCGGCCGTCGCGTTCCTCGACGGTGGCGTCGGCGCTGCGGACGGCCCGGGGGCGGGCGGGGTCCGCCGTGAAGTCGGCGAGGGCGACCTGGTGGTCCTCGGGGCGTACGAGCGTGTGACGGACCCGGACGGACAGGCGCGAGCGGTGCTCCTTGGGGATCAGGGGCATGAGGCGCGGGCCGGGGTGGTCGCGGTCGGTGAGGCGGAGCAACTCGGCGGCGTCCGGGTGCTGGTGGGTGAACAGGGAGGCGCCCAGCGTGTTGGCGGCGAGGTGCAGTTCGCCCAGGACGAGGGTGAAGTCGCCGCGGGCCACCGCCTGCGCTCCGTCGGCGGCGATCATCACGTCCGGGCTCAGATAGCGGGCTGCCGTCCAGCCGCCGCCGGTGCTCTCGAACGCCTCCCGTACCTGTGCCTCGATGTCCGCCGACGCCACGGTCACCCGGCGGGCGCCCTCGGGGACGGCCAGGATGCGCTGCCAGCGTGCGGCGAACTCCCGCTGGAGTTCGGTGGCGGTGGTGCGGGCGGCGCCGTGCAGGACCGGCAGGCACCCGAACCAGAAGGACGCCAGGTCGACCTCGCCCTCGGCGGCGAGCCGGTCGTACACGCGGCGCGTCTCGGCCGTCACCGTCGCCGCGAGCCGTGCGGTGAGCCAGGCGGCGCTGTCCATGAGCAGCCGCAGCGGGTGCAGTGCGTCGAGCACGGCGGGGCCCAGGCGGGCGGTGGCGGACCGGCGGGTGTCGGAGTACACCAGCGCCCGGCAGGGGGCCGTCGACGCGGACTTCTCCCGTACGGCGGCCGTGGCGGTCAGGGCGGTGAAGTCCCGCTCCAGTTCCGTCATGGCCTCGACCAGCGCCTCCACGTCACGGGCCGCCGCCACCTTCGCGCGGCCCCGCTCCAGCCGGTCCAGTGCGGCCAGCCCGCGGCTGCGCGGCTCTGGCGCGCCGACGGACTCGAGCCAGGCCCGCAGGGCCCGGTCGGGGTGGGTGCCGGCGGGCACCTCCAGCCGCCACGCCACCCAGCGGCGGGCGACCAGATCGGCCAGGACGGCGGGCACGTCGGTGTCCGGGAGTTCGGCGGCGATGCGCCGGGCCGGCCGGACGCCGTCGCAGCGGGCCAGGACGGCCGCCGTGTCGGCGGACACGGTCACCGGGCGGCGGCCGGGCACCCGGACGCGGTCCCCGTCCAGTGCGACGAACGGCACCCGCCGGGGTGCGATCCACTCCCGCAGGGCGGGGTCGGTGTCCAGCGTCTTCGCCAGTGCGTCGATGCCCCAACTGGCCCAGTAGACGGTGGAGCCGGCGATGAGTCCGGAGCCCGCGTCGACGGCGGCGCCGGGCGTCGCGGCGTCCCAGCGGCCCCAGCCGACGGGGCCGAAGAAGCCGATCGTGTCGTTCTTCACGCAGAACCGCTGCCAGTAGTGCGCGACCAGTTCCTCGCGCTGGCGCGGCATGCTGCTGCGGCTGTCCGTGCCCGGTGTCCAGCGCAGGAACGGGGCGATGCCGGAGGTGAGGACCGGCCGGTTCTGCCAGGCCACCGCCTCCCGGAAGGCGGGCATGCGGGCGATGTCCTGCAAGGTGTGCGCGCTCTCCACGGCGGCGTCCGCGAAGAGCCGGGCGAAGTCCGCCCAGCGGGCGCCCTCCAGAGGGTCGTCGTCGGCGAACTTGTCGGCCGCCTCCGCCAGTCCGGCCGGTGCAAGGCGCAGGACCCCGTCGGCGGGGAAACCCGGCCCCCGCAGGGCGAACTGCTCCCACAGCCGCCAGCGGCCGAGGGACGGCACGAAGTCTTCGGTCATGGCACGTTCTCCTTGGCGAGCGTGGGTGGACGGTCCTGCCCGTGCTGGTCCGGCGCAAGGGGTCAGGCGGCGCCGTAGTCGGCGTCGACGACCTCGGCCAGGTCGAGCGGTGTGGGGTAGGCGAAGACCAGGGAGACCGGGACGTCCGCGCCGATCGCCTCCTGGAGGCGGCCGGTGATCTGGAAGGCGGTGAGCGAGTCGCCGCCCGCCTCGTAGAAGTCGGTGTCCGCGGTGAGGTCGGGCAGGCCGAGCACGTCCTGGAAGATGCCGACGAGCAGGTCGACCGTGGTGAGGGACGTCGCGGCGGTGGCGGTGTTCGAGGTCATGGCGTGTGCTCCTTCGTGCGGGCAGCGGGATACGGGTCGGTGTGCTGGTCGGGATGGGTGGCGTGCAGGCGGGCGGCGGTGTTGCCGCCCGAGACGATGGCCACGGCCCGTTCGCGGCGGCCGGCGCGCAGCGCCCCGGCCAGCGCGACGGCTCCGCTGGGTTCGGCGTGGACGCCGTGCCGGTGCAGCAGGGCGGTGGCGGCGAGGATCTCGGCGTCGCCGACGGCGATCAGGTCGTCGACGCGGTCCCGGATGATGGGGAAGGGGACGTGTCCGGGGCACTGGCCGCGCAGCCCGTCCGCGACGGTGGTGCTGGGCGGCAGCCGGATGGGACGGCCGGTGGCCAGGGAGCGGGCGTAGCGCGGGGTGAGGGCGGGTTCGACGCCGACCACCCGGACCGGGCGGCCGGTGGCGGCGAGGCACACGCCGGCGAGGAGCCCGCCGCCGCCGGTGGGGACGTAGACGGTCTCGGTGCCGGGGGCGTCGGCGAGCAGTTCGCTTCCGGCCGTGCCCTGCCCGGCGACCACCAGGGGGTGGTCCGAGGAGGGGACGAGGAGGGCACCGGTTTCCTCCGCGAGCGCCCGGGCGCGTTCCTCCCGCTCGGCCACCCCGCCGCCCACTTGGAGGGTCTCGGCGCCCAGCGCCCGGACCGCGGCGGCCTTGGCGGGGGAAGCGCCCTGCGCGAGGACGACGGTCAGCCGGATGCCGAGGGTGCGGGCGAGCCTGGCGAGGGCGATGCCGTGGTTTCCGGAGGAGCCGGTGACGACCCGGTCGGCGCCCAGGGCGAGGACGGCGTTGGCGGCGCCGCGCGTCTTGAACGAGCCGCCGAGCTGGAGGTGTTCGGCCTTCAGCAGGAGCCGCGAGCCGTGCGCCGCCGTCACCGGGCCGCGCAGCAGGGGCGTACGGACGATGTGGGGGGCGATACGGGCGGCGGCGGCTTCGAGGTCCGCGGGGCCGAGGCCGGCGGGACCGGGTCCCTGGGGGCTGCGGGGGGCGAGGTGCCGGCGGGTGGTGCCGGCGCGCGTGTCGCCGGTGCCCGGGCGCAGACCGGTGGCGGTCATCGGGTGCTCCCTGCGGCCAGCCGGCGGCGGTCCGCCTTGCCGCCGCGGGTGGTGGGCAGCGTGTCCAGGCGCTGGAAGCGGCGCGGCATCAGATGGGGCGGCAGCGACCGGGCGAGGTGACCGCGCAGGGCCGCGTCCGTGATGTCGGCCAGGTCGCCGGTGACGTGGGCGAGCAGGTGGACGCGCCCCCGGTCGTCGGTGTGGGAGGTCACCACCGCGCCCGTGACCCCCGGGTGGGAGAGCAGGGCGCCCTCCACCTCGGCCGGGTCGACGCGGTAGCCGCGGATCTTGACCTGCCGGTCGGTGCGGCCTGCGTAGTGCAGTCCTTGCTCGTCCCACCAGCCGAGGTCACCGGTGCGGTAGAGGCGGGCGCCGGGCGGGCCGAAGGGGTCGGGGACGAAGCACTCGGCCGTGCGGGCCGGGCGCCCGCCGTAGCCGCGGGCCAGGCCCTCTCCCCCGATGTACACCTCGCCCACCGTGCCGTGGGCGACCGGCGCGAGATCCGCGTCCAGGATCCGCAGGACGGTGCCGGCCCGGGGCACGCCCACCAGGTCGGCGGACGGGTCGGGTTCGGCCGGCACGCTGTGGCGGGTGGTGGTCATCGTGCACTCGGTCGGGCCGTACTGGTTGACGAGCCTGCCGGGTACGAGCGGGCGCCCGCCGGCGGCGAGGAAGGGCCGCAGTGACTCGCCGCTGGAGGCGGCCAGGGCGACCCCGGCCAGCGGATCGGTGAGTCCCGGCGCCCCGGCCAGGTGCGACAGGAAGGAAGGGGTGACGCTGAGCAGGGCCGTCACCCGGTGCTCCCGGACGGTGCGGGCGAATTCCTCGGGGCGCAGCAGCCGGGCCCGGTCCACGATCACCAGTCGTGCTCCGGCCAGCAGTGGGACGAAGGTGTCGCGGATCGAGGCGTCGTAGCCCAGGGGCGCCGTCTGCAGGGCCACCGTGCCGGGGCCGAGGCCGAACGCGTGGGCGGTGTCGCGCAGGTAGGCGTCGAGGGAGCGGTGTTCGATCAGGACGGCGCTGGGTTCCCCGGTGCTGCCGGAGGTGTGGCTGACGTAGGCGAGGGCGCGGGGGTCGGCCGGGGGCGGCGGCGGGGCGTTCGGGGGTGCGGGGCGGTCCAGCAGGACGGTGGGCAGGGCCTGGCCGAGGAGGGAGGCGTGCGCGGACGTGGTCAGCAGCAGGCGGGCGCCGGCGCTGCGCACGAAGGCCGCCAGCCGGTCCCGGGGCTGTCCCACGTCCAGGGTGAGGAAGGCGGCGCCGCAGCGCAGGACCGCCGCCATGGCCGCGACCGCGTCGGTGCCGTGCTCGACGGCGACGGCGCACACCGTCTCCGGCCGGGCGCCGTGGGCCCGCAGGAGCCGGGTGAGCTCCTCGACGCGGGCGGCGAGGCGGGCGTACGTCACGTCACCGGCGGGGGTGGTCAGCGCGATGCGGTCCGGGGTCCGGGCGGCGTGCGCGGCGATGTCGTCGGCGATCGTGCGCATCAGTCCTCCCCCACGCCGGCGACGGTCTGGTCGACGGCCACGAAGCGGAGCTCGGAGGTGTAGCGGCGGCCCTCGTCGTCGGTGAGCCAGGCCTGCTCGGGGGTGGGCAGCATCTCGCTGACCTTCAGCCGTGCCGCGGGGTCCTTGCGCGCGAGTCTGCGGGCCGCCTTGGCGAGGATCGTCGTGTACACGGGGCTGTCGAAGTCGACGTAGAAGGGGCGGGGTTCGGTCGGGGAGACGACGAACACGAACCGGGGCAGCTCGTGCCGCTGCTGCCAGTGCCGCGCCCGGACGAAGCGGGCGGCCTCCGTCTTCTCGTCGGCGAAGTCCAGCTCCGCGACGGGCAGTTGCCAGGTCTCCCGGGCCACGATCATGCGGTCGATGGTGATGCGCGGGGTGTGTTCGCCCTCGGGGCGCAGGGTGAAGCGGTCCATGACGCGCTGGGTGAGGGTGTTGGCGTAGACGTCGAGGAGGTCGTGGGCGGTGCCGTCGGGCAGCACGGCGGTCAGCCGGCCGTCCCGCTCCTCCACCAGGACGTCGGCGCTCAGCACCGTGCGGGGGCGGTGCGGGTCGCCGGTCTGGTCGACCAGGGTCACGTAGTGGTCCTCGGGACGGTCCAGCGAGGGCCGGCTGCGTGTGGACCACTTCAGCGGCAGTTCCTTCGGCAGCGTGGGCAGCAGTCGCGGGCCGGGGAAGTCGCGGGTGGTCTCGGCGAGCAGCTCGTCGCGGTCCGGGTGCTGGTGCACGAACAGGGAGGCGCCCATGGTGTTGAGCGCGCAGTGCATCTCGCCGAGGACGAGCCGGACGTCGCCGCGGGCCAGGGCGGCGTCGTCCTCGGCGATGACCAGGACGTCGGGGCTGATGTACCGGGCCAGCGACCAGCCGTCGCCCGGTTCGTCGAACTCCTGCCGTACCCGTTCGGCGAGTTCGCCCGTGCTCAGCCGTACCCGGCGCGCGCCCGGCGGAAGGTGAAGGATGCGGGCCCACTTGGCGCGCAGTTCGGCCTGGGCCGCGTCGATCAGGTCGCCGGCGTCGGGGTGCGGGGAGGGCAGGGTGTGCAGCCACAGGGTGCCGAGGTCCACCGGTCCGCCGCTCGCGCGCAGGCGGTCGTACACGGTGTGCAGACGGCCCCGGACGGCTTCGGCGAAGCGGTTCGTCATCCAGCGGGCGGCGGTCAGGCACAGTTGCAGGGGCTCCAGGTGTGCCAGCAGTGCGGCGCCTGCCGTGGCCGTGGCCGACCGGCGTGCGTCGGAGTACACCAGGCCCCGGCAGGGGGCGGTGCGTTCGCCCTTGGCGCGCTGGGCCTCGCTGTCGGTGAGCGCGGCGAAGTCGGCTTCCAGGGCGGCGATCGCGGCGCTCAGCGCGCCGGCGTCGAAGCGGGCGGCGCGTACGGCGTCCCGGCCGCGTTCCAGGACGGCGAGCCTGTCCAGCGCCCGTTCCCGGGCGGCCTGGTCGGGGACGCGTTCCAGGATGCGGCGCAGGGCCCGGTCGGGGTGGGTGGCCGCGGGCACCTCCAGCCGCCAGTGCACCCAGCGCCGGGTGAGCAGCTCGCCGACCGTGTGGGCCACCTCGTCGGCGTCCAGGCCCAGCTCGGCGGCGATGGCGGCCGTGTGCCGGGTGCCGTCGCAGCGTTCCAGCACGGCGAGTTCGCGTGCGCCGACCGGCTGTGCGGGGCGTCCGGGGACCCGTACCTCGCCGTCCTCGCAGCGCACGAAGGACACCCGGCGCGGCGGGATCCAGCGCATCAGTTCGCGGTCCTCGCCGAGCACCTTGGCCAGGGCGTCGACGGCCCAGCCGGAGAAGTACACCTCCTGCGCGGCGAGGAATCCGTCGCCGGCGTCCACGGCGACGGCGTCCGGCGCGGACAGGTCCCAGCGGCCCCAGCCGACGGGGCCGAAGAAGCCGATCGTGTCGTTCTTCACGCAGAACCGCTGCCAGTAGTGCGCGACCAGTTCCTCGCGCTGGCGCGGCATGCTGCTGCGGCTGTCCGCGCCCGGCGTCCAGCGCAGGAACGGGGCGATGCCGGTCCGCAGGACGGCGGGGTTCTGCCAGGCGAGGGCCGCCTGGAAGCGGGGCTGGGCGGCCACCTCCTGGAGGTGCCGGGCGGTGTGTACGGCGGCGGCGGACAGTTCCTCGGTGAAGGCCTGCCACTCGGGCCCGGACAGGTCCGTGCCGGGGCCGAACTTGTCGGCGGCCTCGGCCAGTCCGGGCGGGGCCAGGCGCAGCACGCCGTCGGCGGGGAAGCCGGGGCCGCGCAGCGCGAACTGGTCCCACAGCCGCCAGCCTCCGCCCGGCAGCAGGACAGGTGCGTGCTCGTCCGACATCGCGTGCTCCTTCCGGAAAGGGGGGTGCGCGGGGGTCCCTCTGCCCGGCCGGGCGGGTGCCGCCGCCGGGATGCCGGGCGCCCCGGCCGGAGAGCACGGTCCCGCGCCGCGGCCGTGGCTCACCAGAGAAGATCCGGCAGCAACGCACGCCGCCGGTACGGCGCGTTCGTCCCTGACCCCGGCCGGCGGGCCCGGGCACGCTGGCAGCGTCGGCCCCTGACCTGTGGCCGGCCCCATCACCTGCGGGAGGTTCACCGTGACGCAACCCAACTCCGCGACCGGCGCGGGCGGCGAGGCACCCCGCCCCGGCACCGACGAGGTGTACCTCGTGGTGCGCAACGACGAGGAGCAGTACTCGATCTGGCGGGCGGACCGCGAGGTGCCCGCCGGCTGGTACCCGGAGGGCCGGCGCGGCAGCCGGCAGGAGTGCCTCGACCACATCGGCGTGATCTGGACGGACATGCGCC
Source organism: Streptomyces sp. NPDC043867 (assembly GCF_056435845.1). Lineage (NCBI taxonomy): Bacteria > Bacillati > Actinomycetota > Actinomycetes > Kitasatosporales > Streptomycetaceae > Streptomyces > Streptomyces sp. NPDC043867. The sequence goes on along the minus strand of NZ_JBWKDS010000003.1, from coordinate 43,928 downwards.
CGCTCAGTCTGCGCCGCCGGCTGGCCGGGGCAGATGTCTGAGGGCCGTCCGGGCCGGCTCCTGTCGCGGCCGGCCCATGGTCCTCCGGCGGTACCGCCACCGGAACGGCTGTGTCCGGCCGTGCTGGACCTGTCCGCGCTGCCCGACCGGACGTATCCGCCGGGCCCGCGGGCGCTGCGGGGACCGCTGGAGCTGTACCTGGCCCAGGTCGGGGCGCAGGACGAGCGGGCGCTGCGGCGCGCGCGGGAACTGCTGGACGCGGAGGAACGGGCGCGGGCGCGCGCGTTCCGGCGCGACCGGGACCGCGACGCCTATGTGGTCGCGCACGCGGCGCTGCGCAGTGTGCTGAGTGTCCTGCTGGGCATCCGCGCCGAGGCGCTGCCGCTGATGCGTGAACCGTGCGCCGGCTGCGGCGGTCCGCACGGCCGGCCGGCGCTGCGTACGGCCGGGGTGCACTTCTCCCTGTCGCACAGCGGGGACCTCGTGATGGTGGCGCTCGCCCCGGCGCCGGTCGGTGTCGACGTGGAGGGGCTGGCCACCGCGCAGGCGGTGCTCGGCGCGCAGTCCGCGCTGCATCCGGCGGAGGCGCGGGAACTGGCGCGGCTGCCCGCGCACGCGCGTCCGGCGGCCTTCACCCGGGCCTGGGTGCGCAAGGAGGCCTACCTCAAGGGCCTGGGCACCGGGCTGGTGCGGGATCCGGCGCTCGACTACGTGGGCACCGGGCCGCGGCCGGCCGCTCCGTCGCCGCAGTGGACCGTGCGGGACGTCCTGGTCCCCGCGGGGTACGGGGCGGCTGTGGCCCTGCGGGCACCGTGAGGGCACCCGCGGCAGGGGGGGGGGGGGGGGGGGGGGGGGGGGGGGGAGTCGGCAAACCAGCACCCGACAAGCCCAGT
>NZ_JBWKDS010000003.1:36039-43025 GCF_056435845.1 Streptomyces sp. NPDC043867 | reverse complement strand
CGGTGCCCAGCCCCCCCCCCCCCCCCCCCCCTACCCCCCCCCCCCCCCCCTCCCCCCCCCCCCCCCCCCCCCCCCCCCCCCCCCCCCCCCCCCCCGGGGCGCTCCCCGCGGGGTGCGGGCCGGCGGCCCGCTCTTCACGGCTTCCCCACTTCCCGGCACGGGGGCCCGCGATACGATCACGGGCGTGAGCGGCGCTGAACCGACCATCCTCGCCACTTCCGGAGGCCACCGCGTCGGCGCGCGTGCCCGGGTCCTCTTCGATGCTCTGGTCCACCACGCGGTGGACCTCTCCGGGGTGCACGGCAGGCGCCCGCGCATCCTGTACGTCGGCACGGCGGTGGGGGACGCCGAGCACGTCGCGGCGCGGATGGCGGAGGCGGCCCGGATCGCGGGCTTCGATCTGACCCCGCTGCACCTGTTCCCCATGCCGAACGTCGAGGACGTCGAGGGCACGGTCCTCGACCACGACGTGGTCTGGGTGATGGGCGGCTCGGTGGCCAACCTGCTCGCCGTGTGGCGGGTACACGCGCTGGACGCGGTGATGCGGCGCGCGTGGCGGGCGGGTGTGGTGCTGGCCGGGGTGAGCGCGGGTTCCATCTGCTGGTTCGAGGGCGGTGCCACGGACTCCTTCGGACCCGAACTGCGCCCGGTGACCGGGGGCCTTGGCCTGCTTCCGTACGGCAACGGCGTGCACTACGACTCCGACGCGGGCCGGCGTCCCCTGATCCACCGCATGGTCGCCGACGGCACCTTCGCGACGGCCCACTGCACCGATGACGGGGTGGGCCTGGTCTACCGGGGCACCGAACTGGTCGAGGTCGTGGCGGAACTGCCGGACAAGGCCGCCTACGTGGTGAGCCGGGACGGCGAGCGGGTCGTGGAGGAACGGCTCGTACCGCGGCTGCTGCCGGCGCCCGCGTTCTGACGGCCCGCTCCTGCCGGGTTCGCGCGGTGCGGCGTTCGGCCGCCCGGCGTTCGTCCCTGTCCCGGGGGGCGGACGCGGTCCCGGGGTGACGGGTGGACCGCGCGGGCGCTCCTGGCGCCCGGTGTCCAATGGGTCCCCTCCCCCGCCCCGCCCCCCGCCCCGGTGTCCTCGGCGCGTCAGACCAGGCCGTGGCGCACGGCCTGCGCGACCGCGTGGGCCCGGTTGCGGGCCTGCAGACGCGCCATGATCTCGTAGATGACGTTCTTGACGGTGTGTTCGGAACAGTCCAGCAGGCGGGCGATGCCCGCGTTGGCGTGACCCTCGGCCAGCAGGCGCAGCACGGACATCTGGCGGGCCGTCAGGGCCGGGGGCCGCACGTCGGGTACCGGTTCGCCGGATCCGGGAGCCGCGGTCAGCAGGTGGGAGAGTTCCGGGTAGGGGATGCTCGGATGGGGGTGGGCGGCGCGGCGTACAGCGGCCGCCAGGGTCTCCTCGGTGAGGTCCGCGGTTTTCAGGACGACCGCTCCGGTGCGCAGGGCCAGCAGCAGGCCCCTGCGGCTGACGGTGTCGCACACGAGCAGCAGCCGGCCGGGGTCCCGCCCGCCGCGCAGAGCCTGTTCGGCGTCGGCGGCCACGACCACGCTCACGCTCGCGGGCCCGGCAGACCCGTGCCCGTGCCCGTGCCCGGGCTCGTGCCCGGGCTCGGGCTCGGGCTCGGGCTCGCAGGCGAAGCCGGCGCGGCGGGCGAGGGCGCGGACGCGGTCCGCGCCGCGCGAGGGCGGGATGCGCAGGACCGGGGGCGGAGGGAGCGGGCCGGGCGTGACCTGCGTGACCGGCGCGGGGGGCGTGGGGGGCGCTTCGATCAGGGTGGCCGTCACAGCAGACCTGCCCGCAGCGCGTAGGCGACCGCATGGGCACGGTTGCGCAGCCTGAACCGCTGGGTGATGTCGTGGACGACGGTGGTCACGGTCCGCGGCGAATAGGCCAGCTGCTGGGCGATCTCCGCCGTCTCGTGCCCGTCGGCGACCAGCCGCAGCACCGAGCGTTCCCGGTCCGACAGCATGCCGCCGGCCCAGCCGCCCGAGCCGTGCCGGGTGTTCGCCGGACGGTCCAGGAACTGTTCGAGCAGCTCGGGTGGCAGTGTGCAGTCGTCCCGGGCGGCGGCCAGCACCGCGTGGTTCAGACGGGAGGCGTCGGCCTCGCGGCGCAGCAGCAGGCCGCGGGCGCCGGCGGCCAGGGCGTGCAGGGCGTCGCCGGAGGCGAGGGCGGCGACCACCAGGACGACGGCGGGGCGCTGCCGGTGGGCGCGGGTGGTGCGCACCATGTCGAGTTCGGCGGGGCCGAGCCGGTCCACGGTCAGGACGGCGACCCGGGCGTCGCCGGGCTCGCACACGGTCAGCTCCGGGCAGGCGAGCAGGGTACTGCGGGTGCCGGCCTCCAGCACCGGGTCGAGCGCGACCACACCGACGGGTAGGGGTGCTCCCATCTGCTGCTCCTTGAAAGGTCGTCCGCCCCGTCATCAGCGCTGCGGGCGGTCTGGGGTACTGCGCACACCGTGCCGTCGGCGGCGGGGCGCGGGCATCGGTAGCCGGTCCCCACCTTTCCCGCGGGGCGGACGGTCCCGTCCCCCGTACGACCGCCTTCCGGGCGCGGCGTGCGGGGGCCGGCGGCGGGCAGGAGGAGCCGTGCGGTGTCCGGGGCGTACGCGCGGGGCCGCAGGAGGGAGGGGACGCGGGGGTGCGCGCCGCGGGAATGGGGGTGTGCCCGGGTGCGACCCGCAGGAAGTGCGGGCGCGATGCGTGAAGTGGGGGTGCAGCGGGCCGTACCGGCTTGCGTTACGCGTATGTCCGGCGCTCCCCCGGTCCTGTCCTGGGAGGCCGGGGGTCCCGGTTCGACCTGCGTCTTTCCCCGTCCGGGGGCGTCTGCGCGCACGCCGTACCCACCGGTGGGGAGGGGCCCGCGCAGAATATGGGGGCCGCTTCCCCATGTGGGGGCCGCAGGGGGTCTGCGAACTTCTTTCCCGTGACCGAGACCACCAGCCTCCCGACTCCCCGGAGCGCCTGCCTGCCACTCACCTGGTGGGCTCCGGCGCTGTCCCTCGCGGAACGGCTCGCCGCCCCCGGACTCCCGGCGGCACCCGCCGTTTCTGGGGCCACCGGGCGCGCCCCCTGGGCCGCCGGTGACGCGGAGGGCTTCGCCCTGCGGCTGGCCCACCTCGGGGTGGACGGTGCCACGGCGGCGGCCCTGGCGGCGGAACCCGCCGAGCGGCTGGCCGCCCGGACGGTGAAGCCCCGCTGGGCGGCGTACGTGGAAGCGGTCCTGGACGCGGACGCCGAAGATACGGCGGAGCCGGTGGTGCCCGGTGAGGGACCCGATGCCTTCGCACCGGTCGTACGCCCGGTCGTCGCCGCGGCCTCCGCCCGGCTCGCCGAGCTGCTGCCCGGCGTCCCGGCCGCCGAACGAGCCGTCTGGCAGGGCGCGTTCGAGCGCCGGCTGACCCACCACCTGGTCCGCCAGGCCGCCCGCACGCTGGTCCACGAGCTCGACCTGGCCCGGCGCGCCCGGCGCCTCACCGGCGCCGGCCCGCGCGAGCGGTTCGCCTCCTTCGTCGCCGCCACCGGCACCCGCCAGGGGCTGGGCGGCCTGTTCGCCGCCTACCCGGTGCTGGCCCGGATGCTCGGGCAGAGCGCGCTGGACGCGACGGACGCGACAGCCGAACTGGTGGCGCGCTTCCACGCCGACCGGGACGCCCTGACCACAGCACTCCTCGGCGGTCGCGCCCCCGGGGCGCTCACCCGGGTCGACCTGGGCCGCGGAGACGCCCACCAGGGCCACCGGTCCGTGGCGGTCCTGCACTTCGCGAGCGGCGACCGGCTGGTGTACAAGCCCCGGCCGCTCGACCAGCACGCCCTGCTCGACGACCTGGTGGCCTGGCTCAATGCCAAGGTGCCCGGCCTGGCGCTGCGCACTCCGCGCAGCCTGCGCCGGAAGACGTACGGCTGGCTGGAGTTCGTCGAGCACCGCTGGTGCCGGTCGGTGACCGAGACCGACGCCTTCTACCGGCGCCAGGGAGCGCTGCTGGCGCTGCTCTACGCGGTGGACGGCGCCGACATGCACTACGAGAACGTCATCGCCTGCGGCGACCAGCCGGTCCTGGTGGACGCCGAGACGCTCCTGCACACCGGGCTCCCGCAGCCCATGACGGCGGGCGCCGACCCGGCCGCCGACGCCCTGCACGCCTCCGTGCACCGCACCTGCCTGCTGCCGCACCTGCTGATCGGCGAACACGGGGCGCTGGACATCTCCGCGCTCGGCCGGTCCACCGACGGCACTTTCCCGAGCGAGGGCCTGCACTGGCAGGACAGCGGGCGGGACACCATGCGGGCCGTGCGCGCGCCGCTGCTCAGCCCGGCCGCGCAGAACCAGCCGCTGCCCGCCGGCCGCCCGCTGCAGGGCGCCGACCACCGGGCGGCCCTGCTGGAGGGTTTCCGCACCGCGTACGCGGCGATCGCCGCGCACGGCGGTGAACTGCTCGGCGAGGACGGCCCGCTGGCGTCCCGCGCCGGCAGTCCGGCCCGGCTCATCGCCCGCTCCACCCGCCTGTACGCGACGCTGCTGGAGGAGTCCGCCCACCCCTCCCTGCTCGGCGACGCGCTCGCCCGGGAGAGCGTGTTCGCGGTGCTGTGGACCGAGTCCGAGCACGACGAGGTGCGCCGGCGGCTCATCGAGCACGAGACGGCGGACCTGTGGCGCGGGGACGTACCCCTCTTCGCTCACCGGCCGTCCGGTACGGGGGTCCGGGCGGCCGACGGCACCTGGCTGGCGGGAGTGCTGCCGGTGGCGAGTCTGGCGGCGGTGCGGGAGAAGATCGCCCGGATGGACGAGGTCGACTGCCGCGACCAGGAGTGGATCATCTCGGCCACGCTGGCGGCACGGGGCACCGGTTCGCCGCTGGACCGGCCCCGGTCCGAGCTGGCGGTGGCGCCGGTACCGGCCGTCGCGCCCGACGCGTCCCGGCTGCTCGCCGCCGCGTGCGGGATCGCCGACGAGCTCGCGGCCCGCGCGGTACGGGACGGCGGCCGCACCAACTGGCTCGGCCTGGAACGGGTTTCCGGCCCGCACTGGGCGGTGCTGCCGATGGGCGCCGGGCTCGCGCAGGGCTACTGCGGGGTCGCACTGTTCCTCGCGCACACGGACGCGCTGGTCGGGTCCGGCCGGTACGCCGCGCCGGCCCGCGAGGCGGTCCGGCCGCTGCCCGGCCTGCTGAAGGCACTGGCCTGCGACCCCGAGCTGAGCGCGGCGGCAGGGCCTGGCGCCTACGACGGGCTCGGCGGCATCGTGTACGCCCTGGTGCGGCTGTCGGCGCTGCTCGGCGAGGACCTGACGGGCTGTCTGCCGGACGCGCTCACCGCGCTCGGCCACGCCGTCGCGGCCTGCCCCGACCCGGGGCTCGCCGGCGGCACGGCCGGGGCACTGGCCGCCGCCGTCGCGGCACACGAGGCGACCGGCGATCCGGCGGCACTGCGGCTGGCGGACACCGTGGCGGACCGGCTGCTGGCGACGGTGTCCGACGCCGCAGGACCGGCCCGGTCCGCGGAGGGCACCACCGCGACGGACACGGCGACCGGCATCACGGGGAACGCCGGCGACGCCGGGGTCCCGGACGGGGCCGCGGAGACCGGCGGGCACACCGGACTCCCGGACGGGGCCGTGGAGACCGGCGGGCACACCGGACTCCCGGACGGGGCCGTGGAGACCGGCGGGCACACCGGGTTCGCGGACAGCGCCACGGACAACGGCCCGCGCACCGGACTCGCGAACGGCGCCACGGACAACGGCAGGCACACCGGACCCTCACACGCCGGCGCAGGGAACGACCGGAACACCGGACTCCCGGACAGTGCCACAGGGGCCGGCGGGACCGGACTCCCGGACAGTGCCACAGGGGCCGGCGGGACCGGACTCCCGGACAGTGCCACAGGGGTCGGCGGGACCGGACTCCCGGACAGTGCCACGGGGGCCGGCGGGACCGGACTCCCGGACAGTGCCACGGGGGGCGGCGGGGCCGTGAAGACCGGTGGGGGCACCGGGTTCGCGGACGGGGCCGCGGGGATCGGGTGGGCGTTGCTGCGGTACGCCGCCCGGCGGCCCGGGCGTGCCGCCCGGCACGCGGCCGCCGCGCACGCCCTGCTCCGCGCCGCGCTCCGGGACACGGGGGCCCCGCACGCCGACACGTCCTGGGCCGGCGGGCTCGCGGGCGTGGCGGCGGCCGCCGCCCGCCTTCCCCCGCAACCGGGTTCTCCCCGGCCGGCGGACCGGCTGGCGGACGCCGAGGTGCGCCCGGACCTGAGCCTCGGACAGGGCACCCTCGGCACGCTGGAGGCGCTGGCCGTCCTCGCCGGACAGGGCGACGCGACCGCCGCCGAGGCGCTGAACCGGCGCAGCGGTCAGGTGCTCGCCCTCGTCGAGGCGCAGAGCCACCGATGTGCCACCCCCGATCACGTCCCCTCCCCCGGGCTGCTGACCGGACTGTCCGGCATCGGCTACGGACTGCTCCGCCTGGCCCGGCCCGAAAACGTGCCGTCCGTCCTGCTCCTGGGACACCCCGGCCACTGACCGACCCACGCACCTCCGCTCCTCGGCACCACGGCACCACGGCACCACGGCACCACGGCATTTCTCCACCTCCCACCGTGCGCATCCGCACGGGACACCAGAAGGGGATCACCGTCATGGACAAGCACCTCGCCACCACCGCCGCCGACGTCACCGAGACCGGCGCCGACGAGCAGGACGCGGCGGGCGGCGTCACGCTCAGGGGCCGCAACCGCGCCTGCGCCCGGGCCCGCGTGCTGGCGGGGATGGTACTGACCAGCGGCGTCGTCATCACGCTGAGCACCCTGGACACCTCGGTCTCCGCACCGAACTGACGGCTGATCAGTACTGACACCGCGTGCGGGGGGGGGGGGGGGGGGGGGGGGGGAGGGGGGGGGGGGGGGGGGGGGGGGGGGGGGGGGGGGGTGGGGGGGGAGGGGGGGGGGGGGGGGGGCCCCGCAGCCTC
>NZ_JBWKDS010000003.1:0-36029 GCF_056435845.1 Streptomyces sp. NPDC043867 | reverse complement strand
CCACCCCCCCCCACTCCCTCCCCCCCCCCCCCTCCACCCCACCCCCCCCCCCCCACCCCCCCCCCCCCCCCCCCCCCCCCCCCCCCCCCCCCCCCCCCGCCGTGTTGCGTGCGGGGGCCGTGACGGAAGCGGCCGGGAGAGACCGGGAGCGGGCGACCTGCCGCAGATCCTGATATTCCGATTACCATCTGCGTTCATGCGTTCCCATGCGCCATCCCTGGTCGGGCGGGACCCCCAAATCGCCCTGCTCGAAAGTGCCATGGCCGAGGCGAGGCAGGGACGCGGCGGTGTCGTCTTCCTGGTCGGCGAGGCCGGTGTCGGCAAGTCACGGCTCGCGGCGGAGGCGGTGGGCCGGGCGCTGGACGCCGGGATGCGCGTACTGCGCGGGCGCAGCAGCACCACGGGTCCGGCCGTGCCGTTCCGTCCCCTCACCGAGGCGCTGATGTCGCTGTTCCGCGGCGGCGAGCCCGTGGACGACCTGGCCCTTGGCCCCTACCGCCCCGTCCTCGGACGGCTGGTCCCCGACTGGGACACCGGGGAACGCGAGAGCAGCTCCATGGTCATCCTGGGCGAGGCGGTGCTGCGTCTGCTCACCGCCGCCGGGCGCGGGCAGGGCCAGCTGCTCCTGCTGGAGGACCTGCACGACGCCGACCCGGAGACGCTCGGGGTGCTGGAATACCTGGTGGACAACCTGGAGTACTCACCCGTACTCCTGCTGGCCACCGTGCGCACGGACTTCAGCGAGGCGCTGGACCTCGCGCAGTCCGCCCGCCGCCGCGGCGTCGCGGCGCTGGTCGAGCTGCCGCCGCTGACCCGCCCCCAGGTGCACGGCATGATCGCGGCGCAGCTCGGCGCCGAGGGCCCGGACGAGGTGCCCGAGGCGGTCCTGCAGCGGCTGTGGGAGGACAGCGCGGGCAGCCCGTACCTGGTGGAGGAGCTGCTGCAGTCGATGATCGGGGCCGGGACGCTGGTGCAGGGGCCGCAGGGCTGGCGCGCGGTCGGAGATCTGCGCAGTGACGTTTCCTCGTCGCTGGCACGGGGCATTCTGCGCCGCATCGACCGGCTGGGCGCGCAGGGCCTGACCCTGTTGTCGGCCGCCGCCGTCCTCGGCCGGCGCTTCCCGCTCACCGTGCTGCAGCGTATGACCGGCGTCGACGACCGGGCCCTGCTCAGCCATCTGCACGCGGGCGTGGCCGCGCGGCTGGTCATCCCCGACGAGCCGGCTCCGGACTGGTACGCCTTCCGGCACTCCCTCACCGTGGAGGCGCTGTTCACGCAGATGACGCCGGGTCAGCGGGCGGAGCTGGCCCGGCGGGGTGCGGAGGCGGCCGAGGAACTGCACCCCGGCCTCGGCGGCGACTGGTGCGCGCTCGCGGCCGGGCTGCGGTGCGAGGCCGGGGACCGGGTCGAGGCCGGGCTGCTGTTCGCGGAGGCCGGCGGCCGGGCCCTGGCGGCGGGCGCGCTCGGCTCCGCCGTGACCCTGCTCAGCAGCGCGGAGAGCCTGCTGGCCGACGCCGGTGATCCGCAGGCGCGGGCGGAGGTGCTGGAGAACCTGCTGCCGGCCCTCGCGGAGGCCGGTGACTTCGCCCGCGCCTTCGAGCTGGCGGAGGACCTGCATGTGCTGAGCGGCTCCGGGCTGGGCCCGGCGCGCCTGGCCACCCTGCACACCCGGCTGGCCAAGGTCGCCCACACGGCGGGGCGGTGGAGCGACGGCAACCGCCAGATCGTGCGTGCCCGCGAGATGCTGGCGAGCGCACCGGACGAGGCGACGGCCGCGGCCGTCGACGTCACGGCCGCCTATCTGGCCCTGGACACTCCGGGTCCTGACCGCACCCAGCACGCGGAGAAACTGGCTCGCTCGGCCGCCGACACCGCCGAGCGGTACGGGCTGCCCGTCGTCGCCTGCCAGGCCAGCGAGCTGCTCGCCACCGTGGCCAGGGAACGGGACCCCCAGGAGTCGCAGGCGATGCTCGAACAGGCCCTCGCCACGGCGGAACGCCACCGCCTGCCGCTGCAGCGCATGTACGCGGCCACCCGCATGGGCGGCAACGCCTGGCTCGCCGAGGGCGACGCCTCGGGTCTGCTGGCGGCCCGCGCGGAGGCGCTGCGGCTCGGCTCGGTGCACCTCGTGCACACCGTGGACGGCATCCTCGTGCTGGACGCGGTGCTGCGCGGCGAGTACGAGGCCGCCCGGTCGGCCGCCGCCGAATGCCTGGCCGTGGTACGACGCCTGCGGCTGGCGCCCGCCGTGCGGTACGTCCTGATGGCGCAGTCCGTCCTGGAGGCACACCGCGGGGACCGTACGGCGATGCAGGCGGCGCTCGCCGCGTTCACCGAGTGGGACGGTGCCGGCTCGCAGGAGGAGCCGCTGTGCCTCGGTCTGGCCCGCGCCTTCTGCGCGCTGCTGGAGGAGGACCGCGAGCTGGCCCGTGCCGAGCTGCGGGCGGTGGTGGCGCTGGAGGCGGACAACCCCTCCACCTACCACCTCAGCGGCACCCATGGCCTCGTCCTGCTGCTGGACGTGCTCGCCGGGGACGCGGACCGGGCCCGGCACGACGAGGTCACCGCCACCGCCGTCGCCCGGATGCGCTGGAACCGGCAGTTCGTGCTGCTCGCCGACGCCGTGCTGCTCGGCCGGGAAGGGGCGGGCGCGCGGGCTGCGGCGGCGGTCGAGTCGGCGCTGGCGCTGGCGCAGCCGTACCCGCTGGCCCAGCATCTTGGCCTGCGGCTGATCGCCGACGCGGCGCACCAGGACGGCTGGGGTGATCCGGTGGGCTGGCTGCGGCGCGCCGAACACCACTTCCACGAGCGGGACACGGCGGCCGTGGCGGGTGCCTGCCGGGCCGCGCTGCGCCGGCTCGGCGCTCCCGTGCACCAGCACCGCACCGGCACCAGCGGCATTCCCGACCAGTTGCGGGCGCAGGGGGTGACCGTGCGGGAGTTCGAGGTGTTCCGGCTGCTCGCGGAGCGGCTCGGCAACAAGGACATCGCCGACCGGCTGTTCATCTCGCCCCGTACGGCGGAGAAGCACATCGCGAGCCTGATCACCAAGACGGGGGCGGCCAACCGCGCGGACCTGTGCGCGCGGTCGGCCGCCCTGCGGTCCTCCTGAACCCGGCGCTAGCGCATCTCGCGCACCGCGCGTGATGCGAGGACCGCGAGGCCCGTCCCGGCGAGGACGACGGCCACCACCGCGAACAGGGCGAACGTGTCGATCCGTGCCAGCGCGCCGCACGCGATCAGCGACAGCGGGGCGGCCGCGTAGCCGAGGACCATGTCGACGGAGACGACCCGGCTGAGCACGTCCTGCGGGATGTTCCGCTGGATCCAGCTGAGTCCGAACACGCCCTGGAATCCGATGGCGAAGCCCATGGCGAGCACCGTCGCCACGACGGCCGCGGTGCTGTGCACCAGGCCCAGTACGGCCATTCCGGCGCCCAGCCAGCCCGCGAGAGCGGCCACCAGCAGGCCCACCCGGGGCCGGCCGCCGAGCGCGCCGCCGGCGAGCGTGCCGAGTATCGCGCCCCCCGCGAGGGACCCGTTGAGCACGCCGAGTGTGGCGGGGCCGCCCCGCAGCACCTGGTCGGCGAGGGTGGCGAAGCCGACCGTGAAGGGCCCGGCATAACAGAAGTTGACGGCGGTGTCGAGGGCGACGATCGTCCGCAGCCGGGGGTCGCGGAAGGTGTAGGTGACGCCCTCGCGGATGCGGGCGCCCAGGGGGGTGCGTTCCTTCACCGCGCCGGTCTGCGCACGGCCGGCCCCGGGGCGGGTGCGGATGCTCGCCACGCACCAGCCGCACAGGGCGAAGCAGACGGCGTCGACGAGGAAGGCGACCGGCGCGCGGGTGACGGCGATGACCACACCGCCGACGGCGGGTCCGACGACGGCGGCGGTCCGGGCGCCCGTGCCCAGCAGCGCGTTGGCCGCGGTGAGCAGGTCCTTGTCCACGACGGAGGGCAGGATGGAGACGCGGGCGGGCTGGAAGAAGGCGTCGACGGCGCCGAAGGCGGCGGCCGCCGCGCACAGCGTCGCCACCGTCAGCTGGCCGCTCAGTCCGGCGAGTCCGACGCCCGCCATCAGTGCCGCCCGGGTCCAGCTGGAGGCGACCATGAGGGTGCGGGTGGACCAGGAGTCGCTGAGGGAGCCGCCCACCAGGGTGAGCAGTGCGCGGGGTACGGCCTGGAAGGCGAGGACGTAGCCGAGGGCGAGGGTGGAGCCGGTCAGTTCGAGGGTGATCCAGGAGAAGGCGACGACGCTGAAACCGTCGCCGAGCAGGGACAGCGACTGTCCCAGCCACAGGAGCTGGAAGGGCCGCTGCCGGGCCGGTGCCCACAGCCGGGGACCGGCGTCGGCGAGAGTGGTGGCCATGGTGTGCCTTTCGTCGTACGGACGCTCTCGGCGGTCCGGTCAGTAGCGGACGGGCAGGGCGGTGAGGCTGCGGTTGAGCAGGGAGGGCTGCCAGGTCTCTCCGCCGGGGTCCGCCAGGGTGAGGCCCGGGTGATCGGTGACCAGGGTCCGCACGGCGGACACGGCGACCAGCCGGGCCAGCGCGGCGCCGATGCAGAAGTGGGCGCCGAAGCCGAAGCCGAGGTGGGTCGCGCCGGTGCGGCGCACGTCGAACCGTCCGGGGTCGGGGAAGCGGGCCGGGTCGCGGTTGGCGGCGGCGGTGACGAGGAAGATCCGGTCGCCGGTGCGCAGGGTGTGGCCGTCGAGGTCGAGGTCGCGGGCGGCGGTGCGGATCGACATCTTGGACGGGCCGTCCAGGCGGAGGGTCTCCTCCACGGCGCCCTGGGCCAGTTCGGGGTCCGCGCGGACGGCGGCGAGCTGCTCGGGCCGGGTGTGCAGGGCCAGGACGGTGTTCGCGATGAGGTTGCTGGTGGTCTCCCCGCCGGCGAACGCCATCTGGGTGAGCATCCCGACGAACTCCTCCTCGCTGACGGAGTCGCCGACCCGGCCCTCGCGCAGCACCTGGCTGATCAGGTCGTCGCCGGGTTCGGCGCGGCGCCGCGCGACCAGCGCTCCCAGGTAGTCCTCCAGGCTCACCAGCGCCTGCAGGGAGGCCCGGTACTCGCTCTCCTCCTGGGCGGTGCCGAGGACGAGGTCGGCGACGCGGGCGTTCCAGTACCAGAAGGAGGGGGAATCGGTGCGCGGGATGCCGAGCCAGCGGGCGAACACCAGCGCGGGCAGGGGCTTGGCGACGTCGGCCATCAGGTCGCCGGTGCGGCCGGGAACCGCCTTGCGGGCGAGGACGGCGCGGGTCGCCTTCTCGGTGAAGGCGCGGTAGCGGGCCACCGCGCGGGCGGCGAACGCCTCCTGGAACACCTGGCGCAGCCTGCGGTGCTGCGGGGCGTCGTTGAAGACCATCCAGCGGGAGAGGATCCCGAAGGCCCGCTCGGCGTCCTCGCGGGCGCCGTGCGGTACGGCGTCCATCAGGGGGCGTACCCGGTCGGCGGAGACCGCGGGGTCGCGCAGGCAGCGCATCACCTGGTCGTAGCCGGTGACGAGCCAGGCGTGGTGCATCGGGCTCCAGTGGACGGGGGCGTGCGCGCGCAGGGCGTCGAGGTGGTCGTAGGGGTCGGCGACCATGCCGGCGGACAGCAGGTAGCGCTCGGTGAAGGCGGGGGCGGCGGTGGTCATCGGGTCTCTCCCGCCTCGATGCCGGCGAGCAGTCGGGCGATGCCCTGCACTTGGGGCTCGGCCATCATCGACATGTGGTCGCCTTCGCTGATGTGCAGGGTGAGCCCGTCGCCTGCCACCTCGCGCCAGCGGGCGACGTAGGTGTCGTAGTCGACGTCCAGGCCCGGCATGGTGCGGCCGCGGGGCAGTCCGGCGGCTTCGCTGCCGACCACGAGGTGGATGTGGCCGGGGTAGGGGCGGACCTCGTAGGCGGCCAGGGCGGCGAGCAGCGAGTGCCACACCTCGATCGGTGCGTTCTCGACCAGGGCCGCTTCGGCGGGGCTCATGCCGGCGCCCAGCAGGGTGGCGGTGAGTTCGGCCGTGGCCCGGTCGCGCTGCGGGGAGGGCGGCAGTTCGCGCAGCCGGTCCCGCAGGCGCAGGGCTTCGCGCAGGTCCTTGGTGACGCCGTCCAGGCGGGCCCGGGCGGCGGTGTTGGGCAGGTACGGCTCGATCAGGACGAGGGGTGCGACCGGGTGCCCCGCCGTGTGCAGCTGGGTGGCCATCTCCAGGGCGATGTTGGCGCCCATGGACCAGCCGAGCAGGGCGTGCGGGCCGGTGCCGTCGCGGTCGGTGATCTCGGCGACGTAGTTGGCGGCGATGCCGGCGACCGTGCCGGGGTCGACGCCGCCGAGCAGTCCGCGTGCCTGGAAGGCGTGGACGGGCCGGCCGGGCGGCAGGGCGCGGGCGAGCGGCACGAACCAGGCGGCGCTGCCGCCGGTGGGGTGCACGCACCACAGGGGCTCCCCCGTGCCCTCGCGCAGCCGTACCTCGGAGGTGACGGCGGCGGGCAGCCCGTCACCGGCCGCCCGGGTGGCGTGCGCGGCGAGCTGGGCGATCGTCGGGTGTTCGATCAGGTCGCCGACCGACACCGGCAGGCCGCGTCCGGCGGCCATCAGGGAGACCCGGACGGTGGACAGGGAGCTGCCGCCGATGCGGAAGAAGTCGTCGTGGACGCCGATGCGGGACAGGCCGAGGACTTCGCGCCAGATCTCGGCGAGGACCTTCTCCGCGGTGGTGGAGGGGGCGGCGTACTCGGTGTCGTTGCGGTCGAGTTCGGCCGGGGGCAGGGGCAGCGCCCGCTTGTCGGTCTTGCCGCTGCGGTTGACGGGCATCTCGTCCAGGAAGACGAACCGGGCGGGCAGCATGTAGGCGGGCAGCGAGGCCCGCAGGTCGCGGCGCAGTTCCTCGGGCCGGGGCCGCCGGGGGCCGTGGACGACGAGGTAGGCGACGAGGGCCGGTTCGCCGGGCAGGTCGGTGCGGTGCAGGACGACGGCCTGGCGGACCTCGGGCAGGCCCCTGAGGGCGTGCTCGATCTCGCCGAGTTCGATGCGGAAGCCGCGCAGTTTGACCTGTGAGTCGCGGCGGCCGAGCCACTCCACGGAGCCGTCGGGCCGGTGGGTGCCGAGGTCTCCGGTGCGGCACAGCCGCTCGCCGGGTGCGCCGTACGGGTCGGGGACGTAGGTGGCGGCGGTCAGTGCGGGCCGGCCCAGGTAGCCGCGGCCGACGGCCTGCCCGCCGAGATGAATCTCGCCCGGCACGCCCACCGGGACGGGCTGGAGGTCGTCGTCCAGGACGTGGATGCGGGTGTTGCGGATCGGGGTGCCGATGGGCGGGGTGCCCTGGCCGGGGGTCAGTTCGGCGGCGACGGACCAGACGGAGGTCTCGGTGAGGCCGTAGACGTTGTGGAAGCGCCGGCCGCGCGACCAGGCGTCGGCGAGTTCGGCCGGGCAGGCCTCGCCGGCGACCTGGAGCACCCGCAGCTCGGGGAAGTCGTCCTGGCCGAGTACCGCCAGTGCGCTGGGCGGCAGCATGGCGCCGGTGACGTGGGTTTCGCGCAGGGTGCGGGCGAGGTCGGGGCCGGGGCGCAGGTCCTCCTTGGGGGCGGTGACCAGCCGGCCGCCGTTGGCGAGGGACCAGGTGAGTTCCAGGATGGAGGCGTCGAAGCCGAAGGAGGCGAACTGCAGCACCCGGTCGCCGGCGGTGGGGTGCACCAGGTCGCGCTGCCCTTCGAGCATGTTGGACAGGCCCCGGTGCGGGATGGCTACTCCCTTGGGTGTGCCGGTGGAGCCCGAGGTGTAGATGATGTAGGCGAGGGTGTCGGCGTCGGGCTCCCGGCCCGGCACGGCCGGCGTGGCCGTGCCGGTTTCTGCGGGGTCGGCGGGGGCGTCCAGGTGGATCACCGGCCCGTCGAAGGGCACCGTCCCGGTGAGTGCGCGCTGAGTGAGCAGCACCCGCATGCCGCTGTCCTGGGCCATGAACGCGAGCCGTTCGGTGGGGTGTTGCGGGTCGAGGGGCAGGAAGGCGCCGCCGGAGCGCAGCACACCGACGGCGGCGCGCACCAGGTCGGGGCCGCGCTCGGCGCAGATGCCCACCACGGTCTCGGGGCCGACCCCGAGCTGCCGCAGCCGCCGTGCCAGCTGCTCGGCCTGCTCCTGGAGTCCGGCGTACGTCAGGTGCTGCCCGCGGTGCTCGACGGCGACCGCGTGCGGGGTGCGGGCGGCGTGGGCGTCGATGTGCTCGTGGAACAGCAGCGGTGAGGAGGGGGTCTTGGGGCCCCGGGCCCAGACGTCGAGGGCGGTGGCGCGGGCGGCGCCGGTGAGCGCGGGCCGGGTCACCCGGGTGTGCGGGCCGGCGACCATGGCCTCCAGCTGGGCGCAGTACACGTCGGCGAGCTGCTCGGCGGTGGCGGGTGCGACGAACGCCGGGTCCGCGTCGAGGGTGAAGGCGTTGACGCTCGCGTTGATGAGCAGCGGGAACATGGTCCGCGCGATCTCCAGGGAGTCGTCCCAGGAGTCGTGCGAGAGCCGGTGGAAGTTGACGTAGTTGAAGACGGCGTCGGTCAGGTTCGGTTCGGTGGGCCGCAGGCGGGCGATGTGGACCAGCGGGAGCCTGCGGTGCGGGAGCATCTCCTGTTCGGCCGTGAAGACGTCCCGCAGGTAGGCGAGCCAGCTGCCGCGCGGGCGGGCCACGCCGAACGGCACGGTGTTCAGGAACAGTCCGCGCATCCGGTCGGCGCCGGGCAGCTCGGGCCGCCCGTTGGTGACCAGGCCGATGCTGTGGCCGAGGGTGCTGTCGTCGCGGTCGGCGAACAGGCTCATGGTGTGGTGGAAGGCCGTGATCAGCACGGTGCGCCGCGGCACGCCGGCTTCCTTGGCCAGGCGGCCGATGTGTTCGGCGAGGTGGGCGTAGGAGCGGCGGACCTCGTGCACCGGCGCCTGGCCGGCCACGTCGGCGGCCGTGCGCCTGCGGAAGGTGACGGGCCGCAGATCGGCGAGCCGGCCGCGCCAGTAGTCGAGGGACTCCTCGCTGCCGAGCGCGGCCCGCTCCAGGGCGACGTACTCGGCGAAGGGCGGTGCGGTCGGCGGCTCGGGCGCGCGGCGGTGGGCGACGGCCTGCCGGTGCAGGGCCAGCAGGTCGGCGACGAGTGAGGTCAGGCTCCAGCCGTCCAGGACGACGTGGCAGTCGGTCAGGACGAGGCGCAGGTCGTGGTCGGTGATGTGGTGGAGGTGGATGCGTACCAGGGGGGCGGCGGCGAGGTCGAAGCGGCGCTCGAACTCCTCGTCGACGAAGGCGCGCAGCCGGGCCCGCTGTTCCTCGCGCGGCAGTGCGCGCAGGTCGGTGTAGCCGACGGGCAGGCGGGCGGCGCGGTGGACGAGCTGGAGGGGCTCGCGGTAGGAGACGAGGTCGACGGAGGTGCGCAGGATCGGGTGGCCGGTGACGAGCGCGTCCACGGCGGCCTGGAACGCGTCGAGGTCGAAGCCCTCGGGGACGGTGATCTTCAGGTCGGTGACGTTGTGGTAGGCGCCGCGCCGCGGGTCGGCGAGCATCTCGTGCAGCATGCCGGCCTGGAGCATGGTGAGCGGGTAGGCGTCGGCGAGTCCGTCGGGCAGGCGGCCGGCGTCGGCCGGGTCGAGCTGGGAGAAGGGGGCGGTGGGGGCGGGGGTGTCGCCGGCGTCGGTGACGAGGGCGTCCAGGTCGGCCAGGGTGCGGGCGCGGAAGACGTCGGCGACGGTGAACCCGAGTCCGGCGAGGCGGCCGAGGCCCACCAGGCGCAGCGCCAGGATGGAGTCGCCGCCCAGGTCGAAGAAGTTGTCGGTGCGGCCGACGTGCTCGATGCCCAGTACCTGGCTCCACACGGCGGCGAGGGCCTGCTCCCGGGGCCCCTCGGGCGGTACGTGTGCCCGAGGCCCGTCCGAGACGGGCCGGACCGCGGTCAGCGCGGCCCGGTCGACCTTGCCGTTGGCGGTCAGGGGCAGGTGCTCGTGGCGGACGAACAGCGCCGGGACCATGTGCTCGGGCAGGGTCAGCCGCAGTCCCTCGCGCAGGGCGGGCGGGTCGAGGGGGCGGCCCTCGGGCGTGACGACGTGCGCGACCAGGCGGGCGGTGCCCTCGTCGGGGCGGGCCACCACGGCGGCGTCGGCGACGCCGGGCAGCGCGCGCAGGGCGGTCTCGATCTCGCCGGGCTCGATGCGGTAGCCGCGGATCTTCACCTGGTGGTCCGCGCGGCCGACGTAGCCGAGCTGTCCGTCGGGCTCCACGCGGACCAGGTCGCCGGTGCGGTACATGCGGGCGCCGGGGCCCCCGAAGGGGTCGTCGAGGAAGCGTTCGGCGGTCAGCTCGGGCCGGTTCAGGTAGCCGCGGGCCACACCGCCGCCGGAGACGTACAGTTCGCCGGTGCTGCCGGGCGGCACGAGCCGGCCGAAGGAGTCCAGGACGTAGCCGTGCTGGCCGGCGAGCGGACGGCCGATGGGCGAGCGGACGCCGCCGTCGATGTCCTGCTCGGTGATGGTGCGGATCGTGACGTGCACGGTGGTCTCGGTGATGCCGTACATGTTCACCAGCGCGGGGCGGTGTCCCGGGGCCGTGAACCAGTCGCGGTAGTCGCGTACGTCGAAGGCGTCGCCGCCGAAGATGACGGTGCGCAGGGCGAGGTCCGCGAAGCCGGCCCCGGTGTTCTGGAGGTGGGCGCGCAGGCCCTTGAAGGCGGCCGGGGTCTGGTTGAGGACGGTGACGTTCTCCTCGCGCAGCACCCGGTGCACGGCCGCCGGGTCGCGCACCTCGTCCGCGCCGAGCACGACGACGCGTCCGCCGCTGGTGAGCGGTGCCCACAGCTCCCACACGGAGAAGTCGAAGGCCGGCGAGTGCATCAGGGTCCACACGTCGGCGGGGCCGAAGTCGAAGTGCCGGTCGGCGGCGTCCAGCAGCCAGGCCAGGTTGCCGTGGGTGATCTCCACGCCCTTGGGACGGCCGGTGGAGCCGGAGGTGTAGATGACGTAGGCGAGGTCGTCGGGGGCCGGGAGGAGGTCGTCGCCGGCGGCCGGGGTGTGCGTGTCGTCCGCGTCGAGCGGGACCAGGCGGGCGGGCAGTCCCTCGACGGCGGCGCGGGTGGCGGTGTCGGTGACGATCCACTCGACGCCGGAGTCGGTGACGGTGAACTCGCGGCGCGCTCTGGGATGGGAGGGGTCGAGGGGAAGGTAGGCGGCGCCGGCCCGCCAGACGGCGAGCAGCGCGGCGGCCAGGTCGGGGGTGCGGTCGAGGCAGACGCCGACGAGGGAGCCGCGGGTGACGCCGGCGGCGCGCAGCCGCCGGGCCAGCGCCGAGGCGCGGGCGTCGAGCTGGGCGTAGGTAAGGGTGCGTCCCGATCCGCTCACCGCGACCGCGTGGGGTGTGCGGGCGATGTGCCCGGCGAGGCGGTCGGCAGCGGTGCGCGGGGCCGGGGAGGCGTCGGTGCCGGTGTTGGCGGGGCCGTCCGGGCCGAGGAGGTGGGCGCGTTCGGCGGGGGTGAGCGGGTCGACGGTGCTGAGCGGGGTGTCGGGGGCGGCGCAGAACGCCTCCAGCAGGGTCACGGTGTGCCGGGCGAGGGCGGCGACCGAGGCCTCCTCGAACAGGTCGGGCCGGTAGACGAACACCAGGTCGGTGCGTCCGTCGCCGTCGCGCAGATCGAGGGTGAGGTCGAATTTGGCGGTGGTGAGGTCGATCGGGTACGGCGTCCCGCTCGCCTGCCCCAGGTCGAAGCCGGACGGTGTGGTGTCGGTGTGCGTGCAGAGGACCTGGACGAGCGGGTTGCGGGCGAGGTCGCGCTGCGGGCTCAGCGCGTCGACGACCTGCTCGAAGGGCAGCGACTGGTGCTGGAACGCCTCCAGGACCCGCTCCCGGGTGCGGGCGAGCAGCGCGGCGGGGGTCGGGTCGTCGGAGAGGTCGCCGCGCAGGACGAGGGTGTTGACGAAGAAGCCGACGAGCTGCTCGGTCTCGGCCCGTTCCCGGTTGGCGACCACGGTGGCGACGGCGATGTCGCGCTGTCCGCTGTGGAAGGCGAGCGCGGCCTGGAACGCGGCCAGCACCGTCATGTAGGGGGTCGTGCCGGTGCGCCGGCCCAGCGCGGCGAGCGCGTCGCTCAGCGCGGGTGGCAGGGTGGCGCGGTGGGCTGCGCCGCGGCCGCCGGGGGTGTCGGGGCGGGGGTGGTCCGTGGGCAGTTCCAGCGGGGTGAGGCCGGCCAGTCGGGTGCGCCAGTGGTCCAGGGCGGCGGACTGGTCGCTCTGGCGCTGCCAGATCGCGTAGTCGCTGTAGTCGAGGGGCAGTTCGGGCAGGTGTGCGGCGCGTCCCTCGCGGCGGGCCAGGTACAGCTCGGTCAGGTCACGGACGACGAGGCCCAGCGACCAGCCGTCGGAGACGATGTGGTGCATGGCCAGGACCAGCACGTGGTCGTCGTCGGCGGCGCGGACCAGGGTGGCCCGGAAGGCGGGTTCGTGGGCGAGGTCGAAGGGCCGTACGGCGGCGGTGTGCACGGCGGCCGACAGGCGCCGTTCGCGGTCCTCGCCCTCCTCGCCGCTCACCTCGATCACGTCCAGGACGGTGCCGTCGGCGGGCAGGACCTGCTGGTGGGGGATGCCGTCGTGCTCGGGGAAGATCACGCGCAGCTGCTCGTGCCGGGCGACGAGGTCCGCCACGGCGGCGCGCAGGGCAGGCAGGTCCAGCGGGCCGGTGAACCGCCAGGCGGCGGGCAGCAGATAGGTGGGTGCGCCCGGGTCGAGCCGGTCCAGGAAGTACAGGCGCTGCTGGGCCGCGGACAGCGGGATCCGCTGCGGGCGGGGCCGGACCCGGGCCGGGCCGTCCTCGCGTACGGCGGCCCGGCCGCGCAGTCGCTGCTCCAGCAGGCGCCGGGCCGCCGGGGACAGGCCGCCGCCCGCGGCGAGGGGGCCGGGACGCACGTCGGATGTGGTCATGAGGGCACTCCGATCCAAGAACTGGGGAGAGGAAGTCGGGCAGGGGCGGGCGCGGGCGACGGGGTCAGAGGCCGGCCGTGAGGGACAGGTCGATCTCCTCGTCGCTCAGCTGCGAGATCAGCTCCAGCAGCCGGCGCTCCACCTCGGCGGCGAGCCGTTCGACGGTGGGGTGCTCGAACAGGTCCCGGACCTGCAGCGGGCAGTCGAAGGCGGTCCGCAGTCGGGAGGCGACCGACACCGCGCGCAGGGAGTGGCCGCCCAGCGCGAAGAAGTCGTCGTGGACGCCGACCCGGGGCAGGTCGAGGACCTCGCACCAGATCTGCGCGACGACCGTCTCGGCGGGGGTGCGCGGTGCCACGAAGGCGTGCGGTGCGCGTGCCACGGGCTCGGGCAGGGCGGCGGTGTCCAGTTTTCCCTGCACGGTCAGCGGCAGGGCGTCCAGCAGGACGAACGCCGACGGCACCAGGTAGTGGGGCAGGTGCTCCCGGCAGTGCCGCTCCAGGGACTCCTGCGACAGGCGGGTGCCCGCGGTGTAGGCGACGAGGGCGGCCTCGCCGTGCAGGGTGCGCACCACGACGGCCGCGCCCCGCACTCCGGGGTGCCGGCGCAGCACCGCCTCGGCCTCTCCCGGTTCGACGCGGAATCCGCGGATCTTGACCTGGTCGTCGTTGCGGCCGAGGAACTCCAGCTCGCCGGTGGGCAGTCGGCGTACGACGTCGCCGGTGCGGTAGAGCCGGCCGCCTCGTCCGCCGAACGGGTCGGGCACGAAACGCTCGGCGGTCAGTGCGGGACGGCCCAGGTATCCCCGCGCCAACTCGGTTCCGCCGATGAGGAGTTCGCCCGGTACGCCGTCGGGGGTGAGCTCGCCCAGGGCGTCGACGACGTAGGTGCGGCGGCCGCCGAGGGCGCGGCCGATGGGTACCCGGCCGTGCGGGACCGCCTCGACGGTGTGCGCGGTGGCGGAGATCACCGCCTCGGTGGGGCCGTAGGTGTTGATCACGGGCACCGCGGGCAGGTGCGCGAACCACTGCTCCAGGGGGTCGGCGGGCAGTGCCTCTCCCCCCGTCACCAGCAGCCGCAGTGACGCCAGTCGGGGTGCCAGCGTGTCCAGGCGGGCGACGAGTTCCGCCCAGTAGGACGGGGTGAGTTCCATGACGGTCACCCGCTCGGCGGCGACCCGGGCGGCGAGTTCCTCCGGCGCCCAGATCTCGTCCGGGCGCACCACCACCGTCGCCCCGGCGCTCAGTGCGGGCAGGATCTGCTCCAGCGACGCGTCGAACGAGGTGGAGGCGAAGGTGAGCACCCGGTCGTCCGCGGTCAGCGCGAACGCCTCGCGGGCGGTGGCCACATGGGCGTCCAGGGCGTGGTGTTCGACGCCTACGGCCTTGGGGCGGCCGGTGGAGCCGGAGGTGAAGATGACGTAGGCGAGGTCGTCGGGGCGGGGGGTGTGCCGGGGGCCGTCGGGGGCCGGCCGGACCCGGCCGACGTCGATCGCCGTGGCCCCGAGCCGGGTGACCTTGTCCCGGGTGTCCGCGTCGGACACCACGTGCCGCACCCCGGCCTCGCGGAGCATGTACCGCAGCCGTTCCTCGGGGATGCGGGTGTCGAGCGGGACGTACACGCCGCCGGCCCGCCAGACGGCGAGCATCGCGGCGACCGGCCACACGCCCCGGCCGACGCACACGCCCACGGCGTCGCCGGGGGCCGCGCCCGCGTCGGCCAGGGCTGCGGCCAGTCCGCCGGTCAGGGCGTCCAGCCGGGCGTGGTCGAGGGTCGTGCCCTCGCAGACGACGGCCGGGGCGTCCGCCCGGCCCCGCACCCGGAACCCCGGCGCGGGCACCGTGTCCCGGCCGGCACCGGCCACCAGGCTCTCCCGCTCCCCGGCCGAGAGCAGCGGTGCCTCGTCGACGCGTGCCGCGGGGTCGGCGACGAGGGTCTCCAGCAGCCGTCCGACGTGCCGGGCGAACCGGGTGGCGGTGGACGGGTCGAACAGGTCGGCGGCGTACTCGACGTTGAGGGCGAAGCGGTTCTCCCGGACGACGAAGGTGGCGGTCAGGTCGAACTTGGCCGAACCCCAGGGCAGCGGGAAGTCGGTGGCGGCCTGTCCCGGCCGGGCGGAGCCGCCCGTGGAGGCGTCCTGGACGTCCACCATGACCTGGAACAAGGGGTTGCGGGACAGGTCGCGTTCTGGGCGCAGCCGCTCCACGACCCGTTCGAACGGCACCTCCTGGCGGTCGAAGGCGCCCAGGACGACGTCCCGTACCCGGTCCACGAGCCCGGTGAACGTGGGCCGTCCGGACAGGTCCGTGCGCAGGACGACGGTGTTGACGAAGAAGCCGACCAGGGGCTCCAGTTCGAGCCTTCCGCGTCCGGCGACGGGTGTGCCCACGGACACGTCGGTCTGCCCCGACCAGCGGGCCAGGACCGCCTGGGCCGCGGCCAGCAGCACCATGAACCGGGTCGCGCCCAGCTCGCGGGCGCAGGCGTCCACGCGGTCGACGAGGGCGGCGGGCAGGTCGACCTCCACGGCGCCGCCCCGGCCGGTGAACGCGGACGGCCGGGGCCGGTCCGTGGGCAGTTCCAGCGCGGGCGCGTCCTCCAGGGTGCTTTCCCAGTAGGCGAGCTGGGGTTCCAGGGCGCCGCTGTCGGCGCGCTCGCGCTGCCAGACGGCGAAGTCGCCGTACTGCACGGCGAGCGGCGGCAGCTGGGCGCGCCGGCCCGCGCGCCGGGCCTCGTAGTGCTGGGTGAGTTCGTCCAGCAGCAGGCCCTTGGACCAGCCGTCGGTGACGGCGTGGTGCAGGGCGAGGAGCACGACGTGGTCGTCGTCGGCCAGCTCCCACACGCCGGCCCGCAACAGGGGTGGCCGGGTGAGGTCGAAGCGGCGCGTGGCCAGGGTCGCGGCCCGGCGCCGTACCGTCTCCAGCCGGGTCTGCTCGTCCGGGGCCCCGGGTGCCTTCTCCCAGTGCAGCGGGACTCCCACCGGGTCGCAGATCCGCTGCACGGGGCGGCCGTCGGACTCGATGAGCGCGGTGCGCAGCACCTCGTGGCGTTCCACCAGGTCGTCCAGGGCCTGCTGCCAGGCGGTGCGGTCCAGGCCGCCGCGCGTGCGCCAGCAGTACCACAGCAGGTAGGAGTCGCCGCGTTCGGAGGTGCGGTCCAGGAACCACAGCCGTTCCTGGGCGAAGGACAGCGGCAGTGGCCGGTCGCGGTCGACGGGCACCACCTCGCCGGCGCCGCAGGCGCGGGCGGCGGCCACGCGGGGGGCGAAGCCCCGGACGGTGGGGTTCTCGAAGACGGTGCGCAGTTCGATCTCGCGGCCCAGGCGCTGGGCGATGCGGGAGACCGCCATGGTGGCCAGCAGGGAGTGGCCGCCCAGGTCGAAGAAACTGTCGTCGATGCCGATGTGGTCCAGGCCGAGGACGTCGGCCCACACCTCGGCGACGAGTTGCTCGGTCTCGTCGCGGGGTGCGGTGCGGGCGGGGTCGGCGGCCGGGCGGGCGGGGTCGGGCAGGGCGGAGCGGTCGAGTTTGCCGGAGACGCCGACCGGGAGGGCGTCAAGGACGACGAAGTCGGAGGGGACGGCGTAGTGGGGCAGATGGCGTGCGCACCAGGCGCGCAGGTCCGCCCGGTCCGGCGGGCGGGGCGCGTCCGGGGCCGGTACGACGTAGCCGGTGAGGCTGCGCCCGGTGGTGCGGTCGGGGCGGGCGGCGGCCGCGGCGACCTGCGGGCAGGCCCGCAGCACGCTCTCCACCTCGCCGAGTTCGATCCGGAAGCCGCGGATCTTGACCTGGTCGTCGCGGCGGCCGAGGAACTCCAGTTCTCCGCCCGGTGTCCAGCGGACGAGGTCACCGGTGTGGTAGAGGCGGCCGCCGGGCGGTCCGTAGGGGTCGGGGACGAAGCGTTCGGCGGTCGGGGCGGGGCGTCCCAGGTAGCCGCGGGCCACTTCCGTGCCGCCGATGAGGAGTTCACCCTGGACGCCGACGGGTACCGGCTGGTCGTCGGCGTCGACCACGTACACGCGCCGGCCGCCGAGGGGACGGCCGATGGGCACGGTGTCGGCGGGCGGGTCGTCGGCGTCGTAGGTGGTGGCGGTGACGGTCGTCTCGGTGGGCCCGTAGGCGTTGCACACGCGCACCCAGGGGACGGCGGCCCGCCAGGCGGCGAGGGTGTCGGGCGGGACGGCCTCGCCGCCGAGGACGAGCAGCCGCAGGGGGGCGAGGGCCGCGGCCAGGCGCCGGTCGAGGGAGAGCGTCAGTTCCGACCAGTAGGTCGGGGGCACGTTGACGACGGTCAGGGCGTGCCGCTGGACGATCTCCGGCACCTGGGTGGGCAGCCAGGGCTCGTCGGGGCGCACGACGACGGTGGCGCCCGAGGTCAGGGCGGGCAGCACCTGGTCCAGTGAGGCGTCGAAGGAGAAGGAGGCGAAGGCCAGCACCCGGTCGGCGGCGCCGATGCCGAGCCGCTCGCGGGTGGCGGCCACGTGCGAGGCGAGCGCGGCGTGTTCGACGCCCACGGCCTTGGGCCGGCCGGTGGAGCCCGAGGTGAAGATGACGTGGGCCAGTTCGCGGGGGTGCGGGCGGTGGCGGGGGCCGTCCGCGGCCGGGGTGAGGGTGGTGACGTCGACGGTGACCGGTGCGAGTGCGGTGGCGGTGGCGGCCGTCGCGGGGTCGGTGAGCACGCAGGTGAGGCGGGCCTCGTCCGCCATGAACCTCAGCCGCTCGGCGGGGAGTTCGGGGTCCAGGGGTACGTACGCGCCGCCCGCCCGCCAGATCCCCTCGATGGCCGCGACGGACCACAGGCCGCGGCGCAGCAGGACTCCCACCGGGCTGCCGGAGCCGACGCCGGCGGCGCGCAGCGCGGCGGCGAGTGAGCCGGTCATGGTGTCCAGTTGTGCGTAGGTGGCGCTGTCGTCGCCGCAGAGCAGCGCGGTGGCGTCGGGGTCGCCGGTGAAGGCGACCGGCGGCGCCGGGTCCGCGGGCCGGTCGGGAGCGTGGTGCCAGGCGGGGCGGGGGCGGGCAGGCGCGCCGGGTCCGGCGGGCAGCGCGCGGGCCAGGTCCTGCACGGGGGTGACGGGGTCGGCCAGGACGGCGCGCAGCAGCGCGACGTAGGCACGGGCGAACGCGCGCATGGTGGCGGCGTCGAACAGGGCGGTGGCGTACTGGAGGATGGCGGCGATGCTGCCGTCGGTGCGCAGGGTGAGGTCGAGGAAGACGTCGAGCGGTGTCCCGGTCAGCGGCGGCTCGACCAGCGTCACGTCCAGGCCGGGCATCTCCACCGGGCGGATCGGGGTGTTGAGGAGGGTGAACGACGCCTGGGCGAGCGGGTGCCGGGACAGGTCGCGGGCGCCGCCGAGCGCGCCGACCACGAGGTCGAAGGGGGCCTCCGCGTGGGAGAGGTCCGCCAGTGCCCGCTCCCGCACCCGGTCCAGCAGTTCGGCGAAGCCGGGGCGGCCGGCCAGGTCCGTGCGCAGGACGACCGTGTTGACCAGCGGGCCGATCAGGGCCCCGGCACCGCGCTGGGCGCGGTCGGCGAGCGTGCTGCACACGGCGACGTCGGTGCGGCCCGACCAGTGACCCAGGAGCGCCTGGTAGGCGGTGAGCAGGAGCATGTAGCGGGTGGCGCGCCGGGATCTGGCCAGGGCGTCGACGGCGGTGACCAGATCGGCGGGCAGGTCGAAGCGCACGACGTCACCGGAGCCGTCCCAGACACGGGGCCGGGGCCGGTCGGTGGGCAGGTCGAGCGGGGTGAGGCCGGTGAGCCGCTCACGCCAGTGGCCGAGCAGGCGTTCCAGCCGTTCGCCGCGGAGGCGTTCGCGCTGGGTACGGGCCAGGTCGGCGTAGCGCACCGCGGGCGCGGCGACCGGCTCGCCGCGGTATCCGGCGGCCAGTTCGTCCAGCAGCACGCCCCACGACCAGCCGTCCACCGCGATGTGGTGCACCTCCACCAGCAGCAGGTGCTCGTCGGGTGCCACGCGGGCGAGCGTGGCACGGAGCGGGTGCTGGGCGGACAGGTCGACGGGGCGGTCCAGGCACCGGGCGAACAGGTCGTCAGGTCCGGTTGCCTCGACGCGTTGAAGGACGAAGCCGGCGGGGGCGTCCACGACCGGTACCGGCTCGCCGTCGACGGCGGTGAACCGGGTGCGCAGCACCTCGTGCCGGGTCACGATCCCGGCCAGGGACCGCTCGAGCCGGGCCGCGTCGAGGGGGCCCCGCAGCCGCAGGACCAGCGGGAGCATCGATGCGGTGGAGTTTCCGGCCAGCTGGTCCAGGAACCACAGCCGGCGCTGCGCGAAGGATGCCGTGCGGGTGTCGACGTCGTACGGTGCCCCTTCGGGGGCAGGGCCTGCTGTCACTGTGAGCCTCCAAGCCGTGTTTTGCAGCAGACTGCCGCCAGCCGAAGGGCGCCCATAGGGAAGAAGGCGCAGTACCGCGAGCAGACCGGGCTGCCGTGACGGCCGTACAGCGCGGTCCTCTCCCCCGCCCCGAGTCCCCCGCGGCCTCCTCCCCGTTGGTCCGACCCATGGGTCTTGTGCCGTCAGCGCGCTCCTCCACCGGTCTTTTCGGGGGGAACCCGGCCGGCGACCGCACCGGCGCCGACACCGCCGGACAGCACACGCGCCGCCTG
Source organism: Streptomyces sp. NPDC043867 (assembly GCF_056435845.1). NCBI lineage: Bacteria > Bacillati > Actinomycetota > Actinomycetes > Kitasatosporales > Streptomycetaceae > Streptomyces > Streptomyces sp. NPDC043867. Next base: position 16,506 of record NZ_JBWKDS010000003.1, on the reverse strand, counting down.
GCGACCGAGACCAAGTCGGCCCTGAAGACGACGGAATTCTTCGTCTACGTCGCTGCCGTCATCGCGGTCCTGATCGCATCCCTGGTGGTGGGGAGCGAGGACGGGCACCTCGACTACTTCCGCGCCGACAAAGCCTGGTGGTACATCGTGATCCTCACCGTCGGCTACATGATCAGCCGCGGACTGGCCAAGTCCGGAAGCCGGGACCACTGCGATTCCTGACCCGCACCACCCTGCGGGCTGCTTCCTGACGACTGCGCCGCCCTGCTCCGGGTGCCCGCAGGTGGGGCGCGCCGGCGACGGCGCTGCGGTCAGGACGGGCCAGGGGCGGGCTCGTCGGCGGTGATGACCAGGGCGGCCTGGTCGTCCTCCACCTCCCGGCCGTCCATGAAGCCGCGGACGTCCTCGGCCACGGCCCGGACGACGTCGGCCGCGGCCGCCCCGCGCGGGACGGAGGCCATGGCCGTGGCCAGGCGTGCCTCGCCGTACTGTTCGGTGCCGGCGGCCCTGCACTCGGTGATGCCGTCGGTGTACAGCAGCAGGCTCTCGCCGGGGCGGAGCGTGAGACGGCGGGCGGTGAGCCGGAGCGGGAGGCCGGTGCCGAGCAGCCCGCCGGATGCCTCAACCGTGTCGACCACGTGGCCCGCGTCCAGCAGCAGGGGCAGTGTGTGCCCGGCTCGCACGAGTTCGACGGCGAGTCCTTCGGCGGCCGGTGCGAGATGGCCGTAGACGAGGGTCACGAAGCCGTTGTTCTGGTGGGCGTAGCGGTCGTTCAGGGCCTTGTCGACGGCCTTGACGATGTCGACGGGGTCGTCGAGCAGCGAGGCGACGGCGCGGGCGGTGTGGCGGACCAGGGCGGTGGTGGTGGCGGCCATGGCGCCGCGCCCGCAGACGTCGCCGAGGATGAAGGCCCAGCTGCCGTCGTCCCGTTCGAAGACGTCGTAGAAGTCGCCGCCGACCTCCAGCCCTTCGCCGGCCGGGTGGTAGAAGGCGGCGAGCCGGGCGCCGGGGACGTCGGGCAGGTCGGGCAGCAGCAGGCCGGTCTGCAGGTCGCGGGCGAGGGCGGCGCGCTGCGCGTACTGACGCGCGTTGCGGGCGGCCGACGCGGTGCGGCGGGCGAGTTCCTCCGCCAGGGCGATCCGGGGACCGTCGAAGGAGTGGCCGTCCGTGGAGAGCAGGGTCACGGCGCCGAAGGGCCGCCCGCGGTCCACCAGGGGGACGCAGACGTATCCGGTGACGCCCAGCTCGTGCCAGGGGCCGGGTCCGGTGGGGGCGCGGCGTGCCACTTCCGTCAGCCCCGAGCTCAGGACGCGCGCGACGGCATCGTCCTTGGCCGGTACGCAGGCGGCGAGCAGGCTGCGTGCCTCCTCGCTCCGCGCGGCGGTGGCCACCCGCTGCACGCGTCCGGCCTCCAGGATGTCGACGGTGGCCAGCGGGGCCAGGGCCGGGCTCGCCAGGGTGGCCAGTCGCTGCAGTGTCTGTCTCTCGTCCAGCCGGCCGGCCAGGGCGGTGCTGGCGGCCAGCAGGAAGGCGAGGTCGTCGCGGGCGGCCTTCTCCCGGGCGTCGGCTGCCTGCCGGGCCTGTTCGGCGTGGTGCCGCTCGATGGCGAGGGCGGCGGTGTCGGCGAAGACGCGGGCCAGTGCGAGGTCGGTGTCCTGAGGGGCGCGGGGGGTGCGGTGGTACATCGCGAAGGTGCCCAGGAGCCGGCCGTCACGGGCGAGGATCGGCGTCGACCAGCAGGCGGCGAGTCCCGCCCGGCCGGCGAGGTCGCGGAAGTCCTTCCACAGGGGGTCGGTGGCGATGTCGTTGACGATCACGTTCCTGCGCCGGTGCGCGGCGGTGCCGCACGAGCCGGCCCCTTCGCCGGTGGCGATGCCGTCGATGGCCTGGTTGTAGAAGTCCGGCAGGCCGGGAGCCGCACCGTGCCGCAGGTGCCGGCCGTCCCGGTCCGCCAGCAGTACCGAGACGATCACCTCGGGGGTCAGTTCCTCGATCGTCCTGACATGCCGTCCAGCACGTCCGGCAGCGGTGCCTGGCGGGCGATCTGTTCCAGCAGGGCGCGCTGTTCGGCGGCCAGCCGCCGGGCGTGTTTGGCCTGTGTGGTCTCCACGCCCACCATGCGCACGCCGATGACGTTGCCGCCGGCGTCGCGCCGGGCCTCGTAGGTGAAGTCGAAGTACGCCTCGTGGGCGTCCTCGCCGACTCCGATGACGACACGGGTGTCCCGGCCGACGTGCCGCTCCCCCGACCGGTACACCTGGTCCAGGAGTCCGATGAAGCCCTGGGCGGCCAGCTCGGGCATGAGCTGCACCAGCGGCACGCCGGTGCGTTCCCGCCGTCCGCCTCCGATCGCCGTGAAGAAGGCCGGGTTCGCCGCCTCCAGCACGTGCGCGGGGCCCGTCATGGACGCGAACAGCGCGGTGGACGTCCCGAACAGCAGCGACAGGTCCTGGTCGGTGTCCTGGATCCGGCGGGCACCGCTCCCCGCCCGCCGCTCGTGCTCAGCCCTCATGTCGTCCCCATGCCGACCACCTGCCCCGAATATCGCCGGCCATCATCGATCGGTGCCGGCATCGCCGGCCGCGGTGCCGGTGGGGCGGCCGGCCAGCGCGTCGGTGACGGTGGCGTGGACGGGCAGCAGCGCGGAGATGCCGGTGATCGTCACCATGCGCATGAGGCGGTCGGGGACGTCGGCGAGGCAGAGCGAGCCGCCCGCCTTCTCCGTCTCGAGCAGGAGGGTGATGAAGGTACTGAGCCCGGTCGAGTCGACGAAGTCCACTCCCGGCAGGTCCAGGACCAGGTGCGGAGCACCCTGCTGCACGAGGTTGCGGACATACGCGCGCAGGGTGGGCGCCGTATGCAGGTCCACGTCTCCGGCGACGGTGACGACGATGTGGTCGCCGATGTGCCGGGTGGTCATGTCGAGAGCGTCGGACACGTCTGTCATCACTCCTGGCTGGGGGTCTCGGGCGCTGCGGTGGTGGCGTCCTGGCCGGTGGCCGGGGCGGGGCGGGCGTCGCCGTGGGGGGCGCGCGGTGTCGCACCGGTCATGGCTGCGGCGCACTGTCGGGGCCGTGGACGGTGGCCAGGCCGTCAAGGCCGGAGACGGTGATGACGGGCTCCAGCAGGTGCGTGACGATCAGTTCCAGCCGGGCGGCGTGGGCGAAGAGGACGCTCAGCCCGGCGCTGTCGAGATACTCCACCGCCGTCAGATCCACCACGAGGGGTCCCGGGCTGTCCTGGAGCGCCTCGGCCAGGGAGCCGGCGTTGCTCATGTCGATCTCGCCGCTGACGGTCAGCCGGGGCGTACCGTCCGGGCGTCTGCCGGGGGTGATGGTGAGAGGGGTGGTCATCAGACGATCCTCATCTGCATGTCGACGGTGGTGCCGGACGGACCGGGGGTGAGGGTGACCTGCTGCGCCAGGGCCCTCATGAGGGCCACGCCCCGGCCCCGGTGGGGGTTGAGGTCGGGCTGCGGGACCTTCCACCGGCCGCTGTCGGCAACCGTCAGGCGCAGGTTGTCGACGAAGGCCTCGGCACGCAGCCGCACGGTTTCCCCCGGAGCGTTCCGGTGACCGTGCTCGATGGCGTTGGCGCACGCCTCCCCGGCGGCGATGAGAACGTTCTGCACGGTGTGCACGGGCAGGTCGCACTGGGCGAGCCAGCCGCGCAGCGCCTTGCGGACCGGCGCGAGCTGGGAGGACTCGGCCGGGAAGGTCATCTCCAGCGGTGCCGGGTGGCGGTAGAGGAGCAGCGCGACGTCGTCGTCGTAGCCGCCGTCCGGTGCGAGCCGCGCCATCACCTCGGTGGCGAGGTCCTCGACCGGCGCGTCGCGTCCCTCCTGCACGGCGTCGCTGGCCTGGGCGATCCCGGTTCCGAGCGGACGTCGGCGGCGTTCGACGAGCCCGTCGGTGTACAGCAGCAGCGTGCCCCGCGCGGGCAGGGTGCACGCGGCCTCGGGGCGCTGCCTGCCCGGCCGGACGGCCAGGGGCAGGGAACGTCCCTCGTCCAGCAGCAGGGTGGTGCCGTCGGGGTGCGCGACGATGCCCGGCGGATGCCCGGCGCTGGAGTAGGTCAGCTTCCCCGTCGCGGGGTCCAGGACGCCGCAGAACACCGTCGTGCACAGGGCGCCCGGCACGCTCGCGGCGAACTGGTCGAGCGCCATCAGGGTCCTGGAGGGGCCGGCTTCCTGGAGCATCAGCGCGCGGCAGGCGCTGCGCAGCTGCCCCATCACGCTGGCCGCCTCCAGGCCCCGTCCGACGCAGTCTCCGACGACGATGCCCGTGCGCCCGTCCGGCAGAGCGACGGTGTCGTACCAGTCGCCCCCCACTTCCAGCGGGCGGGTCGCGGGCTCGTACCGCACGGCGAAGCCGGCGGGGAGTGTGGAGGGGCCCAGGATGGCGCGCTGCAGGGCGATGGCGGTCTCGCGCTGCTGGTCGATCTGGTGGGCCCGGACCAGGCCCTGCGCCAGATGACCGGCCAGCAGCGAGAGCAGAAGCTGGTCCTCGGAGGTGAAGGGGCGGTCTTCGCCCAGGTCGATCCACACGGCGAGCGGGCCGTCGGGGTGTTCCAGCAGGACACCGGAACCGGTGCCTTCGACGACCGGGGTGAGCGGGGGCTGCCGGCGCAGTCCGGTCAGTGCGTCCCGGCGTTCCGCGGGCAGGTCCTCCCACCGCAGGTCCGTGTCGGTGGCCGTGAGGGCCGGTACGTCCCCGCGTTCGAAGACGGCGGCCACCACGCTCCGCGCGCGCCACAGCGTCCTCAGTTCGGCCAGGGCGCCGGACAGCGCCTCGGGCAGACTGGCGGCCCGGGACAGGGACGTGCTCACGGCGGCCAGTGCGGTCTCGCGCTGGACGGCGTGGTGCTCGGCGGTGACGTCACGGAAGGTGCCGACGGTGACCCGGCGTCCGGTGTCGGGGTCCTGGGCCTTGTTGCAGGTGACGGCCACCCACAGCCGGTGGCCGTCGCGGTGGGTGACGGGGACGGTGTAGGAGCCCTGCGCACGTTCCAGCAGGCCGGCGAAGGCGTCGCCGACCTGACGGTGTGCGTCGGGGTCGGTGGCGGCGTCGGGCCACCAGGGGTGGACCGGTGCGTAGGGCAGGTCCTCGGGGCCGTAGCCGAGGATGTCGGTGAACGCGGCGTTGATCTCCACGACGGCTCCCGACTCGTCGCAGACGAAGAAGGCCTCCTGGAGGGAGTCGATGAGCGCTGTCCGCCAGCGGACGTGATGGCTGCGCAGCCGGGCCAGTTCGACGTTCGCGCGCACCCGGGCCAGCAGCTCGGCGGCCGCGAAGGGTTTGACCAGGTAGTCGTCGGCGCCCGCCTGCAGTCCCTCGATCGATGCCTCCTGCCCGGCCCTGGCCGACAGCAGCAGTACGGGTACCGAGGCCGTACGCGGGTCCTCGCGCAGCCGCGCCACCAGTTCCAGCCCGTCCAGCCGGGGCATCATCACGTCGCTGACGACGAGGTCGGGGGTGTCGCGGCGGATGGAGTGGAGGGCCTCGGCACCGTCGGTGACGGTGCTGACCTCGTATCCCGCTTTGGCCAGGATGCGGGTGAGGTACTCGCGCATGTCGGCGTTGTCGTCGGCCACCAGCACCCGGGCGAGGACACCGGGCTGCGGGCCGGGCGCGGTGACGTCCGCCCCGGCCCGCACCCCGGTGTCCTGCGCCGCGGTGGCCCTCTCGCTCGCCGGCAGCCAGCGCAGGGCCTCCTGGACGTAGGGGTCGGCGGTGGCGGAGGCCGCGGCGGGGCCCGCGGCCTCCGCCACGGAGCCGGGCGCCAGATGAGCCGTCCCGAACGGCAGCCGGACGGTGAAAGCGGTGCCTTCGCCCTCCGTGCTCTCAGCCGTGATCGTTCCGCCGTGCAGACCGATCAGCTCCTGCACCAGGGCCAGCCCGATGCCGCTGCCCTCGTTCGAACGGGACCGGGCGTTCTCTATGCGGTGGAACCGCTCGAACAGCCGGGGCATCTCCGGCTCCGGCACGCCGATCCCGGTGTCGGCGACGGTGACCACGGCGTGCGCGCCGTCGCCGCGCACGCCCACCCGGATCGCACCGTCGAAGGTGAACTTGAGCGCGTTGCTCAGCAGGTTGAGGATCACCTTCTCCCACATGCCGCGGTCGACGTACACCGGCTCGTCCAGGGGCGGGCAGGACACTTCGAAGGCGAGCCCCGCCTTCTCCACGGCCGAGCGGAACACGCTGGCCAGTTCCGCGGTGACCGCGGCCAGGTCGACCGGCTCGTAGCGGGCCTGCGTGCGGCCCGCCTCGATGCGGGAGAAGTCCAGCAGTGTGTTGACCAGCTTGCCCAGCCGCAGTCCGTTGCGGTGGATGACGTCGAGTTCCTCCCGCACGTGGTCGTCGGTGCCGGCGAGCTGGGTGCGGAGCTCCCCGAGGGGTCCCATGATCAGGGTCAGCGGGGTCCGGAACTCGTGGCTGATGTTGGAGAAGAAGGTGGTCTTGGCACGGTCCAGTTCGGCCAGTTCCTCGGCCCGCCGCTGCTGCGCCTCGTAGCTGCGTGCGCTGCCGATGCGGGAGGCGATGTGTCCCGCGGTCAGCTCGACGAAACCCCGGTAGCTCTCGTCCAGCAGGCGGTAGCGGTTCAGTGCCGCCACGCAGAAGCCGTAGGGGGCGGCGCCCTGCTGCAGCAGCGGGACCACGAGCGCCTGCTCGGGCGGTTCGGGCCAGTCGCCGCGGGGCAGGTCCGCGAAGGCGTCGCCGGCGAGCGGGACCAGGGCGGTCTCCCCCCTGCTCAGAGCGGCGACGGGCCACAGGGCGGCGGGGTCGTCGAGGGGCAGGGTCAGCGGTGCGGCCGGATGGCCCGCGCCGATGCCGGCCGCGCCGGCGAGCCGCGCCGTGGCGCCGTCGAAGAGATAGGTGAGGGTGAAGGGCAGATCCCTGCGATTGCGGTCGAGCTGCCGGTCCGCGAAAGCCAGCACCTCCTGCTCGGTGCGGATCACGCTCGGGTCCGAGCCCAGGTCCCGCAGGGTGGCCATGCGTCGCTCGCCGATCACGCGGTCGGTGTCCTCGCTGACCACGCACAGCATGCCCACCACGTCGCGGGCGTCGTCGCGCAGGGGGCTGTAGGAGAAGGTGTGGTACGTCTCCTCGCTGTAGCCGGAGCGCTCCAGGAACAGCAGCAGCCCTTCGTCCCAGGTGGCTTCGCCCGTGCTGAGCACGGTTTCGATGCGCGGGCCGATGTCGTCCCAGATCTCCGCCCACACCTCGTTCGCCGGGCGGCCCAGCGCCCAGGGGTACTTGCGGCCGAGGGTGTCGCGCCGGTAGGCGGCATTGCAGAAGAAGGTCAGCTGCTCGCCCCAGGCCATCCACATGGGGAACCGGGAGGACAGCAGAATGCTGACGGCTGTCTGCAGGCTCTGCGGCCACTGCTGGGGTGGGCCGAGGGGCGTGGCCGCCCAGTCCACCGCGGCGAGATCCCCGCCCACCTCACGGTCGGCGGTGAACACGTCGCTGCCGGCCGCGGTCACCTGCGGTCCGTGGCCGGCCTTGTCCCAGCGCTCCACGCGATACCCGTCCCCTCACGCCGGCCAGCCCCGCGGCCACTGTTCTGCCGAACACGCACCCGAACGTCTCCTGACCGCGTGCCTATGGCTGTCTGCCCCGTAACCGTCGTCCGACGCCGCCGGAGACCCGTCCGTCTTCGCAGGCCGAGGGCCTCTTCCGGTCCAGACCGACATTGTCCCAGACGGGGGCGGACGGATGATCCGGTACGGGTCCGGCGGCCGGATGTGCCGTCGCCCCCGCCCCGGTGGCCGGAGGCGGGGGGACGGCGGGCGGGGCGGCTCAGTTGCCGCCGCGGAAGGAGCGCAGCCGCAGGCTGTTGCCGACGACGAACACCGAGGAGAAGGCCATGGCCGCTCCGGCGATCATCGGGTTGAGCAGGCCGGCCGCGGCCAGCGGCAGGGCGGCGACGTTGTAGCCGAAGGCCCAGAAGAGGTTGGACCTGATGGTGCCCAGCGTCCTGCGGGACAGGCGGATCGCGTCGGCCGCCGCCCTGAGGTCACCGCGGACCAGGGTCAGGTCGCCGGCCTCGATCGCGGCGTCGGTGCCGGTGCCCATCGCCAGGCCGAGGTCGGCCTGGGCGAGGGCGGCCGCGTCGTTGACCCCGTCGCCGACCATGGCCACGCTGCGGCCCTCACGCTGGAGGCGCTTGACGACGTCGGCCTTGTCCTCGGGCATGACCTCGGAGATGACCTGCTCGATGCCGACCTCGGCGGCCACCGCTTCCGCGACGGCCCGGTTGTCGCCGGTCAGCAGGATCGGCGTCAGCCCGAGGGCCTTGAGCCGGGTGACGGCTTCGGCGCTGGTGTCCTTGACGGCGTCGGCGACCTCCAGGACCGCGCGGGCCCGGCCGTCCCAGGCCACCGCGATCACGGTCCGCCCCGCCGCCTCGGCCCGGTCCTTGGCCTCCTTCAGGGCGGCGGGCAGGGTGATGGCCCATTCGGCAAGGAGCTTCTCGCGGCCGACGAGGACGGCGTGGCCCTCGACGATCCCCTGGACGCCGAGTCCGGGAATGTTGGCGAAGTCCGTGGGGGCGGGCAGGGAGCCGACCTTGTCGGCGGCACCGGTCGCCACGGCCTGGGCGATGGGGTGCTCGGAGGCGTGCTCCAGCGCGCCCGCCAGGCGCAGCACGTCGGTCTCGTCCGTGCTGTCGGCGGTGTGGACGGCCAGGAGGGTCATCTGGCCGGTGGTGACGGTGCCGGTCTTGTCCAGGACGATGGTGTCCACCCTGCGGGTCGACTCCAGGACCTCCGGCCCCTTGATCAGGATGCCGAGCTGGGCGCCGCGGCCGGTGCCGACCATCAGCGCGGTCGGCGTGGCGAGGCCCAGGGCGCACGGGCAGGCGATGATCAGTACGGCGACCGCTGCGGTGAACGCGGCGGTGAGACCCGCGCCGTTGCCCAGCCAGAACCCGAGCGTTGCGAGCGCGAGCGCGATGACGACGGGCACGAACACGGCGGAGATCTTGTCGGCGAGGCGCTGGGCGGCGGCCTTGCCGTTCTGCGCGTCCTCGACCAGCCGCGCCATCCGGGCCAGTTGCGTGCCGGCGCCGACGCGGGTGGCCTCGACGACCAGGCGGCCGCCGGCGTTCAGGGTGGCACCGGTGACGGAGTCGCCCACGCTCACCTCGACGGGGACGGATTCGCCGGTCAGCATGGAGGCGTCCACCGCGGAGGAACCCTCGATCACAGTGCCGTCGGTGGCGATCTTCTCGCCCGGCCGGACCACGAAGTGGTCCCCCACCCGCAGCTCGCCGGTCGGGACGCGCTCCTCACGGCCGCCGCGCAGCACGGTGACATCCTTCGCGCCCAGTTCCAGCAGCGCCTTCAGCGCAGCGCCGGCCTTCCGCCTGGACCGTGCCTCGAAGTAGCGGCCCGCCAGGATGAACGCCGTCACACCGGCCGCGGCCTCCAGGTAGATGTTCCCCGACCCGTCGGAGCGGGCGATGGTGAACTCGAAGGGGTGCGTCATCCCGGGCATGCCCGCCGTGCCGAAGAACAGCGCCCACAGCGACCACAGGAACGCCGCCGACGTGCCCAGAGAGATCAGTGTGTCCATGGTGGCGGCGCCGTGCCGGGCGTTGGTGAAAGCGGCCTTGTGGAAGGGCCAGGCCGCGTAGGTGACCACGGGCGCGGCCAGGGTGAGGGAGAGCCACTGCCAGTAGTCGAACTGCAGGGCCGGAACCATCGCCATCGCGATGACCGGCACGGACAGCAGCACCGCGGTCACCAGGCGCTGGCGCAGCGGCCGCAGCCCGTCGTCGGCGCCCGGCCTCCCGTCGTCAACTCCCGTGCCCGTGCCGGAATCCGGCCGGGAGGGTTCGGGTGCGCGGGCGGTGTATCCGGTGGCCTCGACCGTGCCGATGAGGTCCTCGACCGGGACCGAGGCGTCGAAGGTGACCTTGGCCTTCTCGGTGGCGTAGTTGACCGTGGCGCTCACCCCGTCCATGCGGTTGAGCTTCTTCTCGATCCGGGCCGCGCACGAGGCGCAGGTCATGCCGCCGATGGCGAGTTCGACCTCGGCGGTGACGGTGGTGGTTGCTGCGGTGCTCATGCGTGCTCCTGGTGGCGGCGGACGGCCGGGGCCTTTGTACGGCCCCGGCGGGCCCGGGACGAGGAAGAGGGGCGGGGAGCGGGTCAGGCCGCGCGGCCGGTGACCTGGTAGCCCGCGTCGTCCACAGCGGCGGCGATCACCCGGTCGTCGAGGTCGGCGGCACTGGTCACGGTGACCTGGCCGGAGGCGAGGTCCACCTCGACGCCGGCGACGCCGTCCACGGTGCCGACCGCCTTGGTGATCGCGTCCTTGCAGTGGCTGCAGGTCATACCCGCCACCGCGTACACGGTGCGGACGCCGCCGGTGGCCATCGGCGAAGCCGCGGTGGTGGAGCAGGTGTTGTCCGGGGAGCAGCAGGACGAAGACATGTGGTCCTCCAATCAGGGAGGATACCCCATGGGGGTATCTGCGAGTGGTTCAGGTATACCCCCGCCCGGTATGGAAAAGCAAACCCCCGGCCCGGTTGCATCGATACCCCCCAGGGGTATGCTCGGTCCGTCGAAAGCCTCTAGCGCGCCGCTCCGGCGCACGCATGTCACGGGAGATCACCATGAACACCGCAGCCAAGACCGGCCTCTACGGCGCAGCCCTCGCGGTGGCCTTCACCGGCGCCTACGGCATGGGAGCGGCAGCCGGCCCGCTCACCGGCGAGGCCGCGACCGCCCCGCACGCCGCTCACCGGGAGGGCAACGGGAGGAACCACGAAGGCCGGCCCACCGGGCAGACGCCGCCCCTCCCGGGCGGACTGCAGATCTCCCAGGACGGGTACACCCTCGACCTGCTGACCCCCCGCCTGACCGCCGGTCAGGCCACGCTTGTGCGTTTCGCCGTCAAGGACGAGGCCGGCAGGGCCGTCACCGGCTACGCCACCGCCCACGACAAGGAACTGCACCTCATCGTGGCCTCACGCGATCTGAACACCTACCGCCACCTGCACCCGGCCCGGGCCGCCGACGGCACCTGGAGCATCCCCGTCGACCTGCCCGCGGCAGGCGACTACCGCGTCTTCGCCGACTTCACCCCCGCAGGGCGGGGAGCAAAGCCCCTCACTCTGGGGGCGGACCTCGCCGCCGCCGGCTCCTACCGGCCCCGAGACCTGCCCCCGCAGAAGGCCACGGCGGAGGTCGACGGCTACACCGTCACCCTCGACGGCGACCTCACAGCCGGCAGGACAACCGGCCTGGCACTGAGCGTCGCGAAGGACGGCAAGCCCGTCACCGACCTCGAGCCCTACCTCGGCGCCTACGGACACCTCGTCGCCCTGCGCGCCGGAGACCTCGCCCACCTCCACGTCCATCCCGAGGGTGAACCCGGCGACGGCACCACCGAGTCCGGCCCCGGCATCTCCTTCATGGCCACCGCCCCCACCGACGGCACCTACCGCCTCTTCCTCGACTTCAAGCACCGAGGCACCGTCCGCACCGCCGCCTTCACCCTCTCCACCACCAGCCGCCTCGCCCCCGCCCCCGCCCCCGCCGCACAGCACCAGGACCGCACCGGCACCGAACACCACTGACCCACTCGCCCGAACCGCGCCCGGACCCACCCCTCAACAGCTCCTCAAGTGGGGGCCTGCCGGTTCCCCCGATTGCCCGCCTGAGGTAGCAGCCGGGTGACGAGTCGCCGAGTGTGGCGCTGAAGGACCGGTATGCGCCTCTTGCGTGAGCGTCCCGCTCCGCGGGCAGCCGGTCTCGAATCTCAGCTGGAGTAGGCATGAAGAAGAAGACGGCCACCTCTGTCGCCGCCCTGGCGGCGATAGCCTCCGGGATGGCCCTGGCTCCCATGGCCTTCGCGGGCGGCGCTTCGCCCGACGGCGAGCTGCACGCGGCGCTCTCCCCCGTTCCCACGAGCAAGGTGACCGGCTCGGGTACCGCCATGGTGCACCTCAAGGGGAACCAGGCCACCGTGACCATCAAGACGCAGGGCCTGCTGGCGAACGCACCGCACGCCCAGCACATCCACATCGGCGCCAAGGGCCAGTGCCCGCCGGCGTCCGCGGCCAAGAAGCACAACGGCATGCTCAGCCTGAACACGAGCGACGGCCTGCCGTTCTACGGCAAGATCGGCGCCTCTCTCACCACCACCGGTGACACCGGTGCCGACCACTCCGCCCTCGCCGTCACACGCTTCCCCATGGGCTCCTCCTACACCTACCAGCGCACCATCACCGTCGACGACGAAACCGCCCAGAACCTGCGCAGCGAGAACGCCGTCATCGTCGTCCACGGCATCGACTTCAACGGCAACGGCAAGTACGACAACGTGCTGGGCGCCAGCGACCTCGATCCCAAGCTGCCCTCCGAGGCCACCAACCCCGCGCTGTGCGGGCCGCTGAAGACGGCCCCGGCCGGAGCGGTGGCCGGCGGCATGGGCGGTACCCAGAGCACCGACACGATCAAGCTGACCGTCGCCGGCGGTCTGCTGGCCGCCGCAGGCGGCACCCTGTACCTGCGCCGCCGCTCCAGCCGCCAGAGCTGACCGGCACGCATGACAGGCCTGCCCTCACGTGGCCGCCGCGGTGCCTGCACCGCGGCGGCCAGTGCCTTCGTCACCGGCGCACTCATCCTCCTCGCCACCGCCGTGACCGGGCCCCAGCCGCCACCCGCCCCGCCCGCCGGCGCCCGCGCCGCCGCACCCACCGGGGAGCACAGCCCCTCGCCACCACGCGGTACGGGCATGCCCCGCTCCGAACCCGTCGGCATCGTCATACCGAAGGCCGGGCTGCGCACCCGTGTCGAGAAGGTCACCAGGGCCCTCGACGGCTCCGTCTCCCTGCCCTCGGATCCCGGCCACGCCGGCTGGTACACCGGTTCCGTCACCCCGGGCGAGAACGGCAACGCCATCACCGTCGGCCACGTGGACTCCCACTCCGGCCCCGCCGCCTTCTACGGCCTGGGCGCCCTGCGCCAAGGGTCCCCGATCACGGTCACCCGACGGGACGGAACCGCCGCCCACTTCACCGTCACCGGCATACAGGTGTGGCCCAAGAACGCCTTCCCCTCCCAACGGGTCTACGGCCCCACCACCGAGGCGACCCTGACCCTGATCACGTGCGCCGACTGGGACAGCGGACACCAGGCCTACCGCTCCAACCTCGTCATCACCGCACAGCTCACCACCCCGCCGAAACGGCCGTAACGACGCCTTCTCTTCATGCCGGGTGGGACGGAATCACTCCGCCGACAGCACCGACCACGGCACACCTGCGGCTTCTCACCACGCACCTGGGAGAGATCACGTGGCCCGACTCACTGCAGTGTCCGCCCCGTCCTCACACCTTCACCGCGGGCCGCTGCGTCATCCCGTACGATTCCCAGCTGCTCTCCTGCTGGTGATCGCAGGCGTCGCCCACATCCCGGTGACCCCCGAACACCTCGAGGAAGCCCCCTACATCGGATACCTGTTCATAACGCTGACGATCGTGTGCTTCGCGCTGGCCCTGACCTTGCTTCGCCACGACACAGCCATGATCTGGACAGCCGTATGGGCGGTGGCCATGGCGGCCGTCCTCACCTACGTGGTTTCCCGGATGACTGCCCTGCCCCAGATCGGTGACGACGTCGGAAACTGGACCGACCCCCTCGGACTTGCCTCCATCACCTCCGAATTCCTGGCCGCTGCTCTCGCCACCACCGCGCTGGCCACGCTGTGGACAAGGGGAACCGGTACAACACCAGACAACGACAGGTGAATACGGGTGCGGTTTTCCTTGACCAGCACCCCGCAGACCGGCGCGTGCCGGATCAGCGGCAACAGCAGGCCGTGAGACGGAACAGGACACGGCCCCTATCCAGCCGCCTGCGCGCCGTCACCCGCCACCCCACCCGGCGGGACATCCAGGGCCGGCAGTGCCCGGGGGCCGAAGGGCGAGGCAGTGGCCTCCAGTTCCGCCCACACGGTGTGCCCGTGCGGCGAGGGCTCGTCGCCCCAGGACGAGGCCAGCATGTCCACGATGCGCAGGCCGCGGCCGCTGCTCGCCAGCGCGCCGGAAGGGTGGCGCCACCGGGCACGTACCCACTCGACATTCACACCGGCGCCGGCATCGGTGACCTCGATCCGGACCTGCCACATCCCGTTGCCCTCACGCGCCAGGCACATCCGCACTCCCCACGGGGGGCGGCCGTGGCGGACGGCATTCGACAGCAGCTCGGACACGACCAGCTGGACACTGTCGGTGAGGCTCTCGAGATGCCACTGGACAAGCTGGCGTCCCATCACCGCCCTGGTGCCGACGCACGCTGCGGACAGCCGACGGCGATGCCAGAGAATACTTACATCAGTCGATACGACTCTCATGTAGGTGGTTCGTTGCCGGTCGGTTCCCGGACGGGTGGGAACACCGCCGGGGCAGCGGGAGACGCGAACACGCCGTGATTGATACGAAGCTGCGCGGCGAAAGGTTTGGTCCAAAACCCATGTTCTTTCAATGGGGTGAGCGGCCAATCCAAGAGCCGGTCCGTGTCGGATTCCCCATGTGAGCGAAGACCAGAAAGTGCCGAGGGCCCAGCCCGCCTGGCGTCGTTGCCTGCTCGGAGCCGTCAGCGGCCTCGTGGCGGGTTACACGGCGCTGGCAGTCGCAGAGCTGGTGTCCGCAGCGGTGAGGCCGCAGGCAGGACCCGTGGTCGCGGTGGGGTCCGCCGCCATCGACCGCACACCGGCAGCGGTCAAGGACTACGCGATCCGCCACTTCGGAACCAACGACAAACTCGTTCTGCAGCTCGGCATCCTGGCCGCTCTGACGGCTCTCGCCCTGCTTCTCGGAGTACTGGCCGCATACCGGCGCAGGACCGGGGCAGCGGGCGTGCTGCTGTTCGGAGTGGTGGGCGCGTGGGCTGCGACGAGCCGCCCCGACTCCACGAGCTGGACGGACGCCCTTCCCTCCGCGGTCGGCGTGATCGCCGGGGCCGGCGTGCTGTATGTGCTGATGGGAAGGCTTGGCCCCGCCAAGGCCACACACACGCCCGCGCCGGACCCCCAGCCGCGCGGGGACACCCCCGCGGCCGCCGGGCCGGCCGGCCCGGCCGCCGTGACGCGGGAAGCAGGCTGGGACCGGCGCGGGTTCATCATCGCGGCCACCGCCGCCGCGGCGGCCTCCACCGCCGCGGGGGCCGTCGGGCGGACGCTCAACAACTCCAGCGGCCGGAGCGCCGTGGCCTCACGCAGCAACCTGGTCCTTCCGGCTCCGGCGTCGGCCGCCGCCCCGGTGCCGAAAGGGGCTCAGCTGCGCATCCCCGGCGTCAGTTCGTTCGTGACACCGAACAAGGACTTCTACCGGGTGGACACCGCGCTGGTCGTACCGAAGGTCGACGCCACCACCTGGCGGCTGCGGATCCACGGCAAGGGCGTGAGCCGCCCCATGACGCTCACCTTCGACGACCTGCTGCGCCGTGAACTCATCGAGCGGCACATCACACTGACGTGTGTCTCGAACGAGGTCGGCGGCCCGTACGTGGGCAACGCCCGCTGGATCGGCGTACGGCTCGCCGATCTCCTGACCGAATGCGGAGTGGAACCGCCCTCCAAGGGCGGCCCCGCCGACCAGCTGGTGGCCCGTTCGGTCGACGGTATGACCATCGGGAGCCCGGTCGAGGACGTCATGGACGGCCGTGACGCGCTGCTCGTGGTCGGCATGAACGGCGAGCCGCTGCCCTTCGAGCACGGCTTCCCGGTCCGCATGCTGGTGCCGGGCCTGTACGGCTACGTGTCGGCCTGCAAGTGGATCGAGGACATCGAACTCACCACGTTCGATGCCTACGACCCGTACTGGGTGAAGCGGAAGTGGGCCCGCAGGGCGCCCATCAAGACCCAGACGCGGATCGACACCCCCAAGCCGTTCGCCCGGCCCGCGGCCGGAACCATCATGGTCGCCGGGGTCGCCTGGGCCCAGCAGCGCGGCATCGACAAGGTCGAGGTCCGCGTCGACGACGGCCCCTGGCAGCAGGCCGACCTGGCCGCCGAGGACACCCGCGACACCTGGCGCCAGTGGTCCCTGCCCTGGAAGGCCACCCGGGGCGCCCACACCCTGACCGTGCGGGCCACCGACCGCACCGGCCGGACCCAGACCCAGCGGCGCACCCGCACCATCCCCGACGGAGCCAGTGGATGGCACTCGGTGGTGGTCACCGTCGACTGACCGCGCCCGCGGGTGGTCACCGTCGCTGACCGCGCCCGCCCCTCCACGACGCGTCCCTCCCCCAGATCCCAGATCACATCCCCAAGATCACATCCCACGATCAGATCTCAAGATCCCAGATCGCATCCCAGCAGGAGACATCTCATGAACACCCGTATTCGCCGTGTTGCCGTAGCCGTTGCCGCCGCCGCCGTGCTGCCCATCGCCCTGACCGCCTGTTCGGACGACGGCAAGGACACCTCCTCCTCCAGCTCCGGCAAGTCCTCCTCCGCCGCGAGTGACAAGGCCACCGACAGC
>NZ_JBWKDS010000002.1:337655-377490 GCF_056435845.1 Streptomyces sp. NPDC043867 | reverse complement strand
TACGAGGGTCTCCGCCCGGCACGCCGAGAGCACGCACCAGACGCCGCGGAACCCGCCCTCCGGGCGGACGACGAGACTTTGCGGACACGACCTAGAGGACCACTTCCGCCTCGGCGTACCGCTCCTCGGGGACCGTCTTCAGCGTCTCGACCGCGTCCGCGAGCGGCACCATCACGATGTCGGTACCGCGCAGCGCGGTCATGTTCCCGAACTCGCCGCGGTGCACGGCCTCCACGGCGTGCCAGCCGAACCGGGTCGCCAGCACGCGGTCGTACGCCGTCGGGGTGCCGCCGCGCTGGACGTGCCCGAGGATCACCGGACGGGCCTCCTTGCCGAGGCGTTCCTCCAGCTCCAGGGAGAGCTGGCGGGCGATGCCGGCGAAGCGCTCGTGTCCGTAGATGTCCTTGGCGCCCTCGTCGAAGCTCATGGTGCCCTCGCGCGGCTTGGCGCCCTCGGCGGCCACGACGATGGCGAACCGCTTGCCCGCCTCGAAGCGCTCGCCGACCTTGGCGGCCAGCTCCGCGATGTCGAAGGGGCGTTCCGGCACGACGATGGCGTGCGCGCCGGCCGCCATGCCGGAGTGCAGCGCGATCCAGCCGGTGTGGCGGCCCATGACCTCCACGATCAGCACGCGCTGGTGGGACTCGGCGGTGGTCTTCAGCCGGTCCAGTGCCTCGGTGGCGACGCCCACGGCCGTGTCGAAGCCGAAGGTCACGTCCGTGGCGGCGATGTCGTTGTCGATGGTCTTCGGCACGCCGACGATCGGCAGACCGCTGTCGGACAGCAGCCGGGCGGCCTTGAGGGTGCCCTCCCCGCCGATCGGGATGATCGCGTCGAGCCCGAGCTCCTGGACGTGCCCCCTGGCCCGCTCCACACCGTCACGCAGGTGCGCCGGCTGGACCCGGGACGAGCCGAGCATCGTGCCGCCGCGGGCGAGGATGCCGCTCACCGCGTCGAGGTCGAGCTTGAGGTAGTCGCACTCCAGAAGGCCTTTCCAGCCGTCCCGGAAGCCGATGACCTCGTCGCCGTGGTCGACGACGGCACGGTGCACGACGGACCGGATGACGGCGTTCAGACCGGGGCAGTCGCCGCCGGAGGTGAGGACACCAATGCGCATAGCCCGAAATACCTTCTCCGCGTGGGCCGGGGACCGGACCACGTTGTCCGGCTGGAATCCCCGCCACCCTACCGGCGGGAGGGGGCGGGGCCGCACCGGGCGTCCGCCTGCTGGACGCCCCCGCACAGCTGAGCGGAACCCGTGTCAGACGGGCTCTGCCGAACCGTTTCCCGGGGGCCGCGGGCGGACGGCGCGCGCAGTCTCAGGCGGGCTGCTGAGCCGCCGCGATCCGCTCGGAACGCAGCGCCTCGTACCACCGGTCGTCGATCGGCGGCAGCGCGTTCACGTCGAGCGCCAGCTTCAGCAGCAGGTCTGCGATCAGCGGGTTGCGGGCCAGCACGGGACCGTGCATGTAGGTGCCGAAGACGGTGTCGTTGTACGCGCCCTCGGTGCCGTCACCCGTGCCGTTGCCCTTGCCGAGCCGCACGTTCGCGAACGGGCGCGCGGAGGGGCCGAGGTGGGTGATGCCCTGGTGGTTCTCGAAGCCGGTCAGGGGCGGCAGGCCGAGGCGGGCGTCGATGTCGCCGAGCACGTCGCCGACGCACCGCTCGCCCTCGCCGCGGGTGGAGACCACGTCGAGCAGACCGAGGCCGGGCTCGCGCTGGCCGAGGTCGTTGATGAACTCGTGGCCGAGGATCTGGTAGCCGGCGCAGACGGAGAAGACGATCGCCCCGTTGCCGACCGCGCGGTGCAGGCCGCCGTCGCGGCGCAGCCGCTCGGCCGCCAGCCGCTGCGGCCGGTCCTCGCCGCCGCCGATCAGGTAGATGTCGCCGGAGGTCGGGATCGGCTGGTCGCTGCGCACGTCCACGCGGGCCACGTCGAGTCCGCGCTGACGGGCCCGGCGCTCGACGACGAGAGCGTTGCCCTGGTCGCCGTAGGTGCTGAGCAGGTCCGGGTAGATCCACACCAGCCGCAGTTGGTTGTCAGTCATGGTCATCCTCTTGGGTCAGTTTCCGACGCGGCGGCGCAGGTCCTGGAACGCGGTGTAGTTCGCGATGACCTCGATCCGTCCGGGCGGTGCCTTCTGCACGGCCTGGTCGAGGTTCTCGCAGACCTCGAAGTGCTGGTTGGCGACCTCCAGGCGCACCGCGAGGTCCAGCTTCCGGTCGCCGACGACGAAGATCGGGTGGCCGGTCAGCCGGGTGTAGTCGACGTCCCACAGCCAGGAGGTGTCGGTGCCGTCGGCGCCGCGTGCGTTCACCGACAGGATGACCGGGGTCGGCGGCGGGTCGATCAGCGAGAACGTCTCCAGCCAGCCCGCCGGGTTCTTGGCGAGCAGCAGGCGCAGGTCGCGCTGCATGAACTGCACGACGTCGTAGCGTCCGGCCACCGCCTGCACCTGGTACATGCGCTCCAGGGCGACCTGGGGTGGCACCCCGAAGACGGCGGCGACGGCGGCGGAGGAGGCGGCGTTCGCCTTGTTGGCGCGGCCGGGCAGCTGGAGGTGGATCGGCCAGCTGGAGCCGTGCGGATCGAGGACGTAGTCCCCGGAGAGCGCCCAACTGGGCGTCGGGCGCCGGAAACCGCACTCGTTGCAGAACCAGTCGTCACCGGGCCGCTGCATCACACCGCCGCAGGACGGGCAGGACCAGGCGTCGTCCTTCCACATCTGGCCCGCGGCCACCCACACCACGTTCGGGGAGGAGGAGGCGGCCCACACGACCAGCGGGTCGTCCGCGTTGGCGATCACGACGGACTTGGTGCCGGCCAGGCCCTCCCGCCAGTGCTCGGCGAGCATGCGGGTCTCGGCGGCACGGTCGAGCTGGTCGCGCGAGAGGTTCAGCAGCGCGATGGCCTTCGGGTCGGTGTCGCGCGCGACTCCGGCCAGGTACTTCTCGTCGACCTCGATGACCGCGAACTTGGCGTCGGAACCGCCGGCCAGCGCCGAGGTGATACCGGCGGGCATGTTCGCGCCCAGTGCGTTCGAGACGACCGGGCCCGCGGCGCGCAGCGCCTCCGCGATCAGCCGGGTGGTGGTGGTCTTGCCGTTCGTGGCCGACACCAGGATGACGTCCAGGTGTGTGGCGAGCCGGGCCAGCAGATCGGGGTCGAGCCTGAGTGCCACCCGGCCGCCGATCACCGATCCGCTGCCGCGTCCAGCGGCACGCGAGACAGCCGCGGCCGCCTTGCCCGCCGTCACGGCCAGCTTGGCCCGCGGCGTCAGCGGGTCCGAGTTGCCTGACATCGTGTCCGATCCTCCTTGCGTACGCGCCGCGCCTCTGCCCCCGGCACCGTGTGGCCCTCAGCCTATCGAGATCCACTCACGTGCCCGAATCGCGGCACCGTCACGGTGCCCGCGCGACATTCGCGCGACATTGAGGACCGTACCCTTGCCGCCATGCGACAACGCTCCATCCCGGGCGCCCGAGGGCGAGTCCGGCCCCTCACCCTGCTCGGTGATCCCGTGCTGCACACGCCGTGCGAGGACGTCACGGACTTCGGTCCCCAACTGGCCGGACTCGTCGAGGACATGTTCGCGACGATGTACGCCGCCGAGGGCGTGGGCCTCGCCGCGAACCAGATCGGGCAAGGGCTGCGGGTCTTCGTGTACGACTGCCCGGACGACGAGGACGTCCGTCATCTGGGACACCTGGTGAACCCGCGGCTCGTCGAGGCGGACGGGGTGGTGCTGCGCGGCCCGGAGGGCTGTCTGTCGCTGCCGGGCCTGGAAGCGGGCACCGAGCGGTACGACCAGGCGCTCGTCGAGGGTTTCACCGTGACCGGCGAACCGCTGCGGGTGCGCGGCACCGGCTGGTTCGCGCGGTGCCTGCAACACGAGTGCGACCACCTCGACGGCCTGGTGTACCCGGACCGGGTCACGGGCGTCCGGCGCCGCCGGGTCCTGCGCCGGGCGGCGCGGGCCTCCTGGGCGCACTGACTCCCGCCCACGGGGCGCACGCCTCCGGGCGCGGGTTCTCTGTCGGCGGAAGGTCAGAAGCCGGGCCCGCCCGCCCTGTCGCCGGCCGCCGCCAGCCTGCCCCACAGCAGGTCGGCCAGGCTGCGCACCAACTCGGCGCGGGGGCAGGGACGTTCGCCGAGCCACCAGTCGCCGGCCGCGTGCATCATGCCGACGATGCCGTGCCCCCACACCCGGGCGAGCTGCTGGCTGCCGGGGCCGAGGTCGACGCGCTCCTCTATGACCTGGGCGAGCTCCTCGCCCATGCGGCGCAGCAGCGGGGCGGAGTGCAGACCGACGTCGAAGCCCATGTCGCCCGGCTGGCCGGCCTCCGCCGGATGCATCAGGAAGCGGTACACCTGCGGGCGGGCCTCGATGGCCGAGAGATAGGTGTCCAGCGTCGCCTCCACCCGCTGCCTGCGCTCGGCCGGGGCGTCCAGTGCGGCCCGCAGGGCTTCGAGGAGGGCGTCCGTGTGCCGCTTGGCGAGGGCGGCGTAGAGTCCGCCCTTGTCGCCGAAGTGCCGGTAGAGGATCGGCTTGGTGATGCCCGCCTCGGCGGCGATGGCGTTCATCGAGGCGCCGGGGCCGTCGCGGAGGACCACCCGGTCCGCTGCCTCCAGCAGCTCGCGCCGGCGTCGGTCGGCGGACCTCTGCTGCTCGGTCCGCTGCGTGGTCTCCATGTGCTCTCCCCACCTGTGCTGATTCGGTGACGCCTGCGCAAACTAACACTCACGGACCACGCCCTATCGAACGGGCTGCCGAATGGGATCGGGGAGTTGACTTTCACTACCCGCCGGTAACAGACTCCTGTTACCGCAAGTAACACGCGCAGGCAACGCTGGAGGGGACATGGCCGAGTTCACCATGGAGCTCAACGACGAACAGAAGGAGGTCCGGGACTGGCTGCACGGCTTCGCCGCCGACGTGATCCGTCCCGCCGCCGCCGAATGGGACGAGCGTGAGGAGACTCCCTGGCCGGTCATCCAGGAGGCCGCGAAGGTCGGCATCTACTCCCTCGACTTCTACGCCCAGCAGTACTTCGACGCCACCGGCCTCGGCATCCCGATGGCGATGGAGGAGCTGTTCTGGGGCGACGCGGGCATCGCGCTGTCGATCGTCGGCACCGGCCTCGCCGCCGTGGGCGTCCTCGCCAACGGCACCGAGGAGCAGATCGGCACCTGGATCCCCCAGATGTACGGCGATGCCAACGATGTCAAGGTCGCCGCCTTCTGCTCCTCCGAGCCCGACGCCGGCTCCGACGTGGCCTCCATGCGTACCCGTGCCGTCTACGACGAGGCCAAGGACGAGTGGGTCCTCAACGGCACCAAGACCTGGGCGACCAACGGCGGCATCGCCAACGTCCACGTCGTGGTCGCGGTCGTCGACCCCGAGCTCGGCTCCAAGGGCCACGCCTCCTTCATCGTCCCGCCGAACACGCCCGGTCTGTCCCAGGGCCAGAAGTTCAAGAAGCACGGCATCCGCGCGTCGCACACCGCCGAGGTCGTCCTGGAGAACGTCCGCGTTCCCGGTTCCTGTCTGCTCGGCGGCAAGGAGAAGCTCGACGAGCGCTTCGCCCGGGCCCGTGAGCGCGCCAGGAAGGGCGGGGAGCGGGTGAAGAACGCCGCGATGGCGACGTTCGAGGCGTCCCGCCCGGCGGTCGGCGCCATGGCCGTCGGCACCGCCCGCGCGGCGTACGAGGAGGCGCTGGAGTACGCCAAGACCCGAGAGCAGTTCGGCCGCCCGATCATCGACAACCAGGGCGTCGCCTTCCAGCTCGCCGACATGCGCACGTCGATCGACGCGGCCCGCCTGCTGGTGTGGCGCGCCTCCTGGATGGCGGTGAACGGCAAGCCGTTCACCGCGGCCGAGGGCTCCATGTCGAAGCTCTTCGCCAGCGAGACCGCCAAGAAGGTCACCGCCCAGGCGGTGCAGATCCTCGGCGGCAACGGCTTCACCCGGGAGTACCCGGTGGAGCGGATGCACCGCGACGCGGCGATCTACACCATCTTCGAGGGCACGAGCGAGATCCAGCGCCTGGTGATCGCCCGCACCCTGTCGGGGATGCCGATCCGCTGAACGGCTCCACGGACACGTCCGTGGGGTTCGCGAAGGCGTGCGGGCACCCCGGCGGCACGACGGTCACCGTGCCCGGGGTGGCCCGCTCGATCCCGTTTCCCGTGCGGGACCGCAGGCGGGGGGCGCACCGTACGGCCGTGACCCGGCGGCACGAGCAGCGCTCGAGCGGGTTCGGGGCCCCTGGCGGCTCGGCGAGGAGACGGCCCCTCTGTACGGCTGTCTCCTGCGGGTCTCCGGGAGCCGGTTCCGGCACGCCCCGTGGGAGCGCGGCCGGCATACGGGCCGGCCGGGGCCGGCCGGCCCGGGGGCGGGCCGACGCACCGTCAGTTCGTCGTGGTCCCGCTGCTGTGCGCGATGCAGGCGACGTCGATCCGGTCGGCGAGCTTGGCGAGTTCGATGGTGAGCGTCGCGACCGTGTCCTCGTCGAGACCGTCCTGGCCGGCCTCCACCAGATGCAGCCACCGGCCGCCCACCGTGCGCAGCAGTTTGCTGACGTCGGCGGCCGAGACCTGCAGCGTGCCGCGGTCGTCGACGATCAGAGGGAGGGTCACTTCGCGGTTCACAGGGGGGATCGTAGCTGCCGGACGCTCACGCTCCGTGCCACACCGTGGTGATGTTGCAGAACTCTCGGATTCCGTGCGCCGACAGCTCACGTCCGTAGCCGGACCGCTTGACCCCGCCGAACGGGAAGGCCGGATGGGAGGCCGTCATCCCGTTGACGAACACGCCGCCCGCCTCCAGGTCCCGGACGAACCGGTCCACTTCGGCCTCGTCGCGCGTCCAGACGTTCGAACTCAGTCCGAACGGGGTGTCATTGGCGATCGCGACCGCCTCGTCGAGGTCGGCGGCCCGGTAGAGCGTGGCCACCGGCCCGAAGGCCTCCTCGTGGTGAATGCGCATCTCGGGGGTGATGTCGGCCAGGATCGTCGGGGCGTAGTACCAGCCCGGACCGTCGGGGCGCTCGCCGCCGCACAGGACCGTCGCACCGCTCTCCACCGCGTCGTCGACGAGTTCCTCCAGGTCACTGCGGCCCTGCTCGGTGGCGAGCGGTCCCACGTCCGTGCCCTCGTCCATCGGGTCGCCCACCGTGAGCTGCCCCATCGCCGCCGTGAAGCGTTCGGCGAAGGCGTCGAACACGTCCGTGTGGACGATGAACCGCTTGGCCGCGATGCACGACTGCCCGTTGTTCTGGACACGCGCCGTCACCGCGGTCTTCGCGGCCTGGTCGAGGTCGGCCGACGGCATGACGACGTACGGGTCGCTGCCGCCCAGCTCCAGGACCGTCTTCTTGATCTCGTCCGCGGCGACGGAGGCGACCGCGCGGCCCGCCGGCTCGCTTCCGGTGAGGGTGGCCGCCTTGATCCGCGGGTCGCGCAGAATGTCCTCGATCGCGCCGGAGCCGATCAGCAGCGTCTGGAAACACCCGTCGGGGAAACCCGCCCGGCGGAACAGGTCCTCCAGGTAGAGAGCGGTCTGCGGCACGTTCGAGGCGTGCTTGAGCAGGCCCACGTTGCCCGCCATCAGCGCGGGCGCGGCGAACCGGACGACCTGCCACAGCGGGAAGTTCCACGGCATGACGGCCAGGACCGGGCCGAGCGGCCGGTAGCGCACGATCACCCGGGAGGCGCCGGAGTCGCGGGCCGCCGACTCGCCCGGCTCCTCGTCCGCGAGGAGTTCCCCGGCGTGGTCGGCGTACCAGCGCATCGCCTTGGCGCACTTCGCCGCCTCGGCGCGGGCCTGCTGGAGCGGCTTGCCCATCTCGGTGGTCATGATCCGCGCGATCTCGTCCCGGTCCTCGTCCAGGAGGCCGGCGGCCCGGTGCAGCAGCCGCGCGCGCTCGGCGAGGGACGTGGTGCGATAGGTGCGGAACGTGGCCGCGGCGGTGGCGAGCCTGCGCTCGGTCTCCTCGGTGCCGAGGGCGTCGTACGTCTTGAGCGTCTCGCCGTTCGCCGGGTTCACCGTCGCGATGGGCATGGCCGACCTCCTGGGAGCGGGGCTGTTCTGTGACCCTCCCGCGCCGCGCGGTACACCGCAACGCGGAGGGCTCTTCGGGGAACCGGTGCCGCCTTGCGGACGCCGGCTCTCAGTCCGAGTGCTCCATGAGCCGGTCGAGAAACGCCGCCTGCGCCGGCACGATCACCGCCCGGGCCCGCTCCAGGCCGCACCATTGCACCCGGTCGAGCTCCGGGAACTCCTGCACGCGCCCGGACTTCGGGGGCCACTCCATCTCGAAGGTGCCCGGGACCACCGCGGCCGGGTCGAGGTCGGCCTCGATCGCCCAGGCCGTCACGATCTTCCCGTTGGACTGCCGGACCTCCCCGAGCGGTGTCGCCACGCCCTCGGGCGGCGGCAGCCCCAGCTCCTCCTGGAACTCGCGGCGGGCGGCGTCCCAGGCGGGCTCGTCCGGCTCGTACTCGCCCTTGGGCACGGTCCACGCGCCGGCGTCGCGCCGGGCGAAGAACGGGCCGCCCATATGACCGAGGAGCACCTCGGTCCCGTCGCCGGCGCGCCGGTACAGCAGCAGGCCCGCACTCCGTCTCACCGTCACTTCGCCACCTCCGGGTGGGCCGCCAGGAGGGTCGCGACGGTGTCGGCGCCGGCCGGGGTCTTGTCCTCGCGGTAGCGGATCACCCGGGCGAAGCGGAGCGTGACGCCGGCCGGATAGCGGGTGGACCGCTGGAGGCCGTCGTAGGCGATCTCGACGACGAGTTCGGGGCGTACGGTCACCACGTGGCCGTTGTCGTCGACGGCGAGCTCCCGCAGCCGCTCCGTCTGCCAGGCCAGCATCGCGTCCGTCATCCCCTTGAACGTCTTGCCCAGCATCACGAAACCCCCGTCCTCGCCGCGGGCGCCCAGATGCAGGTTGGAGAGCTTGCCGGTGCGCCGCCCGTGGCCCCACTCCGCGGCCAGCACCACCAGGTCGAGCGTGTGCACGGGCTTGACCTTCAGCCAGGACGCGCCGCGCCGGCCCGCGCTGTAGGGAGCGTCCAGCGCCTTGGCCACGACGCCCTCGTGGCCGCGGGCGAGCGTGTCCGCGAGGAACGTCTCGGCGGAGTCGGCCTCCTCGGAACCCGGCACGAGGGTGCGCCGCACGCGCATCGGCTCGGGCACCAGCCGTGCCAGCTCGGCGTGCCGCTCGGCGAACGGCAGGTCCAGCAGATCCCGGCCGTCGACCGACAGCGCGTCGAAGAAGACGGGGGAGACGGGCACCGCGGCGGCGGCCGTCGCCACGTCCAGGCGCGAACCGACGCGCCCGGCGATCTCCTGGAAGGAGCGGGGCCGGCCGCCCTCGTCGAGCGCGATGACCTCGCCGTCCAGGATGAAACGCTCCCCGTCCAGCTCCAGCGCCGCCGCGGTCAGCTCGGGCAGCCGGCCGGTGATGTCGTCGAGC
Source organism: Streptomyces sp. NPDC043867 (assembly GCF_056435845.1). Lineage (NCBI taxonomy): Bacteria > Bacillati > Actinomycetota > Actinomycetes > Kitasatosporales > Streptomycetaceae > Streptomyces > Streptomyces sp. NPDC043867. The sequence goes on along the minus strand of NZ_JBWKDS010000002.1, from coordinate 368,010 downwards.
GTGCGGGTGTAGACGCGCACGCGGTCGCCGTCCCGGTGGACCTGTACGCGGATGCCGTCGAGCTTCTCCTCGACGGCGCACGGGCCCAGCTTGCCGACCGCCTCGGTGACGGACGCGGCCGTGTGCGCCAGCATCGGCAGGACCGGCCGGCCCACGGTGAGGCGGAAACCGTCCAGGGCGCCGGGGCCGTCCGCGAGCAGTGCCTGCGCCACGGTCTGCAGCGACCCGGCGAGCATCACCGCCCGCCGTACGTCGGCGGGGGGCGCCCCCGTCGCCACGGCCAGCCCTTCGACGGCGACGGCGTCCAGCGCGCCCTGCCGCACCTCGCCGGTCAGCAGCCCGAACAGGAAGCGCTGCTCCGCCTCGGTGGCCGCCGCCAGCAGCTCGGTCATCAGGTGCCTGCGTCCGGCCTGGGAGCCGGTGCCGGTGACCGCGCCGAGCCCCGTCAGGCGGGCGTCCACCTCGCGCACGGTCAGCGTGGCTTCTGCGGCGGGCGGGACCGGTGTGCCGAGGAGTTTCCAGCCGACGCCGAGCCGGCCCTGGGGCAGCCGGCCGGCCAGATACGGGATGACGATCGGTACGTCGTCGGCGTCCGCGTCCCGGAACAGCTCGGCGAGCAGAGCGATCTTCCGGGACCGCGCCGAGGTGGCGGCGACCTCCTGGGACACGTGGGCGAGCCGGCTCAGCAGCATGCAGCCATGGTGCAACGGCGCCGCCCCGCGCACACCCTCAAGGGCCACCGGGACCGGCCGGAGTCCGATGATCCGTTGCCGGTGAGCTGGTGAGCGAGTGCAGCCGATGCAGCTGTTGCTGCCGCCGGTCGCGTCGCCGTCGCCGGCGCCGCGCCGGGTGATCAGCCGCGGGCGATCGCCGCGTCGATGTCGCCGAACACCAGGTCGCCGTTGAGGGCGGCAGCCGCCCGGTATCCGGCGCTCGCCGCGTTCACGACCTGTTCGGCGTGGCTGGTCGCGTTGCCCGCCGCCCAGACGCCGGGCACGGTCGTGCGGCCGGTCTCGTCGACCACCGGGTACGTGCCGAACGCGGTCTCGTGGAACTCGGCGCCCAGCTTCTCCAGCAGCTCCGTGCGCGGCGACAGGCGGGCCGCGACGAAGAGCACGGCGCGGTCGTGGACCGTTCCGTCCGCGAGGCGGATCCCGGTGAGCCGGTCGTCGGCGGTCACGAGACCGGCGACCTCGCCCGGCACCACGTCGACCCCGGCTGCGGCGAGCCTGCGCAGGTCCTCGTCCGGGAGCGTGTCCTCGTCGACCGTGTGCAGGAACAGCTGCACGTCCTTCGACCAGTGGCTGACGATCAGCGCCTGGTGGACGCTCATCGGGCCGGTGGCCAGCACCCCGAAGGGCTCGTCCCGGACCTCCCAGCCGTGGCAGTAGGGGCAGTGCAGCACGTCCCGTCCCCAGCGCTCGGCGACGCCCGGCACCGGCGGCAGCTCGTCGGCCAGCCCGGTGGCGACGACCAGCCGGCGGGCGTGCACCGTGCGCCCGGCGGCGAGCGTCACGTCGAACTCGCCCGCCTCGTCCCGGGACACGTCCACGGCCCGGTCCCGGACCAGCTCGACGCCGTACCGCTCGATCTCCCGCCGTCCCTCGGCGAGGAACTCGGCCGGCGGCATGCCGTCGCGGGACAGATATCCCTGCATGTGCGCGGCGGGTGCGTTGCGCGGCTCGCCGGCGTCGACGACGAGTGTCCTGCGCCGGGCCCGGCCGAGTACCAGCCCCGCCGACAGTCCGGCCGTACCGCCCCCGACGACGACGGCTTCGTACCTCTCGGTCATGGTGACCACCTCCGCCCTGACAGTCGCCCGGCAGCCGCCGTCTTGACAAATGCCTTTGCTGAATCTGCAATACGTTCATGAGCGACACAGGCACAGGTGCAGGCGGAGAACCGGCGGACGGGACGGGTGCGGACGCGGTCCTGGCGGGCGTCGGTCCAAGGCTGCGGCGGATCCGCAAGGAGCGGGGGGCCACGCTCGCGGGCCTGTCCGAGGCGACCGGCATCTCCGTGAGCACGCTGTCGCGCCTGGAGTCCGGGCTGCGCAAGCCGAGCCTGGAGCTGCTGCTGCCGATCGCCCGCGCCCACAAGGTCGCACTCGACGAGCTGGTCGGCGCCCCGCCGGTCGACGATCCGCGCGTGCGTGCCAAACCGATCCAGCGCAACGGCCGTACCCACTGGCCCCTCACCCGGCAGCCCGGTGGACTCCAGGCCTTCAAGGTCCTCGAACCCGTGCGCCGGCAGGAACCCGACCCGCGGACCCACGAGGGCTACGAGTGGCTGTACGTGCTCTCCGGGCGGCTGCGGCTCGTCCTCGGCGAGCACGACGTGGTGCTCGGTCCCGGGGAGGCCGCCGAGTTCGACACCCGTGTTCCGCATTGGTTCGGCTCCACGGGGGAAGGACCGGTCGAGTTCCTGAGTCTCTTCGGTCCCCAGGGGGAGCGCATGCACGTCAGGGCGCGGCCCACCAGGGCGTCCGCTCCGTGACGGACGCGACTGTTCCCTGATCGGCAAGCGACCGCTTAGTATGCGACGAGCCCGGTCAGACGACGCAGTCCCGTGGAGGCCCCGCATGCAGGCATGGCAAGTGCACCAGAACGGCGAGCCGAGCGAGGTGATGCGGCTCGCGGACGTGGAGCGGCCGGTGCCCGGTGAGGGCCAACTGCTGCTCAAGGTGCGCGCGGCGAACATCAACTTCCCGGACGCGCTGATGTGCCGCGGGCAGTACCAGGTCCGGCCGCCGCTGCCGTTCACCCCCGGTGTCGAGATCTGCGGCGAGACCGAGGACGGGCGCCGCGTCCTCGCCAACCCCGCGCTGCCGTACGGGGGTTTCGCCGAGTACGCCGTCGCGGACGCGGCCGCCGTCCTGCCCGCGCCCGACGCACTCGACGACGCCGAGGCGGCCGCCCTGCACATCGGCTACCAGACGGGCTGGTTCGGTCTGCACCGGCGCGCCCGCCTGGAGGCGGGGGAGACGCTGCTCGTCCACGCCGCAGCCGGAGGGGTCGGCAGCGCCGCTGTCCAGCTCGGCAAGGCCGCCGGCGCCACCGTCATCGGCGTGGTGGGCGGGGCAGACAAGGCCGCCGTCGCCCGTGAACTCGGCTGCGACGTCGTCGTCGACCGACGCGCCGAGGACGTCATCGGCGCCGTGAAGGAAGCCACCGGCGGCCGGGGCGCCGACGTGATCTACGACCCCGTCGGCGGCGAGGCGTACACCCAGTCCACGAAGGTCGTCGCCTTCGAGGGCCGGATCGTCGTCGTCGGTTTCGCGAGCGGGACCATCCCCAGCCCCGGCCTGAACCACGCGCTGGTCAAGAACTACGCGATCCTCGGCCTGCACTGGGGCCTGTACAACACCAAGAACCCGAAGCTGGTCCAGCACTGCCACGAGCAGCTCACCGAGCTGGCCGCACGCGGTGCCGTCAAGCCGCTGATCAGCGAGCGCGTACCACTGAGCGGCGCCGCGGCGGCAGTTCAGCGCGTCGCCGACGGGACCACGACGGGACGCGTCGCCGTGGTCCCCTCGCCGGAGAACGGAGCAGACGCATGACCGACGCCACACGCGAGGGCGGCGCACTCGACGCCGCCGGCCTGCGCCGCCGCACCCTGGAGCTGCTGGCCGCGCACCCGCCCGCGAGCACGGACCGCCTCGACTTCCTCAGGGCCCGCTTCGGCGCCGGGCTCGCCTGGGTGCACTTTCCCGAGGGACTCGGCGGTCTGGGCGTGCCACGCACCCTCCAGGCCGTCGTGGACGGCGAGCTGGAGGCCGCGGGCGCCCCGGACAACGACCCCCGGCGCATCGGCATCGGCCTGGGCATGGCCGCCCCGACGATCCTCGGCTACGGCACGGAGGAGCAGAAGCGGCGCTTCCTGCGCCCCCTGTGGGTCGGCGAGGAGGTCTGGTGCCAGCTCTTCAGCGAGCCCGGCGCCGGGTCCGACCTCGCCGCGCTCGGCACCCGCGCCGTCCGCGAGGGCGACACCTGGGTCGTCAACGGGCAGAAGGTCTGGACGTCCAGCGCCCACGTGGCCCGCTGGGCGATCCTCATCGCCCGCACCGACCTCGACGCGCCCAAGCACCGCGGGATCACCTACTTCGTCTGCGACATGAGCGACCCGGGTGTCGAGGTGCGGCCACTGCGCCAGATCACCGGCGAGGCCGAGTTCAACGAGGTCTTCCTCACCGACGTGCGCATCCCCGACGCACACCGCCTCGGCGAGGTCGGGGACGGCTGGCGGGTCGCGCAGACCACGCTCATGAACGAGCGCGTCTCCATCGGCGGCATGCGCATCCCGCGCGAGGGCGGCATGATCGGCCCCGCCTCGAAGACCTGGCGCGAGCGCCCCGAGCTGCGCACCCACGACCTGCACCAGCGACTGCTGAGACTGTGGGTCGAGGCCGAGGTCGCCCGGCTCTCCGGGGAGCGGCTGCGCCAGCAGCTCGTCGCGGGCCAGCCCGGCCACGAGGGCTCCGCCATGAAGCTCGGATTCGCCCGCCTCAACCAGGAGATCAGCGGCCTGGAGGTCGAACTCCTCGGTGAGGAAGGCCTGTTGTACGAGGACTGGACGATGCGGCGGCCCGAGAAGGTGGACTTCACCGGCCGTGACGCCGGCTACCGCTACCTCCGCTCCAAGGGCAACAGCATCGAGGGCGGGACCACCGAGGTCCTGCTGAACATCGTCGCCGAACGCGTGCTGGGTCTCCCCTCCGAGCCGCGCACCGACAAGGACGTCGCCTGGAAGGACCTGGCCCGATGAGCGATCTGCTGTACTCGGAGGAGGAAGAGGCGCTGCGCGCCGCCGTCCGCGGTCTCCTCGCCGACCACTGCGACGCGGCAGGCGTCATCACCCGCACCGAGAGCGACGCCCCGCACGACCGCGCCCTGTGGAAGGCACTCACCGAGAGCATGGGCCTCGCCGGCCTCCTCGTCCCCGAGGAGCGGGGCGGCCAGGGCGCCACCCATCGTGAAGCCGCCGTCGTCCTGGAGGAGTTGGGCCGCGCCGTCGCGCCCGTGCCCTATCTGACCAGTGCGGTCGTCGCCACGGAGGCGCTGCTGGCCTGCGAGAGCGACGAGGCCACCACCCTGCTGGCCGCCCTGGCGTCCGGCCGGACGATCGGCGTGCTCGCCGTCGCGCTGTCCGTCGCCCCGGGCGTCACCCCCAAGGCCGTACGCCATGAAAACGGGGCCCTGCACGGGGAGTTGACCGGCATCGCGGACGCGGCCGCCGCCGACGTCCTGCTCGTCCCCGCCGAGGACGGCGCGCTGTACGCCGTGGACGCGGATGCCGTCACCCTCACGCCCCAGGTCTCCCTCGACCTCACCCGGCCCCTCGCCACGGTCGTCCTCGACGGGGCACCGGCGCGCCGGCTGAGCCCCGACGCCGCGCCGGCGATCAGCCGCGCCCTGCGGTCCGGCGCGGGCCTGCTCGCCTCCGAGCAACTCGGCCTCGCCGACTGGTGCCTGACCGAGACGGTCCGCTACCTGAAGGAACGCAAGCAGTTCAACCGGCCCGTCGGCGGCTTCCAGGCGCTCAAGCACCGGCTCGCGCAGGTGTGGCTGGAAGTAGTCAACCTGCGCGCCGCCGCCCGCAACGCCGCCGACGCGCTCGCCACCGGCAGCGCGGACACCGCGGTTGCCGTGGCCGTCGCCGGGGCCTACGCGGCGCCGGTCGCCGTGCACGCCGCCGAGGAGGCCCTCCAGCTGCACGGCGGCATCGGCATGACCTGGGAACACCCGGTCCACCTCTACCTGAAGCGGGCGAAGGCCGACTCCCTCGCCTACGGCACGGCCGGCAGACAGCGGGAGGAACTGGCCGAACTGGTCGACCTGCGCGCGCCCTGACGCCCGGCACGCCTTCCGCCGCATGGCCCGCCCTCCGGGGCGGGCCATGCCTGTGTGCTGCGCCGAGGAAGTGAACCCGCGACGGCAGTCCGGCCAACTCCCCGCACAGCCCTGCTCCTTGAGGACCGGGGGACCGCATACTCTCCCCGACCCGACTTCGCTCGAAGGGGCGGTGCTCCCGCCTGCCCCGCAGGGCACCTCCAGGGAGGCAGAGCATGGCCCTCACCACCCGCCGCAGAGCCCTCACCACCCTCGGCGCCGCCCTCGCGGGCACCGTCGCGCTGCCCCCCGCGCTCGCGCGGGCCGGCGAGCGCCGGCACCGCCCGCGTCCCCTGTGGCGCGCCCACGCGCACAACGACTACGAACATCCGAGGCCACTCCTCGACGCCCTCGACCACCGCTTCGGCAGCGTCGAGGCCGACATCTACCTGGTGGGCGGCCAACTCCTCGTCGCGCACGACCCGGCCGACCTGGACCCGGCCCGCACCCTCGAGGCCCTCTACCTGGACCCCCTCGCCGCCCGCGTCCGGGCCCAGCACGGCTCGGTGTACCGGGGGCACCGCAGGCCCCTGCAACTGCTCGTCGACCTCAAGACCGAGGGCGCCTCGACGTACCTCGAACTCGACCGCCATCTGTACCGCTACCGGCACCTGTTCACCGCGTACGCGCACGGGCGGGTGCACCCGGGAGCCGTGACCGCGGTGATCTCCGGCGACCGGGCGGCCCGCGCCCCCATGGAGGCACAGAGCGTGCGGCGTGCCTTCTACGACGGCCGCCTCGCCGACCTCGGCAGTGCCGCACCCGCCTCCTTCGTCCCGCTGATCAGCGACAACTGGACCCTCAACTTCACCTGGCAGGGTGTCGGCCCGTTCCCCGACACCGAGCGGCAGAAGCTGCACGGCATCACCGCCTCGGCACACGCCCGCGGGCAGCGGGTGCGGTTCTGGGCCACCCCCGACCTGCCGGGACCGGCGCGTGACGCCCTGTGGGGCGAACTCCTCGCCGCCGGCGTCGATCACCTCAACACGGATGACCTGGCCGGGCTCCAGGCATTCCTCGACGCTCACGACAGGCCGTAGAACACCACACGTTCGGAGGACACGTCAGCCGCCCGGAAGGACCCTCCGCTACGCGACACTTGCGGCCGAACGCCGCGGTGCCGACGTGGCGGAGGAGGTTGACGATGGCCATTTCCATCTCTGTGGTGGTGCTGCTGCTGATCCTGGCGGTGGTCTTCGTGCGCAACGGCGCGCTGAAGCTCTCCCACGCCGTGGTCTGCGTCATGCTGGGGTTCTACCTGGCGAGCACGAGCATGGCGCCGACGATCAACGAGGGGCTCACGGCCACCGCGAACATCGTGAGCAGCCTGAACCCCTGACGTCAGGACCGCGCGAACACACCGATGCCGTTGGGCACCGGCCGCTCCGCCCCACCGCTGGGGTGATTGCGTACGGTGACGGCGGCGGCCCCGGGATCCCGGGCCACCAGCGTGGTGGAGCCGCCGCCGTCCAGACTGAAGGCGTCCTCGGAGCCCAACCCGCGCAGGGTGTCCGCCACTTCGGCGACGGTCAGACCGCTGCGGTACGCGGGTGCCCCGTCGACGGCGAACAGGAGCAGGCGGCGCCCGCCGTCCGCGACGCCGGCCGCGGTCCGTACGGCCGACGTCGTGTCGTCCAGACCGGGCAGCGGCCGGCCGCCGGTGAGGACCGGACAGCCGCCGAGCGCGAAGCGGTACGCGACCCGCGAGTGCGCCGCCACCAGACGGTGCCGCACCCGGACAGCCTCACCCGTCGACAGCTTGCGCAACCGCTGTGCCCCCGCCTCCCGGCCGACCAGGACGGTGGTGTCCGCGCCGATGGGACCGGCGCCGGGCGTGTCGGCGGCGGAGACGACCCTGCCGTCCCTGACCGTCACCTCGTAGGTGTCCGAACTGCAGGGCGCGGCGCGGTCGGTGTCCGTGCCGCACACGGCCCGGGCCCGCGAGACGCCGCCCCAGGCCGAGGTGAACGCCCCGACCGAACCCCGGGGCAGCGCGTACTGGTTGAGCCCGCCGAGTGCGAACTGCCCGTCGCGGGTGCGCACGGAGCCGTCGAGCGCCATGCTGTCCAGTCTGGCCCTGCCGTCGACGCCCACGCCGAGGACGTCCTTCGTGGTGGTGCCGGGCGGCAGTGCGGGCCCGAAGCGCTGTCTGTCCGGGACCGCGGCCTTCAGCACCCGCCGGTTCGCGATCGCCGGGCCGACGGGTGCGCCCGTCGCCTCGACCCCGGGATGCTGGGTCTCGGTGATGTTGAAGAAGTCGCCGTTGACGCCCGCGACGGCGCCCAAGGAATCGGCGAGCTGTGAGACGGGAGCCCGGGACGCCACGACGCCCGGGTACAGCAGAGCCACGCTCGTACGGGAGTTGCGCAGGTCGACGGTCAGCAGATGGGCGTGCGTCACGCCCTTGGCCGCCTGCACGTCGAACTCCGTGTAGCGCACGCCCGGCGCGATCTCCGTGCCGTCGTCGGCCGCGCCGGCCGGCGCCGCTGTCGTCAGCGCCGCTCCGGCCAGCGCGCTCCACGCCGCCAGAGCCGTCAGTACCGTCTTGAACCGTGCGGTGCGACGCGTCACAGTCCCCCCTGATGTCTCGTCAACTGTCCCAGGACTTCAGGGGAGTGCACCAGACGGCGGGGCCGCGTCGGCGGCTACGTGCCGACGACGCGGGAACGGATCAGAAAACGCACCCCTTCGGGTGCCTCCAGCGAGAAGCCGCTGCCCCGTCCCGGCACGACGTCGACGATCAGCCGGGTGTGGCGCCACACCTCGTACTGGCTCCTCGACATCCAGAACGTGACCGGTTCCCCGGCCCCGTCCACCTCCAGTTCGGCGAGGAGGATGTCGGAAGCGCCGGTGCGGAACTCGCCGGCCGGAAAGCACATGGGGGCGCTGCCGTCGCAGCAGCCGCCGGACTGGTGGAACATCAGCGGTCCGTGGAGGGCGCGCAGCCGTGCCAGCAGCGCGGCGGCGGCCGGGGTCAGTTCGACGCGGGGAGTCGTGTCCACTGCGGTGGCTCCCGTCCTCGGGATGTCGGGCGCGCCACGGTGCCGTCCCGTGGCCGGGTTCAGCCAACTCCCCGGCACGTTGCACGGACGTTGCGCGGCGCGGCGCCACCGGAACGGCCACCGCCCTGGCTTCAGCCGCCGATCGGCCGTCGGCCGTCGGCTGCCGGACATCGGCCGTCGGACAACGGCTGACGGCCGACGGTCTACGGCCGACGGTTGAGGGCGGTTACGAGCCGGGGCCCGGCGCGACGGTTCCGTCCTCAGGGTCCGCGGCTTCCCACATGCGTATCACCGTGTAGGTCTCCCCGTCCCTGGGCGGCCGCGTCCAGGAGCGGGTGGTGAACGTGTGCAGCCGTCCCCTCACGAGGGCGTGCCGCGGCAGACGGACACCGAACTCCTCGGTCACCGCCGCCAGCAACGGCCTTTCCGCCTCGGCGCCGCCCTGCGCGCCACCGAAGAACCGGTCCGGGTCCAGCGCCCGCGGTATCTCCCCGCTCGAGCGGACCTCGCCGTCCGTGTACGTGAACGCGTACTCCTCCGCACCGTCCCGGGCCACCGAGAGGTGGAAGAACGGTTCACCGTGCCACGCCCTCAGGCCGCTCCACACCACCACGACGCGGGTGCCCGCGCTGACGGCAACGGCCGGTGAGACGAACCGCAATGGGTTGAACGGGGCGGGGTCGCCGTCGAAGGCGAAGCTCCAACCTGTGCCGGCCCGGCCGACCGCCATGAGAGCCCTGTCGTCATAGGACGAACTCTCCCTCCGGTTGCGCCCTTCGCGTGCCTCCCAGGCGGTCGCCGGTGCGTTCAGCACGGTGCCGTCCCCGTTCGTGAGGCGTCCGGGCAGCTCCTGCGGCTCCACACCCTCCACCAGGACGAACCGGTAGGACGTACGGTTGTTGCCCGGGTCCGGCTCCGCGAGCCACGTCAGGTCACCCGGGTCGAGCCCGGCGGTCGGCCGCGGTGCCTCACCCGACTGCCCGCCCCGCGGGGTGGACAGCAGCTCGCGGCCACGCTCCGGGGTCAGCAGCGGCCCGAGTACGGGATCGGCCACCCATCCCAGGGGCGCCAAGTGGTCCGGTCCCAGCGGTTCCCACAGGGGCAGCGCGTCCCGCAGCATCCGCCATGCCGCGTCGGTGTCCCCCCACCGTGCCAGCTCCCGAGCCCGCTCGACCGCCTCTCCGAACGGTCCGGCCGCCGCGTACCGGTACGTGCCGTTCCGCAGCTGATCCAGAGTCGCGTAGGCCAGCGACACCACATGGTCATCGGCGCCCCGCAGATGGAACGGCAGCGTCGAGTCGTCCCGGTACGAGTGCGCCGCGTGCTCGGCGACCAGCGGCGGCAACAGCTCGGGCGCGTATCGCGGGTCCGTCACCAGGCCGTCGAAGTCGACCGCGTGGGTCTCTTCGAGCAGGCGGCGGATCTGGTCGCCCAGCCCGGCGGCCCGCGGCCTGCCGTACTCCTTGGCTTCTGCCAGCGCCTTCCCGGCCCGTTCCCAGCCGCCGCGCAGCGCCTCCAGCCGGGCCTCCTCCACCTGGGCGTCCAGCCTTCGCGTCGTGTCGTTGGCGAACACCGGCTCCCCGTCACTCCGGTGCGCCCGCAGGCTGTGGAACTCGCGGTGCATGTCCCGCATGAACGCGAGGAAGTTCGCGTGCCGCTCGGGTGGCGCGGCACGCCAGCTCGCCCACGTGTAGACGGCCCACTCGCCGTCCTCGTCCACGTCCTCGGGATCCAGGAGGACGTGGGTGATGTCGGATTCCACGTCGAGCTGCAGCCCGCGCCGCCAGACGCCCGCCTCCCGACGCTCCTCGGGCCCGGCGTCCTCGTCCAGGTACTCCTCGTACATGTCCGCGAGCCCCGACTCGTTGCGGTGCCAGTGCGCGTCCGCGGTCCCGGCCAGCAGCCACACGAACCCGCCCGCGTGCCGCCACCCGTCGCTGACCTTCAGAAACTCCCGGTACGACGGGGGCATCCGCCGACCGAGACGCTCCTCCATGGCCGCGATCCGCTCCTCCGACGCGGGCGGGAACCCCAGCCACCGCGCCCGCAGCGCGACCTCGTCGTCCGTGCTCCGCGTCTCGTCGGCCGGCAGGGAATCCGCCCATTCGGCGCTCCACTCGAGCAGGAAGGGCCGCCAGTCGAATGCCGTGATGTCCGTCATGGTCCCGATGCTGCCACCCAGCACTGACAGCGCTCCGCCGACTGGAGACGGAGCACGAGATGGCTCACTGTGCCTTCCGATCGGACATGCAACTCCAAGGTGCCCGGATCCGGCGGACGGCGGGGCGGGAGCACCGCCCGAATCCAGGGTTTGCATGTCTAGAAGAAGCCCAGCTTCTTCGGTGAGTAACTCACCAGCAGGTTCTTCGTCTCATGGTGGTACACGCCCCGCATCTGGCATGACCAGCAGGAATGATGCCTGGTGCGGTCGTCGGCGGGACGACCGGCCCGTGAACGGTCCGGATCTTGATCCTCGAACCCGATGCAGGGGGCCTCAGCAAAGTGCTGACGTGTTCCGGCGGGATCGGGCCGACCTCCGCAGCGGTCCTCTTCCCGGGGTGTATCCGTGCTGTGCGGGGAATGCGCCCAGCATCACCTGGCACGTGCGGGTCGCCACCGGAGGTCCCTGGGGGCGCGGCCTGCTGTGACTTCTCCCACCCGCTCTTGCCGGGGCGAGAAGCGCTTGCCTACGTTCGGTCCCATGTCCTCCCATGGCCGCGCCGTTCCAGGCGACCCGCTCCCGACGATCGACCTGGACGTCGACCTGAGCTCACACGAACTGCTCCGGCGCGCTCATGTCCTGGACGCTCTCGGCCCCGACTGGGACCCCGTCGCCGCGCTGCGCGGCGAGGAAGCGGCGTATGAGCTGCTGTATTCCGGCCTCAGCGCGGAGCAACAGCGCGTGTACGACGAGCTGGTCTCGGCCGGTGTGCTGCCGCGGAGAGGGGGCGGCGATGCTGCCGCTTGACCCGCACGCGGACATCGGGCGTCGCGCCTGGGTGGCCTGCCCGAACTGCGACGACCGTCGCGGGTGCGCCACCTGCGAGCAGGGGCGCACCTGCTCCGAGCACTGGCGCTACCTGCTGTCCCACGTCGGCAGCCTGCTCCACCTGCAGTGCCGGTCGTGCACCCACATCTGGGCACACGAGACCCACTTCGGTGTGAGGCCGGACGGCGGATCGGCGCCCGCTTTCGGATGATCCCACCGCCTGTCGTCGGGAACGGCAGGCCGCCTTGCCCGAGGATCGCGTCCGGCGGCCATCCCTGCCTGCCGTTCGTCCGTCCCGGAGGCAGCCGTGCACATCCTGCTCCTAGCCAGTGCATTCAACAGCCTCACCCAGCGTGTCCACGCGGAGCTGCGCGACCGTGGCCACACCGTGGCGGTGGAACTCGCCCTGCCCGGTAGCCCGTTGCCCGAAACCGTGCGGCGGCACGCTCCGCAGCTCATCGTGGCGCCGATGCTGAAAACGGCGATTCCCGAGGAGGTATGGGCAGCGCACACCTGCCTCATCGTCCATCCGGGGCCCGTGGGCGACCGCGGTCCCTCCTCCCTGGACTGGGTGATTCACGAGGGCGTCGACCAGTGGGGCGTCACCGTCCTGCAGGCCGACGGGGAGATGGACGCCGGTGACGTGTGGGCCTGTGTACCGTGCCGGGTCCCTCCGGTTCCCAAGAGCGAGCTGTACCGGGGCGAGATCGCCGACGCCGCGCTCAAGGCCGTCCTGCTCGCGGTGGAGCGCTTCGCCGAGGGAACCCACGTACCACGCAAGCAGGACGTGGCACCCACGGCCGACGCCCGTCTGCGCCCCCGCCCCTACCTCGACCAGAGCATCCGGCGAATCGACTGGACCGAGAATTCCACGCAGGACGTCCTGCGCAAGCTGAGAGCGGCGGACTCCCAGCCCGGTGTGCTGGACGTCCTGCTCGGCCGTGAGTGGTATCTGCACGGCGGTCATCCCGAGAGCGTGCTGCGCGGCCGCCCGGGCGAGCTGCTGGCCATCAGGGCCGGGGCGGTGTGCCGGGCCACCAAGGACGGCGCCGTGTGGATCCCCGAGCTGCGGCCCCGGCGCGTGCCCGGGCAGCCGCCCACGTACAAACTGCCCGCCGTGCGGGCACTGGGCGACCTGCTGCCGCCCCTGCCCGATCATGCCTTGCCCCTGCTGCCCGAGGTGCGGCACCGTACCTGGACGGACATCCGCTACCGGGAGGACGGGAACGTCGGGTTCCTCTCGTTCTCCTTCCCCGGCGGCGCCATGAGCACGGAGCAGTGCCGACGTCTGCTGGGCGCCTACCGGGAAGCGTGCGAGCGGCCCACGTCCGTACTGGTGCTGGGCGGCGAACGGGACTTCTTCTCCAACGGGATCCACCTGGGCGTCATCGAGGCCGCGGACGACCCCGCTGCCGAGTCCTGGGCGAACATCAACGCCATCGACGATCTGGTCGAGGCTGTCCTGACGACGACGGACCGACTGGTGGTCGCGGCGGTCGCGGGCAACGCCGCGGCGGGCGGGGTGATGCTCGCCCTGGCGGCCGACGAGGTGTGGTGCCGCTCGGGCGCCGTACTGAACCCTCACTACCGCCTGATGGGCCTGTACGGCTCGGAGTACTGGACGCACACCCTGCCCCGCAAGGTGGGTCCCGCGACGGCCGAACGGCTCATGCGTGAGGCTCTGCCGGTGAGCTCGGCGGGCGCACTGCGCCTCGGGCTCGTCGACCGGGTAATCGACTGCGGTCCTGACGCGTTCGCGCGGGAAGTCGGCGGCCTGGCGGCCCGTCTGGCGTCACTGCCGGCGACGGCGTCACGGATCACCGCCAAGAAGACGGAGCTGGACCGGCTGGAGAGCGTGACCCCGCTGGCCGGCTTCCGTGAGCAGGAGCTGGCCCGCATGCGCCGGACCTTCGACGACCCGGACGCCCCGTACCACTCGCTGCGTCGTTCCTTCGTCCACAAGGAGCGGCCGGCGTGCACCCCGCCACACCTCGGTCCCGCCCAGGTTGCGCAAACCGGTCCCACCCCCTCCGCCCCGGATGTCACCGGAACGGCCCTCAATGGCGTCTCACCACGACCGAGCGGCTGATACGAAGAGAAGCGATGGTCGAAATCTGGGCTTTCATCCCTAACCTCCCCAGGAGGCGGTCCCATGACTGAGGCGACGCCGGACACGGTCGACGCTGCGGACGCGAGCGGCGCGCCCGCCGACGAGGCACCCACGATCCACATTCTCTGGATCAACGCGGGGCTGAGCTGCGACGGAGACTCGGTCGCGTTGACCGCGGCCATGCAGCCCAGCATCGAGGAGATCGTGCTCGGGGTGCTGCCAGGCCTTCCGAAGATCGCCGTCCACTGGCCGCTCATCGACTTCGAGTGCGGTCCGGTCGGCGGCTCGGACACGTTCATCGAGTGGTTCTTCAAGGGGGAGCGGGGTGAGATCGACCCGTTCGTGCTGGTCGTCGAGGGCTCCATCCCCAACGAGGCGATCAAACCCGAGGGCTACTGGTGCGGCTTCGGCGACAACCCGGAGACCGGCCAGCCGATCACCACAAGCGAGTGGATCGACCGGCTCGCGCCGAAGGCACTGGCGGTCGTCGCCATCGGCACCTGCGCCACCTACGGCGGCATCCACGCCATGGCGGGCAACCCGACCGGCGCGATGGGCGTGCCCGACTACCTCGGCTGGGACTGGAAGTCCCACGCGGGCATCCCCATCGTGTGCGTCCCCGGCTGTCCGATCCAGCCCGACAACTTCTCCGAGACGCTCACCTACCTGCTCTACCAGGCGACCGGCGCCGCCCCGATGATCCCGCTGGACGACAAGCTGCGCCCGACCTGGCTGTTCGGGGCCACCGTGCACGAGGGCTGCGACCGCGCGGGCTACTACGAGCAGGGCCAGTTCGCCCTGTCGTACGACTCGCCGACCTGCCTGGTCAAGCTTGGCTGCTGGGGCCCGGTCGTCAAGTGCAACGTGCCCAAGCGCGGCTGGATGAACGGGATCGGCGGCTGCCCCAACGTCGGCGGCATCTGCATCGCCTGCACCATGCCCGGATTCCCCGACAAGTTCATGCCGTTCATGGACGAGCCCCCCGGCGCCAAGCTGTCCAGCAACGCCAGCGGAGCGTACGGCGCCGTGGTCCGCAAGCTGCGGTCGATCACGGCCAAAACGGTGGACAAGGAGCCCAAGTGGCGCCAAGCCGGAGACAAGATCACCACCGGATACCGACCCCCGTGGTGAGTATCCGCCGCAGGTAGTCCGCTCCCTGCTCCGTGCACCCCCACACGAACCTCCCGCGCAACGAAGGGCACGGCACACAGATGGCACCGACGACGAAGGCGGCCGGCGACGGCAGCGGCCTGGTGGAGATGGCCTGGGACCCGATCACGCGGATCGTGGGCAGCCTGGGCATCCACACGAAGATCGATTTCAAGCAGAAGCGGGTCGCGGAGTGCTACAGCACGTCGTCGGTCTTCCGCGGCTACAGCGTCTTCATGCGGGGCAAGGACCCCCGCGACGCCCACTTCATCACCAGCCGCATCTGCGGCATCTGCGGAGACAACCACGCCACCTGCTCGGTGTACGCGCAGAACATGGCGTACGGCGTGAAGCCCCCGCACCTCGCCGAGTGGATCATCAACCTTGGCGAGTCCGCAGAGTACATGTTCGACCACAACATCTTCCAGGAGAACCTGGTCGGGGTCGACTACTGCGAGAAGATGGTCAAGGAGACCAACCCCGGCGTCCTCGAACTCGCCGAGCGCACCGAGGCCCCGCACGCCGCGGAGCACGGCTACCGCACGATCGCCGACATCATGCGCTCGCTCAACCCGCTGGAGGGCGAGTTCTACCGGGAGGCCCTGCAAGTCAGCCGCTACACGCGGGAGATGTTCTGCCTGATGGAGGGCCGCCATGTGCACCCCTCCACGCTCTACCCGGGCGGCGTCGGAACCATCGCCTCCGTGCAGCTCTTCACGGACTACCTCAGCCGCCTGATGCGCTACGTGGAGTTCATGAAGCGCGTCGTGCCCCTGCACGACGATCTGTTCGACTTCTTCTACGAGGCCCTGCCCGGGTACGAGGAAGTGGGCCGCCGCCGGGTCATGCTCGGCTGCTGGGGCGCGCTCAACGACCCCGAGTACTGCGACTTCACCTACGCCAACATGACCGACTGGGGCCGACGCATGTTCGTCACGCCCGGCGTCGTCGTCGACGGCAAGCTCGTCACCAACGACCTCACCGAGATCAACCTCGGCATCCGCATCCTGCTGGGCAGCTCCTACTACGAGGACTGGCAGGGCCAGGAACAATTCGTCACCCACGACCCGCTCGGCAACCCGGTGGACCCGCGTCACCCGTGGAACCAGCACACCATCCCCGCCCCGCAGAAGCGGAACTTCGACGACAAGTACAGCTGGGTCATGTCGCCCCGCTGGTTCGACGGCAAGGACCACCTCGCCCTGGACACCGGCGGCGGCCCCCTCGCCCGCCTGTGGTCCACAGCCCTGTCCGGTCTCGTGGACATCGGGTACGTCAAGGCCACCGGCCACAGCGTGGTCATCAACCTGCCCCGCACCATGACCAAGCCGGAAACCAGCTTCGAGTGGAAGATCCCGAAGTGGTCCAACGCGCTGGAGCGCAACCGCGCCCGCACCTACTTCCAGGCGTACGCGGCCGCCGTCGCGCTGCACTGCGCGGAGAAGGGCCTGGCGGAGGTACGCGCCGGACGCACCCAGACCTGGGAGAAGTTCGAGGTCCCGGACGAGGGCATCGGCGTCGGCTTCACCGAGGCGGTCCGCGGCGTCCTCTCCCACCACATGGTGATCCGCGACGGCAAGATCGCCAACTACCACCCGTACCCGCCGACCCCGTGGAACGCCAGCACCAGGGACACCTTCGGCACACCGGGCCCGTACGAGGACGCCGTGCAGAACACCCCCATCTTCGAGGAGAACACCCCGGAGAACTTCAAGGGCATCGACATCATGCGCGCCGTCCGCAGCTTCGACCCCTGTCTGCCCTGTGGCGTCCACATGTACGTCGGGGACGGCAAGACGGTGAAGTCGATGCACGTGCCCACCGGCCTGAGCGGACTGGGCGGATGAGCGCGGCGACCGCGGCAGTGCCGGTGAACGCGGAGCAGACCGGACGCCGTGTCGAGGAGGTGCTCGACCGGCTGGCCGCGAGCGGCGACCCGGCCGCCGCCACGGCGGCGGAGGAACTGGTCCGGTCCCTCATGGACTTCTACGGCGCCGGCCTGGCCCGCATGCTCCACCTGCTGTCCGCCACTCCCGGCGAACTCCCGGCGGGGCTGCTCGGTGACGGACTGGTCGCGAGCCTGCTCGTCCTGCACGACCTCCATCCCGAGGACCGCGACACCCGCATCGCCCGCGCCCTCGACGGTGTCCGGGAACCCGCCCTGGAGGTGGTGGGCTTCGACGAGGAGAGCGGCACCCTGACGCTGCGGGCCCGGGAGGCCGGCGGCTGCGGTTGCGGCTCCGGCACGGGTGCCCGGGAGGCTGCGGAGGCAGCGCTCGCCTGCTTCGCACCGGAGGTCACAGCGGTCGACGTACAGACCGCCCCGGCGGGGCCGACGCTCCTGCAGATCGGCACGGCACCGACGGGGGCCCGATGACGGCGTCCCCGGCGACGCGCACGCCCGGCCTGCGGAGGTTCCTCACCGAGAAGCCTCCGCAGCCCGAACGGTGTGAGCTGTGCGCCGTGGCGGTGGAGGCGGGCCACCGGCATCTCGTCGACACCGAGAAACGCGCCCTCGTCTGCGCCTGCCCCCCCTGCGCGCTGCTGATGGAGCAGCCGGGCGCCGCCGCCGGCCGCTTCTGTACGGTCCCGGCCCGCTACCTCACCGACCCCGGACACCGCCTCGACGAGAGCGCGTGGGAGGCGCTGCAGATCCCGGTCGGGGTCGCCTTCCTCTTCCGCAACGCGGCGCTCGACCGGTTGGTCGCCCTCTACCCGAGCCCGGCCGGAGCCACCGAGAGCGAACTCGAACCGGCCACGTGGACGGACGTCCTCGGTGGCAGCCGCCTCGCCGGACTGCTCGAAGCCGATGTGGAGGCGCTACTGCTGCGCCGCACGAACGGCGGCTGCGAGTGCCACCTCGTACCCATCGACATCTGCTACGAACTCGTCGGCCGCATGCGTCTGTTGTGGCAGGGCTTCGACGGCGGAGCCGAGGCCCGGGCCGCGCTGGACGCGTTCTTCGCTGACGTCGCGCGACGCGCCCGGCCCCTGGGCGAGGGGGGTCACCCGTGACCGAGTTCTCCTTCGCCTGCACCGGTGTCCGTGCCGACCGGTACGCCGCCGGACCGACCCTCGTCTTCCGGCTTCGCGTCACCGCTGCCGACAACGCGCGCGTGCACGCCCTCGCGTTGCGCTGCCAGATCCGCATCGAACCTGCCCGCCGCGGCTACGAGCCCGCCGAGGCGGACGGTCTCGCGGACCTCTTCGGCGAGCGCTCACGCTGGGGCAGCACGCTCCAGCCGGTGCAGTTCGCCCAGGTCTCGGTCATGGTCCCGAGCTTCACCGGAGAGATCGAGACCGACCTCGTCGTGCCCTGCACCTACGACATGGAGATCGCCGCCACCCGCTACCTCACCGCGCTCACCGACGGCGAGGTCCCCCTGCTGATGCTCTTCTCCGGTACGGCGTTCACCGGAACCGGCGGCTTCCAGGTGGAGCCCGTCCCGTGGGACCGCGAGGCGGCCTTCCGGATGCCCGTCACCGCCTGGCGGGAGATGGTCGAGCAGCACTTCCCCGGCTGCGGCTGGATCCGGCTGCCCCGCGACACCATGGACGCCCTCCTCGCCTACCGCTCCCGGCACGCCCTGCCCTCCTGGGAGGCGACCGTCGCGGCGCTGCTGGAGGAGGGTGCCGACCCGCCCGCGCACGACCCGCTGCGCGCCCTCACCGCCACCACCGGAAGGACCGATCCGTGACCGTGACCGCGTTCGCCCCCGATACCGAGGAGCGTTTCGCTCTCGCCCGGCAGGTGGCCGACGCCGTCCTCTTCGAGGGCTATGTGCTCTACCCGTACCGCGCCTCGGCGGCCAAGAACCGGCTGCGCTGGCAGTTCGGTGTGCTCGTGCCACCCGGCTGGGGCACCGAGTGCGAGGAGCACGACTTCCAGCACACCGAATGCCTGATGGAACCGAAGGCGGGGGCGACCCTCTCGGTCGAGGTGCGCTTCCTGCACGCCCGAAGGCGCACGGTGCAGCGGGCCCGTCCGGACGGCGGCTTCGACACGGTGCCCGAACTCCACCTCGACGACCGGGTGTTGGTGCCCTGGGACGAGGGAAGCGAAGAGCGCGTCGAGGTGGTCGCGTCGGTCGACGAGCTCCTCGGCGACGGCGTCACGTACCCCTTCCGGCTCCCCGCCCGCGAGGACACCGAGCCGGTCCTGGACGAGGCCGGCCGCGCCGTCGGCCGACTGGTCCGGCGCTGCGAGGAGATCAGCGGGACGGTACGGCTCTCCGCCCTCGAACTCGACGGCCCCTACCGGGCCATGCGGCTGACCGCCGTCATCGAGAACACCAGCGACTGGACACCCCCCGAGGGCCGCGGCGCGGACCGGGAGGCGGCCCTGCCGCACTCCCTGGTGGCCACCCACCTCCTCATGGCCCTCAGCGCCGGTTCCTTCCTGTCGATGACCGATCCCCCCGAGTGGGCGAAGGGCGCGGTCGCCGGCTGCCGCAACCTGCACACCTGGCCCGTACTCGCGGGCGAAGCCGGCCGCGCCGACCTCGTGCTGTCCTCGCCGATCATCCTGGAGGACCATCCGGCCATCGCGCCGGAGAGTCCCGGCGCGCTCTACGACGCCACGGAGATCGACGAGATCCTCGCGCTGCGCACCGCGGCCCTCACCGACGAGGAGAAACGCGAGGCCCGGGGCACCGACGAGCGGGCGGCCGCCGTGATCGAACTGGCGGACTCGATGCCGGCCGAGGTTCTGGAGCGGCTGCACGGGGCGGTGCGGAGCCTGCGCGAGGTGACCGGTCCCGGCCCCGCCGCCCCGGACGGCGGCTTCCCCGACGAAAACGGGGTGATGCGGCCGGACACCCCCTGGTGGGACCCCGCGAGCGACGCGGGCTTCGACCCGGCGCAGGACCGGGTGGTCGTGGACGGCCGGTCGGTGGGCAAGGGCAGCCGCGTCGAGTTGCGTCCGGGGGCGCGGCGCACCGACGCGCAGGACATCTTCCTGCGGGGCCGCACCGCGAAGGTCGAAGCGGTGCTGCACGACGTGGACGGCGGAGTGCACCTGGCGGTCACAGTCGAGGGCGACCCGGGCGCCGACGTCCGCCGCGAGCAGGGACGGTTCCTGTACTTCCAGCCCGACGAGGTCACACTGCTGGAGGACGACGTATGAATCTTCCCCCACCGCCTGGTTCAAGGACGCTCGTGGCGGGCATCGGCAACGTCTTCCTCCAAGACGACGGCTTCGGCGTGGAGACCGCCCGCCGGCTCGCCGAGCACGACCTGCCCGGACACATCGAGGTCGTGGACATCGGGGTGCGCGGGGTGCACCTCGCCTATCAGCTGCTGGACGGCTACGACACCCTCGTTCTCGTGGACGCCACGGCACGCGGCGAAGCCCCCGGCACGCTGTACGTGATCGAACACGACATCGGCGGGAGCCCTTCGCCCCCCGCGGCCACGCTGGACGGCCACCGGATGACCCCCGGCGCCGTCCTGGCGCTGCTGGGCACCCTGTGCGCCGGGACCGGCGGCGAGCCACCACGCCGCGTGCTGGTCGTGGGATGCGAACCGGCCTCGGTGGACGAGGGCATCGGTCTCAGCCCGACGGTGTCCGATGCCGTACCGGAGGCCGTCCGGCTGATCGAAGAGCTGCTGCGGGACGGCGAGCCGTCCGTGGCGCAGGCCTCCACCGCTGAGGCTCCGACATGAGGAGAGACGGGATGAAGAAGATCATCATCGGCGGAGCGGCTCTCGCCGCCCTGGTCGCTGTCGTCGCCGAGGTGCTTCCCGACGTCCGGCGCTACCTACGGATCCGACGGATGTGAACCGTGGGAGCCACCGGTGTGCCGTGCGGTTGCGTCGAACGGTGTATCTGTCGGCCGGTGACGGCGTGCCGGGCCGCGCGACCAAGGGGCGCCCGCCTCTAATGAAGCCCGGCGGGAGGCAGGCTGCGGAAGGGCTCGGACCCATGCACGAGATGTCCATCGCGCTGGCCGTCGTCGACCAGGTGGAAGAGGCCGCCGCACGGGCCAAAGACGTCACGGCGGTGCGATCGGTACGGCTCCAGGTGGGCGAACTGGCCGGAGTCGTACCCGACGCACTCGCCTTCTCCTTCGAACTGGCCTGCGCCGGAACCCTGCTGGAAGGCGCCGAACTGATCATCGAAGCGGTGCCTGGGCGGGCCCGCTGCACCCCCTGCGCACACGAATGGGCCGTCGGCATGCCGCCCCGGCTGACCTGCCCCGCGTGCGGCGGTACGCGGACCGACCTGTTCGCGGGCCGGGAACTGCAGATCCTCGACGTGCACTGGCACGACGGCGGCCCCACGCACACGCCCACCCGCGAACCGATCTCCGAGGAGCGCTGAACCATGTGCCGTGTCGTCGACCTGCGGCAGGCCGTACTCGCGAAGAACGACGCGAGCGCCCACGAACTGCGCGCGCACCTCGCGGCTCGAGGCATCGCGCTCGTCAACTTGCTGTCCAGTCCGGGCAGCGGCAAGACCGCGCTGCTGGAGCGCGAACTGCTGCGGGCACGGGAGCGAGCCGTTCCCGTCGCGGCGCTGAGCGCCGATCTGGCCACCGAGAACGACGCGGCCCGGCTGGCGCGTTCGGGGGTCCCCGTCAAGCAGGTACTCACCGACGGACTGTGCCACCTGGAGGCGGGGATGCTCGCCGGGCACCTGGACGGGTGGCTGCCCGACGACACCCGGCTGCTGTTCGTGGAGAACGTCGGCAACCTGGTCTGCCCGGCCTCCTACGACCTGGGGGAGACCCTGAGGGTCACCCTCGCTTCTGTGACGGAGGGGGAGGACAAGCCACTCAAGTACCCCACCGCCTTCGGTCTCGCCCACCTCGTGGTGGTCACCAAGACCGACATCGCGGAGGCCGTCGAGTTCGACGAGGCGGCGTTCCGCGCGAATGTGCAGCAGGTCAACCCCGGAGTCGAGGTGATCCTGACGTCGGCACGCCGGGGGCAGGGAGCCGGCGCGCTGCTCGACCGGGCGCTGGCCGCCATGGACGGCACTCCTGTCCACTCACCGGTCATGACCCGGCAGCCTCATCACCACACTCACCCGCACACGCACCCGGAGGCCACCGGCACCATGGCCCATACCCACTTGTGAGCGGTCCGCAGGCTCCGACCGTCGTCGCCGAGAACACCCCACGACGCCGCCGGGTCACTGTCCGGGGAGTGGTACAGGGCGTGGGCTTCAGGCCCTACCTCTACGGCCTTGCCACCGAGCTCGCCCTGGCCGGACACGTGACCAACACCCCGGAGGGCGTCGTCGCGGAGGTCGAGGGCAACGCCTCGGCCGTCGCCCGGTTCTGCGACCTGATCGCCGCCCAGGCACCGCCGCTGGCCCGCGTGGAGTCCGTCCACCACAGGGAGATGCCTCCCGTCGGCGGCACCGGGTTCACCATCCTCACCTCGCGCACCGGCGGACCGGCCCGCACCCTGGTCTCCCCTGACTCCGCCACCTGTGCCGACTGCCTCGCCGAGTTGGCCGCCCCGGCGGACCGGCGCTACCGGCACCCGTTCGTCAACTGCACTCACTGCGGCCCGCGCTTCACGATCGTCACCGGCGTGCCGTACGACCGGGCGAACACCACCATGGCCGGCTTTGCGATGTGCGCCGACTGCGCCCGCGAGTACGAGGATCCGGCCGACCGCCGGTTCCACGCGCAGCCGGTCGCCTGCCCGGCCTGCGGGCCCCGTCTGCGGCTGGTCCTCGCCCAGGAGGCACGGATCGGGAATGTCGAGGGGGCGGACCCGCTCACCGACGCCCGCACGCTGCTGACGCGAGGCGCGATCCTCGCCGTGAAGGGCCTGGGCGGCTACCACCTGGCCTGCGATGCCACGAACCAGGAGGCGGTCGCCCTCCTGCGCCGGCGGAAGGCGCGCGGGGACAAGCCGTTCGCCATCATGGCCAGGACCGCTGACGACGTCCGTCACCTCGTCCGGCTGAGCCCGGCGGAGCGGAGCCTGCTCGAAGGCCGTGCCGGGCCGGTCGTCCTGCTGAGGCGGCGTCCGCACCCGTCGTGCGCCCCCGGGGACCTCCGACCCGCCGAGGCCGTGGCACCCGGCAGCCCCGACCTCGGCGTGATGCTGCCCTACACGCCCGTGCACCATCTGCTGCTCGGTCTGCCCGGCGACCCGGACGGCCCCGGGCTGCTCGTCATGACCAGCGGCAACCTGTCCGGCGAGCCGATCGTCACCGACGACAACGAGGCGCTGGAGCGACTCGCGCACCTGGCCGACGCCTGGCTCACGCACGACCGGCCGATCCACGTCCCGTGCGACGACTCCGTGGTCCGCGTCTGCGACGGGGAGCCACTGGTGATCCGCCGCTCGCGTGGCTACGCCCCGCTGCCGGTCTCCCTCCCGCTGCCCGTACGGCCGGCCCTCGCCGTCGGCGGAGACCTGAAGAACGCCTTCTGTCTCGGGGCGGGCCGTCAGGCCTGGCTGTCGGCGCACATCGGCGACATGGACGACGTCGGCACCCAACGGGCCTTCGAGCGCGCGGCGGCGCAGTTGGAGTCCATCACGGGAGTGCGGCCCGAGGCCAGGGTCTCCGACCGGCATCCCGGCTACCGCTCCGCCGGATGGGCCGACCGGAACGCGGCGCACCGGCCCGTCGTACGCGTCCAGCACCATCACGCGCACATTGCCGCCGCCATGGCCGAGCACGGACTGGACGGCACCCGGCCGGTGATCGGCGTCGCCTTCGACGGCACCGGCCACGGCGACGACGGCGCCGTGTGGGGCGGGGAGTTCCTGCTCGCGGACTACGACCGCTTCACCCGGTTCGGGCATCTCGCGTATGTTCCACTGCCCGGTGGTGACGCCGCGGTGCGCCGGCCGTACCGCATGGCGCTGGCCCATCTGAGGGCGGCCGGGATCGACTGGTCCGACGACCTCGCCTGTACGACCGCCTGCCCCCCCGACGAACTCCACGTGCTGGAAAAGCAGTTGGAGCGCGGTCTGAACTGTGTCCCCACGTCGAGCATGGGCCGGCTCTTCGACGCGGTGTCCTCTCTCGCCGGGGTGTGCCACCTGGCCGGGTACGAGGCACAGGCCGCCGTCGAACTGGAGGGGGCGGCTCTGCACGCACCGGCCGACGACACCACCGCGTACGCCTTCGCGCTGCACGAGTCGGAGGAGAACCGGGACGGCGCCGTACGGGCCGATCCGGCACCCGTACTCGCGGCGATCGTCGGCGACCTGCGCGTGGGTGTCGAGCCGGCCCTGGTCGCCGCGCGCTTCCACCGGGGCGTGACCGGCCTGGTGCACCGGATGTGCGCGCGGGCGCGAGAGCGGCACGGGCTGGACACGGTCGCCCTGACGGGAGGCGTGTTCGCCAACACGCTGCTCTCCTCGGCCTGTGCCGCCACCCTGCGCGAGGACGGTTTCACGGTCCTGCGGCACCACCTTGTGCCGCCCAACGACGGTGGCCTGGCGCTGGGCCAACTGATGGTGGCCGCCCGCGCCACTCCCACTCCCACCGACTGAGCAAACGCGCGACCCACAGCGAGGAGAGGCTCATGTGCCTGGCGGTACCCGGCAGAGTGCTGGACATCGAGGAACGGGACGGTACCCGGATGGCAACCGTCGACTTCGGCGGCGTCGTCAAGGAGGTGTGCCTGGAGTATCTGCCCGACCTCCAGGTCGGCGAGTACGCCATCGTCCACGTCGGGTTCGCCCTGCAGCGGCTGGACGAGGAGTCGGCGCGGCAGACACTCGAACTCTTCGCCGAACTCGGCCTGCTGCAGGAGGAGTTCGGCGACCCCTGGGAAACGGCGGCGGCGGAGGCGGCGGGCTCGGAACCGGTGGAAGAGGTGCGCAACCAGTGAAGTACATCGACGAGTTCCAGGACCCGGAGCTGGCCCGCCGGCTCCTCGACGACATCCACGCCACGGTGACCAGGCCGTGGGCCCTGATGGAGGTGTGCGGAGGGCAGACGCACAGCATCATCCGCCACGGCATCGACCAACTCCTGCCGGACAAAGTCGAGTTGATCCACGGACCCGGCTGTCCGGTGTGCGTGACTCCGCTGGAGGTCATCGACAAGGCTCTGGAGATCGCCTCCCGACCGGAGGTGATCTTCTGTTCCTTCGGTGACATGCTGCGTGTGCCGGGCACCGGGCGGGACCTGTTCCAGGTCCGCGGAGAGGGCGGTGACGTGCGCGTCGTCTACTCACCGCTCGACGCGCTGCGGATCGCCCAGCAGAACCCGGACCGCGAGGTGGTGTTCTTCGGCATCGGCTTCGAGACCACCGCACCTCCCAACGCCATGACGGTCCATCAGGCCCGGAAGCTGGGCATCCCGAACTTCAGCATGCTGGTGTCCCATGTCCGCGTCCCGCCCGCCATCGAGGCGATCATGTCCTCGCCGAGCTGCCGGGTGCAGGGCTTCCTCGCGGCCGGCCATGTCTGCAGCGTGATGGGCATGGGGGAGTACCCGGAACTGGCGGAGCGCTTCCGGGTGCCGATCGTCGTGACGGGCTTCGAGCCCCTGGACATCCTCGAAGGCGTGCGCCGTACCGTCCGGCAGCTGGAACGCGGTGAGCACACCGTCGACAACGCCTACGCCCGTGCCGTTCGCGCGGAGGGCAACCCGGCCGCCCGGGCCATGCTGGAGGACGTCTTCGAGGTCACCGACCGCGCCTGGCGCGGCATCGGCGTGATCCCGCAGAGCGGCTGGCGGCTGGCGCCGAAGTACCGCGCCTACGACGCCGAGCACCGCTTCTCCGTCGAGGGCATCCGCACCCAGGAGCCCGCCGAGTGCCGCAGCGGAGAGGTCCTGCAGGGACTGCTCAAGCCGCACGAGTGCGAGGCCTTCGGCACTCTGTGCACGCCTCGTACGCCGCTGGGGGCCACCATGGTCTCCAGCGAGGGAGCCTGCGCCGCGTACTACCTCTACCGGCGGCTGGACATGCCCGCCACCAAGGCCCAGGAGGCGACCCCCGTTGTCTGACACCACCGATCTCCCCGCCCCCGCCCTGGACGTCGAGGCGTGGACGTGTCCGGCGCCCCTGCGGGACCGGCCGCGTGTCGTCATGGGCCACGGCGGCGGCGGAGTGCTCTCCGCCGAACTGGTCCAACAGATCTTCGCTCCCGCTTTCGGGGGCCAGGTGCTCGCCCAGATGGGTGACGCCGCCGTCCTCTCCCTGGGCGGTGCCCGGCTGGCGTTCTCCACCGACTCCTACGTGGTGCGGCCGCTGTTCTTCCCCGGCGGCAGCATCGGCGACCTGGCGGTCAACGGCACCGTCAACGACCTCGCCATGAGCGGCGCCCGCGCCGCCTACCTCTCCTGCGGATTCATCCTGGAGGAGGGCGTCGAGCTGGATGTGGTCACTCGGGTGTCCGAGGCTCTGGGGGCGGCCGCGCGCACCGCCGGTGTGGAGGTGGCCACCGGGGACACCAAGGTGGTGGAGGCCGGCCACGGCGACGGGATCTACATCAACACCGCGGGCATCGGTCTCGTCCCGGCGGGCGTCGATCTGCGCCCTCAGCGGGTCGTTCCCGGCGACGTCGTGATCGTCAGCGGCGCCATCGGCGTCCACGGGGTGGCGGTCATGAGCGTACGCGAGGGACTGGAATTCGGAGTGGAGATCAAGAGTGACTGCGCGGCGCTCGGCGGCCTGGTCGACGCCATGCTCGCCGTCACCTCCGATCTGCACGTCCTGCGCGATCCGACCCGGGGCGGCCTGGCGGCCTCGCTCAACGAGATCGCTCAGGCCTCCGGGACCGGGGTGGTCATCCAGGAACGCGATGTCCCGGTCCCGCCGGCCGTGGCCAACGCCTGCGCCATTCTCGGACTGGACCCCATGTACATCGCCAACGAGGGCAAGCTGGTGGCCTTCGTCCCGCGCGAGCACGCCGACGCCGTCCTCGGGGCGATGCGCGCCCATCCTCTGGGCGCGGACTCCGTGATCATCGGAGAGGCCGTGGCGGCGCATCCCGGCATGGTCGTGGCACGGACCGGCCTGGGAGGGACGCGGGTGGTCGATCTACCGATCGGGGAGCAACTGCCGCGGATCTGCTGACAGGGGCGTCGTTCGCCGAGGATCTGCCGTCCGGGCCCGATCGGAGGACTGATCCGGTCAGCGCCCGGGCGGCGGATCCTGGGGGTCCACGCCGGTCTTGGCGGCAGCGTCCTTCGTGCCGCTGGGGCGCTGGGAGCGGCCCTTGCGTCCGGTGTCGTGTCTGCCCTTCTCGTCCGCGTCGCCGTACTTCTCGCCGCGCGCGCCGCGACTCTTGGCCGTTTCGCCCGGAACGGGCTTCGTCTCTTCCGCGGACTTCGTCCGGCCCGGACCTCTTTCGCCGGCCTGCTCAGGCCGGAAGGAGCGGTGGGCGCTCGGGTTGTCCTGCTGGCGCGTCTCGTCCACATCGGGCGACCAGCCGTGCTGTCCGGTGCCCTGGTGACGGCTTGGACCCTTTCCGTGCGGTGGCTCGGACGAACGTGGTTTCTTCGACATGGGCGGATCCGCCTTTTCACGGTCAGTGGGGGACACCGGTGACGGCGTTCCCAAGTTAGGTAGATTATTCCACCTTGCACTATTTTGGGCATTTCATGACCCATTCCGGCGCTGCTGCGGAAGTCGGGCTGCCGAACTGCGACAGACGCCCTGGCCTGGTCCGGATCTTGGTCGTGCCGGTGCTGTGCGGCAGCACGCCGGATGCGCGGTCTCGGCATCGGACAGGCGGTCAGTGAGACCGTACGGGGGTATGAGGTGAAGGACCGCCCGAGCTGCTCGCGGCGAGTGGGTGAAGTGGACGTGACCGGCGAGATTGCATCCGCGTCCTGCCCGTTCGCGAGCCGTTCGGCACTCGATGTTGCGTGCTTCGAGTGCGGAGAAGTACGGGCGCCAGTACGAACTCGTCGCCTCCATCACCACCCGCTCGACATCCCTGGCAGTGCAGCCGGTCGCTGAGTTCCAGGATCGACATGTCGTGCGGGACGCGCAGGGAGATCATCCCGGGCGCTTTCGCGGTGTCGATCGTCGCGACCCCGGCGCGACCGTTCCGTCGTCGTGGTCCCCTCACAGTGTGCGGCGCCTGCGCGCCCTTATCGGCGGTCTGTCCCATGCGGAGATCGCGCTCGAACTGGGTGTGGGAGAGACGACGGTCCGGGCCCATGTGCAGCCCGAACAGCCCTTGGTGCACGACAAGGAAGGTCGTGTCGGCGGTTCGAGTGCTGCCTACGGGTATTTGTCGGGTCGCTGCACACATGAGCAGGCGGCTCGCGGGGCGATGTCTTCCGACGCCAATTGGTCCGCCCCTGGTCCGGGTGGAACCCCGCAGGACGCCGGAGAGTAACGATAAGAAGCCAACTCATTACGTTGGGTAGCTGTCATGTCGCGTTGCCTGGAGCGCAACGATGCCTCCAGGCAACCGACTTCAGGCTCTAGAAGAACCCAAGTTTCTTCGGACTGTATGAAACCAAAACGTTCTTCGTCTGCTGGTAGTGCTCCAGCATCATCTTGTGGTTCTCGCGGCCGATGCCCGACTGCTTGTAGCCGCCGAACGCCGCGTGTGCGGGATACGCGTGGTAGCAGTTCGTCCAGACCCGGCCCGCCTGGATCGAACGGCCCGCGCGGTAGGCGGTGTTGATGTCCCGCGTCCACACACCCGCGCCGAGTCCGTACAGCGTGTCGTTGGCGGTCTCGATGGCGTCGTCGAAGTCGTCGAAGGACGTCACCGAGACGACCGGCCCGAAGATCTCCTCCTGGAAGATCCGCATCCGGTTGTCACCTTCGAAGATCGTCGGCTGCACGTAGTACCCGCCCTTGAGCTCCCCGTCGTGCTCGATGCGCTCGCCGCCCGTGAGGACCTTGGCGCCCTCCTGCCGGCCGATGTCGAAGTAGGAAAGGATCTTCTCCAGCTGGTCGTTGGACGCCTGAGCGCCGATCATCGTGCCGGTGTCGAGCGGGTGGCCCGACGTGATGAGTTCGGTGCGGGCGACGGCCGCTTCCAGGAACTCCCGGTAGTGACCGCGCTGCACCAGCGCCCGCGAGGGACACGTGCACACCTCGCCCTGGTTGAGCGCGAACATCGTGAAGCCCTCGAGCGCCTTGTCGCGGAAGTCGTCGTCCTTGTCCCACACGTCGTCGAAGAAGATGTTCGGCGACTTGCCGCCCAGCTCCAGCGTGACCGGCTTGATGTTCTCCGAGGCGTACTGCATGATCAACCGCCCCGTCGTGGTCTCACCGGTGAACGCCACCTTCGCCACCCGCGGACTGGACGCGAGCGGCTTGCCGGCCTCCACACCGAACCCGTTGACGATGTTCACGACCCCCGGCGGAAGCAGGTCGGCGATCAGGCTCATCCAGTAGTGGATGGACGCCGGGGTCTGCTCGGCGGGCTTGATGACGACCGCGTTGCCCGCCGCGAGCGCCGGGGCCAGCTTCCACACGGCCATCAGGATCGGGAAGTTCCACGGAATGATCTGCGCCACCACGCCGAGCGGCTCATGGAAGTGGTACGCGACCGTGTCGTCGTCGACCTCACCGAGCGAGCCCTCCTGGGCGCGGACCGCCCCCGCGAAATAGCGGAAGTGATCGATCGCCAGGGGGATGTCGGCCGCCAGGGTCTCGCGCACCGGCTTGCCGTTCTCCCAGCTCTCGGCGACCGCCAGCTTCTCCAGATTCGCCTCCATCCGGTCGGCGATCCTGAGGAGGATGCCGGAGCGCTCGGTCACCGACGTGCGTCCCCAGGCCGGAGCTGCCGCGTGGGCCGCGTCCAGCGCGCGCTCCACGTCCTCCGCCGTGCCCCGGGCGACCTCCGTGAACGGCTGACCGTTCACCGGGCTCGGGTTCTCGAAGTACTGCCCTCGGGCCGGCGGCACGTACTCGCCGCCGATGAAGTGGTCGTAACGCGCCTGGTAGGAGACGATCGCGCCGTCGGTGCCGGGCGCCGTGTAACGGGTCATGCTGGTCTGCCTCCCGGAGCAGCGCTGCCCGCCGCTGGGCAGCTCTCACCGCGAGGCTAGGAACCGGAACGTTGCGACCACGTTGCGCGTCCCGCGGGCGGCCCCTGTGCCGACAGCTCGGCGTCCAGCTCGGCCAGACGCGAACGCACCGTCACCGTCGGCCGTACCGCCGCCAGCGCCCGCCACACGACGAGATCGTCCTCGCCCCAGGGTGCGTGCGCCCAGTCCGCCAGCAGATCGGGGTCGCGGGGGGGGGGGGGGGGGGGGGGGGGGGGGGGGGGGGGGGGGGGGGGGGGGGGGGGGGAGCAGGAGGGGGGGGGGGGCACG
>NZ_JBWKDS010000002.1:260914-337645 GCF_056435845.1 Streptomyces sp. NPDC043867 | reverse complement strand
GTCACTGTCGGCCGTACCGCCGCCAGCGCCCCCCAAACGACGAGATCGCCCCCGCCCAGGGTTGCGTGCGCCCATTCCGCAAGAAGATAGGGGTCGCGGCGCCCCACCACCCCCCCACGCAGCCCGTCGGCGAGCCGCCGCCTCACCCGGGCCACCGCAGGTGCCTGCGACGCCGGCAACAGCGGGCCGGTGTACGCGGCCGCCGCCGCAGCGACCGCCCCCGCGCCCAGCCGGCGCTCGACGACAGCGGCATCGGACTCGACCGGCGGCGAGAGCCGGTAGGGCCGGGAATCCAGCACGCCCGGCGCCAGCAGGCGGCGCAGCCGGGCCAGTTCGGCGCGCAGCGTCACCGGCGGCACCGACTCGTCCTCGTACAGCGCGCAGAGCAACTCGTCGCCCGTCAGGCCCTCCGGATGCCGGGACAGCAGGACCATGATCTCGCTGTGCCGCCGGCTGAGCCTGATCCTGCGCCGGCCCGGCAGGACCAGCAGCGCCTCGTCCCGGCCGAGCGCGGACAGCTCGAGTGCGTCGGCAGCGTCCGGCACCGGCGCGAGCAGCGCCAGTTGGGACTCGGCCGCACGTGCCACCGCCTGGACGAACCCGAGACTGTGCGGATGTGCGAGCCCGTCGCCGCCGGTGATGTCCACCGCGCCCAGCACCCGGCCGGTACGCGGATCGTGCACCGGTGCCGCCGCACACGTCCAGGGCTGCACGCGACGGATGAAGTGCTCGGCCGCGAACACCTGCACCGGCCGGTCGACGGCAACGGCCGTGCCCGGCGCGTTCGTCCCGACCGCGGTCTCCGCCCACCGCGCGCCGGGCACGAAGTTCATCCTGTCCGCCTCCCGGCGCGTCGACGGATGGCCCTCCACCCACAGCAGCCTGCCCTGCGCGTCGCACACCGCGAGCAGATGCTCGCCGTCCGCGGCGAAGGTGCCCACCAACTCGCGGATCACCGGCATCACCGGCGCCAGCGGATGCTCCGCCCGGTGCGCGCCGAGGTCACCGTCGGTGAGCTCCACGCTCGCGGTGCCGTCGGGAACCACCCCGGCCCGCACCGAACGCCGCCACGAGTCGGCGACCACGGAACGCACCGGCCGCGGCACCGTCCCGGCCTCCGTGAACATCTCATGGGCGCGGTGCAGCGCCCGGATCCGCTCGACGGGGTCGGCACCCGGTTCCAGAGCCACCCATGGATCGGTCAACTCGGCCTCCCGGAAGGCGATGCGGCTCAGCACATCGTCACTCGCGGTGCCTGCCCGGACAAGCGTCGTGACCGTGCTCCTCGCGGCGGTCGTCGGACGGGACGTACGGCGAGCGCGCGTGGAACCCGCATCAGGCGAAGTTGACCAGCCTTATGTAGCGGGTCCAGTCCCAGTTCGGACCCGGATCGGTGTGGTCGCTGCCCGGCACCTGGTAATGGCCCAGGATGTGCGACCGGTCCTTCGGGATGCCGTACCTGGTGCAGATGGACGCGGTCAGTTTCGCCGACTGCTCGTACAGGGCGTTGGTGAAGTAGGCAGGCTGGTCGACCCAGCCCTCGTGCTCGATGCCGATGCTGCGCGTGTTGTAGTCCCAGTTGCCGGCGTGCCAGGCGATGTCGCGCTCGCGGACGCACTGCGCGACATGGCCGTCGGCCGACCGGACGACGTAGTGGGCGGACACCTTCTTCTGCGGGTCCTGGAAGATGGACAGCGTGTCGGGGTACGTCTCCTGTGTGACGTGGATGATCACGTAGTTGAGCGGGTAGCTGGTGGGGCGGCTGGACGAGGTGCGGTTGGACGTGCTTGCCGGCACCCACTCGGCCGACGGGTAGTCGACGGCCTGGGCCTGGGCTCCGGCCTGCGTGCCGGGTACTAACGCGTAGGGGACGGCGGCGAGGGCTGCGCCCGTCAGCAGCCTTCGCCGACTGAGGAACGGTCTGGCTCGCTCCATCGGTGCCTGCCTTTCCAGATGGGGGGCGGGTTGGGGTGAGGTGGGGCTGTGCCGACCGGGGTCGGCACTGGTGCGGTCCGGTCCAGCTGTGCCGACCGGGAGCTCGGGCCGGTAGTGCTGATGGGGGTCGACGCGGGCGAGGCCGGGGCCGGTTGTGCTGATCGGGGCGGGCCGGGGGAGGGGGGAGCGCGGCTCAGCTCAGGAGCGTCGTCGCCGTTTCGCGCAGTCGCGCGTGCAGTCCGCGGTGCGCCTCCCGCTCGGGCAGCCACTGCTTGCGAAGCTTGGCGACGCACGTGTAGTTGGTGTCGCAGACATTGGCCAGCGGCGACTCGACCGCCTGGGTCGCGAACTGGTAGGCGTCCAGCTCGCTGAACCCGTAGTCACGCACCAGCCATTGCACGAGGTCGAGCTGGGATATTCGGAACGCGTCCTCCAACGGACGCGCGGAACCGGTCGAGATGATGTGGGTGTCGGACTCGATGCGCGGCCACGGGGTGGCCGTCCCTTTCAACAGCTCCACGATCACGACGGTGTGCATCGCGCACTCCACGGCGACACCGCAGGTCTCGCCCTCCCCCTGCCGGGCGTGCCCGTCCCCGAGACTCAACAGCGCACCCTCGACATTCACCCCGAGGAAGCAGGTGACGCCCGCCCGCATCTCCGGGGTGTCCATGTTTCCCCCGTGCGCGTCGGGGACCAGCGCGGAGCGCACTTCGAGGTTGGCGGGAGCCACCCCCACGGTGCCGTGCATCGGGTCCATGGGCAGTTCGATCTCGATGTCACTGTCGCGTGCGGTGAACTGGGCTGTGCGCCGCACCCGGTCGAGCTGCCAGATCCAGACGGTCTCCGGCAGCGGAGGCTGCAGCGTGGCCGTGGTGTGCGTTGAGGTGAGCGCACCGAACAGTGGAACCGTCGTGGACGCCGCCCAGTCCCGGGCCGGCTCGATCGACACGAAGTGCACGGCGACCGTGTCGCCGGGCTCCGCCCCTTCCACGTGAAAGGGGCCGGTCTGCGGATTCAGAAACGGGAACTCGCACACTTCCGACACCAGATCCTCCTCGGATCTCACCCGGCCCGCGAAGCAGTCCTCCGTGTACAGGTCGAGGACGGTGCCCGGAGCGATGCGTGCCACGGGCGGCGCGCCGCCGAACGTCCACGCGTACTCGCCCGCCCGGGGCCGCACTGTCAGGATCCGGGGATCGCTCATGGCTGCACAGCTCCGTTCGTGGGAAGGCCGGAGGAACAGGACGGCAGACTCGCGTCGAGACGGGCACGGGCTGGTTCGGCTATGCGTTCCGATCGGCGCCGCACGAGGACATTCAGCGACACTCCCGTCATCATCCAGACACCGGCGACCGGACCCGAGTACGACACGGGTGCGGTCAGCTCGGACACGAAGTCGAAGACCGGCAACACGCCCTTCGGCGTCAGCAGCGCCGGCACGAAGACGGCGATACCCAGCACGGGAAGCAGAAACTGCCGTACCGGTGAGAACGACTCGCGCCTGCGGTACATGTGACCCCCCGATCCGTCGTGACGCTCGCACTGCCGTCGTCAGGACGGCTGCGCCTCGCGTGAATCACGGTACGGCGCCTGCCGGTTGGGCAGGAAGAGAGCGGCGTCCGTCGGTGGACAACTCCGCGGCTGTGGACAACTCCGTCACCCAGAAGGGGGAGTGGGGCGCCAACCGGGCCACGGATGCCGCCCGAATCGTCGACCGCGGCGGTCCCGCGACCCACCTCGGCGCTCGGTCCGCCACCGCCGCGGACGGAGCCGCGGCCACTGCCGGATGGCCCGGCGGCTCCGTCCGTCGTGTGGCTGGCGGTCGGGCCATCCAGCGGGGGCGGCGGCTCCCTCCGTGGCGTGGCCGGGGGCCGGGCACCGCCGGACAGCCCGGCGTCCCGCCGCAACAGTCGGCGGGACGCCCCACCCGGCGGCGGATCGACCAGCGACGCCCCGCTACTGGCCGGCGCCCGGACCCGCTACGTGCGGGCCGCCGCACCCGCCGGATCGTCCAGCACCGCCCGTACCACCGAGTGCGCGGCGCCGAGCAGAGGCCCCTCGGGCCCCAGGCGGGAGACGGTGACCGCACAGGCGGGGCCCGTCGTGCGCCGCGTCAGCTCGCCTTCCAGCGAGGGCAGCAGCCAGGGCGCCAGCCGGGCCAGGGCGCCGCCCAGCACCACGGTTTGCGGGTCGAGGAGGTTGACGGCACCGGTCAGCGCGATGCCGAGCGCGGTTCCCGCTCCGCGCAGGGCACGCCGTACGTCCTCGTCGCCATCGGCGGCGCGTCCGGCCAGCAGTCCGACGCGGTCCTCGACGGGAGCGAGGCCCGCCGCGCGCAGCACGGCGTCCTCACCCGCGTACTGCTCCAGGCAGCCGCGCCCGCCGCACACGCATTCCGGGCCCTCCGGGCGGACCGGTACGTGCCCCAGCTCGCCGGCGAAGCCGCGTGTCCCGCGCAGCAGCCGCCCGTCCACGACCACCGCCCCGCCGATGCCGATCTCGGCCGACACGTGGAGGAAGTCCTGCGGGGTTCCCTCGCCGAGCCAGAGTTCGGCGAGGGCGCCGAAGTTGGCCTCGTTGTCCACGGTCAGCGGCAGATCTTCGGGCAGCAGAGCGCCGAGGTCCGTGTCGTGCCAGTCGAGGTTGGGGGCACGGACCACGGTCCGGGCGTCGCGGGCCACCAGCCCCGGCACGGCGACCGCGAGGCCCGCGGGCCACAGTCCTTGGCTGTCGGCCCGGGCGACGACCTGGCGTACCAGGTCGCCCAGTTCCGCGGTCACCGACTCGGGCGACCGGCCGCGGTTCACCCCGTGCCGCACGGCCCGTGCCCGAACCTCACCGCGCAGATCCACCGCGCAGACCGCGAGATGGTCGACGCCGATCTCCGCCCCGAGGCCGGCGGGACCGCGACCGCTCACGGCCAGCGCGGAGCCGGGACGCCCGACACGTCCCGGGCGTTCCGGGCCGAGTTCCTCCAGGAGCCCGGAACGGATCAGTTCGTCCACCAGTGTCGACACCGCCGCACGGGTGAGCCCGATGCGTGAGGCGACGGCTGCCCGGGACAGCGGTCCCTCGGCGCTGACGGTGTGCATGACGCGGGCGAGGTTGCGGCGGCGCATGCCCTGCTGGGTGTCGGGGAGCCGCCGGCCGGCCGGATGGGCTTCGTGCAGCGGTGCGGTCATGCCTCCGTCAGTCCTCGTCCGGCCGGTCCCCACGGGGCTGCCCTGGTCAGGCCGACGCTCGTCAGCGCTTGTCGGCTTCCCGCTCCAGCAGCGGGGCCGCGTCGGAGAGTACCCCGGTGATCCTGGCCAGCGCCGCCTCGTCCCGTTCCACGGCGTCGAGCACGGGGCCGCGGGCGGTGTTCCAGCGCCGGGCCACGGCCGCCGGGTCCTCGCCGGTCAGCAGTCCGGCCGCCTGTGCCGCGGCACCGAGCGCGACCAGTTCCCTGGCCTCGGGCACCTGGACGGGCCGTCCCGACAGCCGGCGCACCGTCTCCTGCCAGGCCTTCCCTCGCGCACCTCCGCCGATGAGCAGCAGCGGCGCCGAACGGTCGGCTTCCGCGTCGAGGACCAGATCGAGTGCCCCGAGCAGCGAGTGGACCGCGCCGTCGTACGCGGCCTGCAGCAGCTGGCCACCCGTCGTGTCGTGCCGCAGCCCGTGCAGGAGGCCCGAAGCATGCGGCAGGTCCGGTGTGCGCTCCCCGTCCAGGTACGGCAGCAGCGTCACGCTCGTACCGGGTTCGACAGCCTCGCGGTCGAGCCCCAGCAGGGCGGCGACACGGTCGACGGCGAGGGTGCAGTTGAGGGTGCAGGCCAGGGGGAGCCAGTCCCCGCGTGCGTCGGCGAAGCCCGCCACGGTGCCGGTCGGGTCGGCGGGGCGGTGGGTGGAGACGGCGTACACCGTGCCGGACGTGCCGAGACTGAGTACGGCCGTACCGGGGCGCAGTCCGAGTCCCAGCGCGGCGGCCGCGTTGTCGCCGGTGCCGGCCGCGACCAGGGTGCCCCTGGAGAAGGGCAGGTCGGCCGTGTCACGTACGGTTCCGGCCACCTCGCCGGGGCGTACCACGCGGGGGAGCAGCGCCGGATCCAGTCCGATGTGTGCGAGGACCTCCGCGTCGTACGACTCCGTCGCGGAAGCCCACCACCCGGTGCCGGAGGCGTCGCCACGATCCGTCGTGCCCTCGCCGGTGAGGCGTTCGGTGAGGTAGTCGTGCGGCAGCCGCACGGCCGCCGTCGCGCGGACCGCCTCGGGCTCGTGCTCGGCGAGCCACGCCCATTTCGTCACTGTGAAGGATGGCCCCGGAACGCTTCCGGCCCGCTCGGCCCAAGCCTTCGGACCGCCCAGCTCCTCGACCAGCCGACGGGCCTGCGGTGCCGAGCGCACGTCGTTCCACAGGAGGGCCGGACGCACCGGGTCGCCCGCTGCGTCCAGGGTGACCAGGCCGTGCTGCTGTCCGCCGATCGACACCGCCGCCGCCTCGTGCGCCGCGTCCCCGCACTGGTGGAGCGCTTCCCTCAGCGCGTCCCACCACTGCCTCGGATCGCTTTCGCGGCCCGCCCCGGTGGAGACGGTGTGCGGCGCCTGCCCGCTCGACACCACCTGTCCGGTGGATGCGTCGACCACCAGGGCTTTGGTGGACTGGGTGGACGTGTCCACCCCCACGACGAGCGGACCCTCGGCTGCTGACATCGGGCTTCTCCCTCTTCCGCGGCTCCGCGGAATCTGTCCTGTGGGCGGGGCTCCCCGGACCTTCGTGACCGGGTTTCGCGATTCGTCTCTTCCCAGAGATGCGTTCGCATACTAATTTGTTAAGCGCCATGACGAAATAGTCGGAGCACAGCAAGGAGCCGCGGCATGAACTACCAGCCCACCCCCGAGGACAGGTTCACCTTCGGCCTGTGGACCGTCGGCTGGCAGGGAAGGGACCCGTTCGGCGACGCCACCCGGCGTGCCCTGGACCCGGTCGAGTCGGTGCAGCGCCTGGCCGAGCTCGGTGCCTACGGAGTCACCTTCCACGACGACGACCTGATCCCCTTCGGGTCTTCGGACACCGAGCGCGAGTCGCACATCAAGCGCTTCCGCCAGGCCCTCGACGCGACGGGCCTGACCGTGCCGATGGCCACCACCAACCTCTTCACGCACCCCGTCTTCAAGGACGGCGCCTTCACGGCCAACGACCGTGACGTACGCCGCTACGCCTTGCGCAAGACCATCCGCAACGTCGATCTGGCGGTCGAGCTCGGAGCGCAGACCTACGTCGCCTGGGGCGGCCGGGAGGGTGCCGAGTCGGGAGCGGCCAAGGACGTGCGCGTCGCTCTCGACCGGATGAAGGAGGCCTTCGACCTCCTGGGTGAGTACGTGACCTCCCAGGGGTACGACCTGCGCTTCGCGATCGAGCCCAAGCCGAACGAGCCGCGCGGAGACATCCTGCTT
Source organism: Streptomyces sp. NPDC043867 (assembly GCF_056435845.1). Taxonomy (NCBI): domain Bacteria; kingdom Bacillati; phylum Actinomycetota; class Actinomycetes; order Kitasatosporales; family Streptomycetaceae; genus Streptomyces; species Streptomyces sp. NPDC043867. The sequence continues at coordinate 330,274 of NZ_JBWKDS010000002.1, read as the reverse complement.
CCCACCGTCGGGCACGCCCTGGCCTTCATCGAGCGACTTGAGCGTCCGGAGCTGTACGGCGTCAACCCGGAGGTGGGCCACGAGCAGATGGCCGGCCTGAACTTCCCGCACGGCATCGCCCAGGCCCTGTGGGCGGGCAAGCTCTTCCACATCGACCTGAACGGTCAGTCCGGTATCAAGTACGACCAGGACCTGCGCTTCGGAGCAGGCGATCTGCGGTCCGCCTTCTGGCTGGTGGACCTCCTGGAGACCGCCGGTTACGAGGGGCCGAAGCACTTCGACTTCAAGCCGCCGCGGACCGAGGACTTCGACGGTGTGTGGGCTTCCGCCGCGGGCTGCATGCGCAACTACCTCATCCTGCGCGACCGGGCGGCCGCCTTCCGGGCCGACCCCGAGGTCCAGGAGGCACTGCGGGCGTCGCGTCTGGACGAGCTGGCGCAGCCCACCGCGGCGGACGGTCTGACCGGGCTCCTCGCCGACCGGGCGTCCTTCGAGGACTTCGACGTTGAGGCGGCCGCCGCACGCGGGATGGCCTTCGAGCGACTCGACCAGCTGGCCATGGACCACCTGCTGGGGGCGCGGGGCTGACCGTCTCCGGAGCTTGAGCCGACCCGCGTCCGCGCAGGTCGGTTCTGCCCTCCGCCTGCGTGGAGAATTCTCCGGAACCGTGCCGTCCGTGGCATGAGTGCGTATCAACTCCCGCGCGGGGGTCGCGCGGTGGCCGGTACGAGGCGACGCTGGGCGGTATGGCCATGCCACCCTTACCGCCCCAGCCGCCAGACGGCACGCCGCCTCCGGACAACGCCGGATCCGCTCCGCCGCCCGGAGGCTTCGGTCCGCCTCCGGAGGCTCCCGGGACACCGCCCGGAGGGGGAGGGTACGGCGCCCGAGGCTACGGCCCGCCGCCGAACAGCGGGAACTGGACGTCGGGGCAGGGCGGCGGTGAGGGCGTGCCGCCTCTGCCGCCTCCCGGTCCGCCCGGCGGCCAGGGCCCGCGCCGTCATACGCTCTTTCTCGTGGTCGCCGTGGTGGTGGCTCTGGGCGTCCTCATGGCCGTCCTCCTGGTGGTCAAGGGGGGAGGCGAGTCGTCGGACGAGAAGTCCCCCACCGAGAACGGCAGGAACACGAGCCGTGGGCCCACCCCCTCGCTGAGTCTGCCGTCGACGTTGCCCACGGGGCTGCCTTCGGGACTGCCGTCGAACCTGCCGTCCGGGCTGCCCAGCGGACTGCCGACCGGCCTTCCCAGCGGGCTGCCGAGCGGACTGCCGAGTGACCTCGAATCGCTCTTCGCGGGCCCGGCGGGCGACGAAGTGCCGCCCTACATGCTCAAGAAGGGCCACTCGAAAGGCCTTTGAGGTGACCGCACGCGCGCGTGGGCCGCACTTCGACCTCCACGCGCGCGTACGTCCTGTCCTCCCGGGGGAACGCCGGCCGACCGGGGCAGTCAGGATCCCGGAGGCGGTCGTCGCGATGCCCGAGTGCGTCCGCATCGGCGCCGCCCACCCCGTCGTCTTCGGCGGCCGGTCTGTCAGTCGCCGCCCAGAACGGCTTCCAACGCGGTTGCCGGGTCCGTGGAGGCCGCTCCGGCCGGGGCCCAGCGTCCCTTCTCCTCGCGGTAGGGCCACCACCGGCCGTCCCGCCCCAGACGCAGCTGGGCGGGTGCGCCGGCCACCGTCCAGCGGTTTCCCGAGCGATGCAGCCGCGGCCGCTCGCCCTCGTCCCAGGCAGCCTCCAGTGCGGCACGCGCGCGTGCGAGCGACTCGGGGCCCACGGCCCATCCGTCCTCGAGGACGGACAGCCCCGCCACACCGCCGTGCTTCCAGGCGCGGACGGCGAGTGCCAGCCCTTCCCGGTCCCGCCCCGACCCCTCGGCGAGCCGGACGGCGATCTCCTCCTCCGGACCGCCCGCGGCCAGCCGCACGGCGTCCTGGGAGAGCGTCAGTTCCCGGCTGATGGCCCTTTCCCGGTGGCCGGGGCCGAGCGCGTCCAGGAGTAGGCTCAGCGCCTCCCCGGCGGCCTGTGCGGCGAGGAACTCGAGGGAGGCGGCCTGCACGCCCGGCGCGGGTGGCACCTCGGTGTCCAGGGACGGCGGTCCGCCGGGTTGCTCCGGAAGCTCGGGTAGGCCGGGCAGGGGCGGCAGGATGTCCCCGGCCGCGTAGGCCTCCGCGGCGTCCACGCCCTCAAGAGTGGCCTGGTGCGACGAAGGTCCGTCGTCCGGCCCGGTCGTGCGCGCCTGGAGCTCGTCCAGCAGCGCGCGCTCGCCGCGCCCCCGCAGCAACAGCAGCACGAACGGATCCTGGTCCAGCAGCCTCGCCATCTGGTAGCACAGAGCCGCCGTGTGCCGGCAGTGGTCCCAGGCGCCGCAGTCGCACTCCGCCTCCAGATCGCCGAGGCCCGGCAGGAGTTCGATCCCGGCCGCCGCACCGTCCTCCACCAGATCCGCTGGCATCACCCCGTCGAGCAACGCGGCTACGTGACCGGCCCGTTCGACGGCGATGCCGAGGAGGCGGCCCCACTGTTCCTGGGACAGCTCCCGCAACAGGACGTCCGCGCGATGCGTGGTGCGGTCGCGGTCCCGGACCACCGCGGTGATGCGTCCCGGGCGTACCGACACGGCTCCGACAGCACCCGCGCGCGCGAGTCCGCGTCCCGCCTTCACCTGGACCGAGTCCAGAGCCGCGTCCTCCAACGCCTTCAGCCAGGCCCGGCCCCACCAGGTCCCGGCGAAGGCCCGCCCCGAAGCCGGCGGCAACGCTTCGAACGTACGCCCTATGTCGTGATCGGTCATCGCGTGCCCCCTCGCAGTTCCACCAGGTCGGCCAGTTCGGTGTCGGTCAGTTCCGTCAGCGCGGACTCGCCGGAGCCGAGCACCGCGTCGGCCAGCTCGCGCTTGCGTAGAAGCATCTCGGCGATGCGGTCCTCGATGGTCCCCTCGGCGATGAGCCGGTGCACCTGTACCGGCCGGGTCTGGCCGATGCGGTACGCGCGGTCGGTGGCCTGGGCCTCGACGGCGGGGTTCCACCAGCGGTCGTAGTGCACGACGTGCTCCGCCCTCGTCAGATTGAGGCCCGTGCCCGCTGCCTTCAACGACAACAGGAAGACCGGGGACTCACCCCGCTGGAAGCGCTGCACCATCCGCTCCCGCTCGTCGACGGGTGTGCCGCCGTGCAGGAACTGCGACGGCACACCGCGCGCCGACAGATGCCGCTCGATGAGGCGCGCCATCCGTACGTACTGGGTGAAGACCAGAACGCTCGCCCCCTCGGAGAGGATGATGTCGAGCAACTCGTCCAGCAGCTCCAGTTTTCCGGACCGGCCCGCGATCGTCGGCTGCTCCTCCTTGAGGAACTGCGCCGGGTGATTGCAGATCTGCTTCAGACCGGTCAGCAGCTTCACGATCAGACCGCGCCGCGCCATGCTGTCGGCGCCGGAGATCTCTGCCAGCGTCTCCCGCACTACGGCCTCGTACAGCCCCGTCTGTTCCTTGGTGAGGGACACGGCGCGATCGGTCTCGGTCTTGGGCGGGAGCTCCGGCGCGATGCCCGGGTCCGACTTCCGGCGCCGCAGCAGGAACGGACGTACGAGGCGGCCGAGTCGCTCGCCCGCCGCGGGGTCCTGACCGCCCTCCACCGCCCGCGCGTACCGGGTGCGGAAGGTGCCGAGCCGGCCGAGGAGCCCCGGAGTCGTCCAGTCGAGGATCGCCCACAGCTCCGACAGGTTGTTCTCCACCGGGGTCCCGGTGAGCGCCACGCGTGCGCGTGCGCCGATCGTGCGCAGCGCGCGTGCCGTCGCCGAGTAGGGGTTCTTCACGTGCTGTGCCTCGTCCGCGACGACCATGCCCCACGGTGTCGCCGCGAGGCGCGGCGCGTCGAGCCGCATCGTGCCGTACGTGGTGAGGACGAACTCCCCGTCCGCCAGGTCGTCGAGGTCGCGGCGGGAGCCGTGGAAGCGGCGCACCGGCACTCCGGGCGCGAACCTCTCGATCTCGCGCTGCCAGTTGCCCATCAGGGACGTCGGACAGACGACGAGTGTGGGCCCTGCTGTCGATTTGTCGGTCTGCCGATGCAGATGCAGGGCGATCAGTGTGATCGTCTTGCCCAGTCCCATGTCGTCGGCCAGACAGCAGCCGAGGCCCAGAGACGTCATCCGGGCGAGCCAGTTCAGACCCCGGAGCTGATAGTCCCGCAGCGTCGCGGCGAGCGCGGCGGGCTGACCGACCGGGTCCTGCGCCTCCGGGTCCGCGAGCCGTTCCCGCAGCGTCGCCAGCCAGCCGGTGGGCGTGACCTCGACCCGGCGGCCGTCGACCTCCGCGGAGCCCGTCAGGGCGGCGCTCAGCGCGTCGACGGGCGTGATCTTGCGGTCCTGCCGCGAGCTGGCGCGGCGAACCTCCTGCGGGTCGACCAGGACCCACTGGTCGCGCAGTCGCACCACCGGCCGGCTCGCCTCGGCCAGCTGATCCAGTTCCTGCCGGGTGAGGTGCTGATCCCCGAGCGAGAACCGCCAGTTGAAGGTGAGCAGCGCGTCGGCGGACAGGAGGGACGGCATGTTCGACTCGGTCCGGTCGGCGCCCTCCTCGGACGGGCCGATGACCGCGCGGGCGGTGAGTGTGCGCGCCAGCTCCTTCGGCCAGTGCACGTCGACCCCGGCGGCCGCCAGCACACGGGCACCCTCGCCGAGGAGTTCCGTGACCTCCTCGTCGGCCAGTTCCACGGTGTGGGGCACGGCCGCCGAGAGCAGGGGGGCCAGCGGGGGCCAGGCCCGGGAGGCGCGGCGCAGGGCGAGCAGAGTGTCCATCCGCGCGCGTGGGCCGAACGACTCGGAACCGGCCCAGATGCCGGGGGCGTCCGCGACGAGCGCCGGGTCGCTCGCACTGTGCACCTGGAGCACGGCGCGGAAGGGCAGGCGGGCCGCGTCCTGCACGGCGGAGGCGAGGCCGGGCACCTCCAGGCGCAGCGAGATCCTCACTCCGGCGTCGTGCCCGGCGGCCACGGCGGTGGCCCAGGCGCGCTGCTCCGGCACGCGCTGGGGCTCCCGCGCCGCGAAGGCGGTTCCGCCTGCCGCGAGCGGCGCCGCGGGGGACCGCGGCAGGGCGTCGGCGACGGCGTCGAGGAAGGCGCGCAGCAGCAGCTCGGGGTCCGGCAGCCGCAGCGGCTCGCACTCGTCCACCGGGACCGCGTGTGCGTCCGGCGGCATGGCGGCGGCCAGGTCCCGCGCCCGCGCCAAGTCCTGCGCGCGGAGCGGGCCCGCGCGCCATGCGTCATGATCGTCCGCGGTCAGACCGGGCAGCAACAGGCCGCGCGCCGCGAGCTGGAGAGCGAACACCGAGGCCGCGCCCCAGAACGCCGTCGCCCGGTGTGCCTGCGGGACGGCACGCGCGCGTGTGAGCACCGGGAGGGCGGCGCGCACCGGCAGCAGGGCGGCGGGCACGGTCACCAGCTCGGCCCGCTCCAAGCCGGGCACGGCGATCGTGAGGTCCCCGAGAGCTCCGGACGCGACGACCGGTGGGGCGTCGCCGTCGGGCCGCCAGAAGGCGACGTGCCCGGTACGGGCCGGCTCCCCAGGGACGAAAACGGCGCAGCAGCGGGACAGTTCCAGGACCTCGGAGGGAGTTGCTGCAGGAATCGACTGCTCGGCGATGACCGCGTTCCTCAAATTTGACTAGTGGGTTGGAGTCGCCGAGGGTACAGCACTCGGGCTCAGCGCCGAGAGAGTGCGACGGTGGCGTACGTCACTTTGCGCCTCCGGTCCGGGCAGCCCCTCGGCACCCTGGGCCGGACCCGCAGTGCGCTGGGGCCTTCGCGCCCGACCACAAGGGCAGGAGATGGCCGACCCGGAGCGCGGACCGCGGCGGACTATTGCCATCGGGAGGCCCTGCGCCACATGCGCGAAGTCGGGGCGGCACTACGGGCCGAGTGACACAGGGGCCCTCGGGGGAGACTCGGGGTCACGCCTCAGGGATGTATCAGGGTCGCGTTCCGGAACCGCGGGGATCGCCGATCCGTTTCCACGACAGAGAGCGGCCGGTGGCCGCAGAGGAGGCGACACACATGTCGAAGAACGCGAAGGTCGTCGCGGGGGGCGTGGGGATCGGCATCGTCCTGCTGATCCTGCTGCCCGCGGTGGGAGTGCCCTGGTGGATCGCTTTCCTGATCGTGCTGGGCATCCCCACCGCCGCCTATCTGACACTCGACCCCTCGCAGCGGCGCAGACTGCGCCGGGCCGGCCGCAAGGAGCTCGGCCGCTGAGGCACTACCGAGGGGATCGGGCCGGCGCCAGCGAGCAGGAGTTGACCACATCGCCGTTCGCGGGCCGACCGATGGTCCGGTCCGCGGGCGGCTGTGTCCTTCGCTCGACCCACGCGGTCAGCGCGAGGAACGCGGAGCGGTAGCAGGGCAGGATCGGCCGCAGACGGTCGGGATAGGTGTCGTACAGCCCGTCGACATGCGTCCCGCCCTCCACGGCGTAGTAGCGGTGCCGGTCGCCCCGGTCACTGTCGTCGATCATGCGCGCGTACACGTCCGAGTCCGCGGTCCGGGGCAGCAGCGCGTCGAGATCACCGTGCAGGGTGATCAGCGGTCGGCCGATCCGCCCGGTCAGGGCCACCCGCGCGACGGCCCGGTGCACGGACGCGGGGCGCGACGCGTAGTCGTACGTGGCGTCGGAGGGGCAGGGCGCCAGGATCTGCTCGGCGGTGGATCCCGCGGACGCGCCCGGGCACCCGGCGTCGTGCGAAGGGTCGAACTCCGCGCGGTAGATCTTCTGCGTCACGCCCCAGTAGGCCTGCTCGTGGTAGGGCCACAGGAAGGCGGAGCCCGGCGCGAAGCCCACAGCCTCCATGTCGTCGTCATCCGCGGCGCCGAGCGTTCTGGCCACCGCGGTCGGCAGCGACGTGAGGAGGCTGGGGCCCTCCGTCGTCCACAGCGCCCCCTCCCAGTCGACTCCGCCGTCGTACAGCTCCGGGTGGTTCTCCAGCTGCCACCGCGTGAGATAACCGCCGTTGGAGATCCCGGTCATGTAGGTACGGCGAGGGGCGTGGCCGTAGCGCTGGGCCACCGCCTTTCGGGCGGCGCGTGTGAGCTGGGTGGTCCGCCGGTTCCACTCCGCGACGGCGTCCCCCGGTCGGCTGCCGTCACGGTAGAAGTCAGGCCCGCTGTTGCCCTTGTCGGTGGCCGCGTACGCGTATCCCTGAGCCAGTACCTGGTCGGAGATGGCAGTGTCCGTGGCGTACTGCCTGCGCGTGCCCGGGGCGCCCGTGACGACGAGGCCGCCGTTCCAGCGGTCCGGGAGGCGGATCACGAACTGCGCGTCGTGACGCCAGCCATGGGTGGCGTTGAACCGCGAGCCGTCCGGGAAGTAGCCGTCGATCTGCATTCCAGGCACCCCCGTGGGGTTCTTCGTGCCCTTCGCCGTGAGCCCCGCCTGGTCGGCCAGGTCCGTGTACGGGGTTCCGGCGAGCCCGGCGGTGGTCAGGTCCGCCAGACACGCGCGCTGCTGGTACGCGGCTGTGGGTACGCGTACCGGCACGTGCCGCTCGCACCGCGTGCCGGGGGCCGTCGCGGCATCCGCCGGCGCGGGACCGGAGAGGGCCAGCGCCATCGCGGTGGCGGCGAACAGGGGAACACGACGGGACGGGCGCATGACCGGCCTCCTGGGGACGGGAGCTGGGGCTGCCCCATGCTGCGATCCCGCCCGACGGCCGACCATGGGTGGGGACCACATGGGTTGCACGCTGAGTGTGGGGGCTGAGGACGCAGCTCACGAGAGACTCCTGCCGCGTCCACGGCGGGTCGCTCCGCACACGCGGGCTCTGGCCGCCCGGCGCCGCACCGGGCTCCCGCCGCTGCGCTCAGGCCGGGCGTACCGCCATCTTGTCCAGGGCCTCCAGAAGCCCGGGCAGCTGCGCACCGCGGCCTACCGGCAGCACCTCTCCGGGTTCCTCGTCGAGAAGGACGAACGCGATGTCGTCGGTCCTCGCCACCATGGACCAGCCGGGGCCGTCGGCCCGCAGCGTACGGGCGTCACCCGGAGCGAAGGACGACCGGACGCGGCCGAGCGGCGGCGGCGTCTCCACGTACGCGTGCGCCTCGGCAAGGACGCGCCGGATGCCCTTGCGGGCTCCGCTCTCGGCTCCGCCGTCGGCCGTCTCCGCCTCGGGAGCCTCACCGGACGCCTCCGCGCCGTCCGGGTCCACGAACTGCCCCTCGGGAATCTGTTCGCGCCAGACCGCCCACTGCAGAGCGATCTCGTCGGCGCCGAGACGCCGCTGGGCGGGGCCCCAGGTACTGGTGTCCGGCGGCGTCAGCGCAGGCCGCTCCGCGATCTCCGCCGCGGGATCGTGCGGGGCGGGCACACCGGGGGCCGCCACGGCCACCGCGAGCGGCCAGCCGGGCAGCGCGGCGACGACCGAGCGCTCGTCGGGCGACAGTTCGTACTCGATGCCGCAGTCCCACGAGGCGATGGCCACCGCCACCAGTGAGACGTCGTCGACCACGACCGTCCAGCGCGCGCCGTCACCGTCCTGCCCCAGCACAAGGCCGTACCCGTCGGCGAGCGGCGCGAGATCGAGCGCCGCGCAGGCCTCCGGATAGTCGTCGCCCAGCACGCTGGGGAACTGCGCGGGCGTCAGCAGCACCGCAGTCAGCACGTAGAGCGCGTCGTCGTCCTCGGCGGCGACGGCGTCCTCGCCCGTCCCGGCCATCCCAGCCTCCCCATCGCTTCGTCCGTCGGCGCACCTTAATGCGACGGCCGACCGGTTGTCACGAGGAGGAAGCAACACGCGGAGCTGCAGTTATCCGGCTGGACAGGGGCGAATCGACCGCCGGCCCACCGGGACCGGACGGCCGGCGGCCCCGGCGGCGACCCCGCCACCGTCCGCGGTGACTCCACGCGCTCCCGGCCCGGAGGCGACGTAGCTGATCGTCCATCTGCGGCTACTCCACGTAGAGTTGGCGTCCCGGCGACAGAAGGGGGAGGCCGCGTGAAGCGCTTCGAACGGCTGGAGCAGATCCGGCGGATGGATCCGTACAAGGACTCGCTGGAGATCTACCGCCTCACCGCGGTCTACGAGTTTCCCTGGGACTTCACGCGGGCACTGGAGCTGGCTCTCTACCGCACGTACGCCGTCCCCAGCATCGGGCGCCTGCTCGCCGAGACCGCGGAGCTCACGGACCGCACGCAGCAGCGCTACGACGACACCGCCTTGCTCCTGGACGCCGTCGTCGAACACGGCTTCGACGGTGAAGAGGGGCGTACGGCGATGCGCCGCATCAATCAGATGCACCGCAGCTACGACATCAGCAACGAGGACATGCGGTACGTACTCTGCACGTTCGTGGTGGTGCCCAAACGGTGGATCGACGCCTACGGGTGGCGCAGGATGTCGCGCCACGAGATCGTCGCCTCCACCGTCCACTACCGCACCCTGGGGCGGCACATGGGCATCAAGGACATCCCCGCGACCTACGAGGAGTTCGAGTCCTGCCTCGACGCCTACGAACAGGCACATTTCGGCTGGGACGAAGGCGCCCGCAGGGTCTCCGACGCGACGCTGGACCTGATGGCGTCCTGGTACCCGCGCCCCCTGGCGCCCCTCCTGCGCACCTCGACGCTCGCACTGCTCGACGACTCGCTGCTGCGCGCCTTCCGGTACGAGCTGCCGGGCGATGCCACGCGCGCGTGGGTTCGTCGCGCGGTCCGCGCGCGCGGACGTCTGGTCCGTCTGCTGCCCCCGCGCCGTGCTCCCCACTACGCACGGCAGAACTGGGAGATCAAGAGCTACCCGGACGGCTACCGTGTCGCGGAGCTCGGCACGCGACCGACCCCCGGGCTGCGCGGCTGCCCCGTCCGCCGTGCCGGGACGTCGGAGGCCGCCTCCGTCGAATGAGCAGACGTCGCCCGTGGGCACTTGCGGGAAGGCGGGACCGCGGCCCGGACGGCCGGGCCGGGAGTGGGTGTCAGGCCAGGCGTACGGCAAGCGCGAGGAAGCGGGCGTCCTCGTCGACGTAGGACGTCATGCGCCAGCCGGAGCCCGCCAGCAGGGATCGGAGGTTGCCTTCGGCGCGCAGGTCGTCCGGGGTGATGCGGCGCCCCTGCCGCGCAGCGAGTGCCGCCCTCCCGATGGGGTGGAACAGTGCGAGGACCCCGCCGGGCCGGACCACCCGTGCCAGCTCCCGCAGGTCTTGGCCGGGGTGGGGGAGGTGCGCGATCAGACCGGCGCCGAACACGGCGTCCAGGGACTCGGTCCGGACCGGCAGAGCGGCGACGTCGGCGAGCAGCAGCTGCCCGTCCCGGTCCCGTCCGGCCTGTACGGCGGCTTCGAGCATGGCGGAGGTCAGATCGGCTCCGATGACGACGCCGGAGGTCCCCACGGCCGCCCGGAGCGGGGGCAGGGCCCGCCCGGTGCCGCAGCCCGCGTCGAGCACGCGGTCCCCTTCGCGCAGCCCGAGTTCGGCCACCGCGGCCGCGTAGGCGGGCCCGTCGTCGGGGAACCGGGCGTCCCAGTCCGCCGCCCGTGCCGTGAAGAACTCCTGGACGTGTGTGTGGTCGTCGCTCATGCTCCGATGGTCTCTCACCGACACGAAGGAGGGCACAGCGCACACGTTCGAGCCTCAGGCGATCGTTCAGGTACCTCTCTGCGTCATATTGCAACACCTTTCGAAACGCGCCCCCTTCGTGCGCCCCTGGCAGGACTAGCGTCCCCGAGCCATGGGACACCTGGACCACGCCACCTTCGGCTGGCTGACCCCCGTGCTGTCGTACGTGATGGCCTGCATCGGCGCTGCCCTGGGGCTGCGCTGCACCGTCCGTGCGCTGGGCGCCACAGGACGATCGCGCCGTAACTGGCTGCTCACCGCCGCGTCCGCCATCGGCACCGGCATCTGGACGATGCACTTCGTCGCCATGCTCGGCTTCGGCGTCGGCGGAACCGAGATCCGCTACGACGTACCGCTCACGATCCTCAGCCTCGTCGTCGCCATGGTCGTCGTGGGGGCGGGGGTCTTCGCTGTCGGCTACGGCCGCGACCGGGGCCGCGCGCTCGTCCTCGGCGGCCTCACCACCGGAGTCGGGGTGGCGAGCATGCACTACCTGGGCATGGCGGCGCTGCGGCTGCACGGCAGGGTGACCTACGACCCCGTGCTCGTCGCTCTCTCCGTGGTGATCGCCGTGGTCGCGGCGACCGCGGCCCTGTGGGCGGCCCTCAACATCAAGTCGCCCGTGGCGGTCGCCGCGTCCTCCCTCGTGATGGGAGGGGCGGTGAGCAGCATGCACTACACCGGGATGATCGCGGTCGCTGTGCGTGTCGCCCCCTCAGGCGAGGTCCTGCCCGGGGCCACGGTGATGCAGTTCATCTTCCCCCTCGCCGTCGGCCTCGGGTCCTACCTCTTTCTGACCTCGGCGTTCGTCGCCCTCTCGCCCACGGCCGACGAGCGGAAGGCGTCCGCGTCCGCCCAGCGACCCGTCGAGAACGTCACCCTCTAGGCCGTGTCCGCAAAGTCCCGCCTGTTCCGCGACGCCTGGCACGCACTCTCGCCGCACCGGGCGAAGCCCCAAGTACGTCCAGTACGAGGGTCTCCGCCCGGCACGCCGAGAGCACGCACCAGACGCCGCGGAACCCGCCCTCCGGGCGGACGACGAGACTTTGCGGACACGACCTAGGGGCGGTTCAGGAGCCGGAACGCCCCGGACACCGAGCCCCGAACCACTGCGAGCGAGGAGGCCATGCGTACACCCCGCAGGACCCCAAGGGCCGGCGCGGAGCCGCCGCCACAACCGCCGGTACGCGGTCGCCGCGCACACGCGGGCCCGCCGGCCGACGAACGCTCCGACCCCGACGAAGTCCCCGCAGGCACTCCGTCGACGCCACCCACGCGCGCGGGCCGCTGGCACGTGCGCCCCCGCACCGTACGGGCGAAGATCGTGTGCCTGCTCATGGTGCCCGTCATGTCCCTGCTCGCACTGTGGGCCTACGTCACCGTGACCACGGCCCAGGACGTCGCCCGCCTGCGGCAGTTGCAGCGTGTGGACGCGACGGTCCGGGCCCCCGTCGATGCAGCCGTCGCCGCGCTGCAGGCCGAGCGGGCCGCCGCCGTCCGCTACGCGACCGACCCGTCAGCAGAACAGCCCGGGGCATTCAAAGAGCTGGCGGCACGCACCGACCGCGCCGTGGCCAGGCTGCGACTCGGTGACCGCAGCACCGTCGCCGACGGGGCGGACCTGCCTGCCGGAGTGGCCGGACGGCTCGAGGCGTTCGTCGCCGGAGCCGAGGACCTGCGGTCGCTCCGTGGCGCGCTGCTGGAGCGCCGTACCGGCTGGGACGAGACCTACGGGCGGTACACGAAGACCATCTCGACCGCCTTCGCCGTCGGCGGCGCTCTCACCGGCGTACAGGACGCGGGCCTCGGATCCGACGCGCGCGTGCTGCTCGAATTCTCCCGGGCGGGAGAGGCACTGGCCCAGGAGGACGCCGTGCTGTCGAGTGCCCGGATGGCGGGCGCGCTGACGGGTGAACGGCTGCGGCTGTTCACCGGCGCCCTGGAGATCCGCCGGGCGCTCACCGAATCCGCCGTCGTCGACCTCAGCGGGGCCGAACGCGCGGCCTGGCACGATCTCGCGGACGGCAGCTCGTACGCCGAGGTACGCGCCGTCGAGGACAAGGTGCTGCTCACCCGGCCCGGAGCCAAGGGGATCGACGCCGCGCCCGAAACCACCTGGAACGCGGCACACGCGCGCGTGCAGGACGCCATGCGGTCGATCGAGTCGGCCGCCGGACGTGGGGTCGCGGACCGCGCGGACCCGTTCCGGCGCGGTCTGCTCACCCCGGCCGGTGCGGCGGTTCTGCTCGGCCTCGCCGCCGTCGCCGCCTCGCTCGTCATCTCCGTACGCATCGGGCGTGGTCTGGTCGTCGAACTCGTCGGCCTGCGCAACGACGCTCTCGAAATCGCCCGCCGCAAACTGCCGCAGGCCATGGGCAGACTGCGCGCCGGTGAAGAGATCGATGTCCGCGCGGAGGCACCGCCCGGGCCGCCGTCCGAGGACGAGACCGGACAGGTCGCCGAGGCACTGGGCATCGTGCACCGCGCCGCTCTGCGCGCCGCCGTCGAACGCGCCGAGCTCGCCAGCGGCATCTCCGGCATCTTCGTCAATCTCGCCCGTCGCAGTCAGGTCCTCGTCCACCGTCAACTGAACCTGCTGGACAGCATGGAGCGCAGATCGGACGACCCCGGTGAACTGAGCGACCTGTTCCGGCTCGATCACCTCACCACACGCATGCGGCGGCACGCGGAGAGCCTGATCATCCTCTCCGGCGCCGCACCGGGCCGGGCCTGGCGGATGCCGGTCTCGCTGACCAACGTGGTCCGCGCCGCCGTGTCGGAAGTGGAGGACTACGCGCGCGTGGAGGTGCGCCGGTTGGCCGAGACGTCGATTGCCGGTGCCGCGGTCGCGGACCTCACCCACCTCCTGGCCGAGCTCGTGGAGAACGCGGCGCAGTTCTCACCGCCCCACACCCGGGTGCGGATCACCGGCGAACCGGTCGGCAACGGTTATGCGGTGGAGGTGGAGGACCGCGGCCTCGGCATGGGCAAGGAGACCCTCGCCGAGGCCAATCGCCGTATCGAGCAGTCGGAGGCCCTCGACCTCTTCGACAGCGACCGACTCGGTCTCTTCGTGGTCAGCAGACTCGCGGCACGGCACGGCATCAAGGTGCATCTGCGCACGTCGCCCTACGGCGGTACCACCGCGGTCGTCCTGTTGCCCACAGCTCTCGTGCAAGGCGGCGCGGCGGAACGTTCCCCCGAGGCCGCCGACCGCGAACGGGTGGCGGGGCACGCGCACACGCGTGTGCCGGCCGCCCCCGAGGAGGACTCCGTCCACGCGACGACGGAGATCCCCGCTCTCGTGGCCCCGGTGCGGGCCGCCGCCGGAGGTGCGGCGAACGCATCACCCGACAACCCGCCGCACGGAGTCCCCACCTTGCGCCTGCACCGGCCCCCGGACGGGTCCGACACCTCCGACGACCTTCCACGGCGCGTACGGCAGGCGAATCTCGCCCCGCAACTGCGCCAACAGCGCCAGGAGGAGCCGGTGCGCGCGCCGGCCCGGACGGGCGACGACGCACGCACACCCGAACAGGTCCGGGACCGTATGGCCGCCTACCGCGACGGCTGGGCTCGCGGCGGCGGCAGACCGCCCGGCCTCGGCAGCCGCCCCGCCGACCCGGCGGGCAGCGACAGCAGCGAAGGAGACTCCGCATGATTCAGGATCCGGCCATGAGAGCCCGGCGCACGGGCGAACTCGACTGGCTGCTTGACGACCTGGTCCTCCGCGTCGGAGAAGTGCGACACGCCGTGGTGCTGTCGAACGACGGACTCGCGGTGGGTTCGTCCGCCGACCTCGGGCGCGAGGACGCGGAACATCTGGCCGCCGTCGCCTCCGGATTCCACAGCCTGGCCAAGGGCACGGGCCGCCACTTCGGGGCCGGCGGCGTGCGCCAGACCATGGTCGAGATGGACGACGGCTTCCTGTTCGTGGCCGCCGCGGGCGACGGGTCCTGCCTCGCCCTCCTCACCGCCGCCATGGCGGACATCGGGCTGGTGGCGTACGAGATGGCGCGGTTGGTCAAACGCGTCGGGGAGCATCTCCGCACGGCACCCCGCGTCGCCGCACGACCGCCCGTCGGCGAATGACCGAGGCGGCTCGCACAGATGACCGAGGACATGCCAGGCACCCCGCTCCAGCCGGGCAGCCAGTGGTACGACGGAGAGGCGGGACCCCTCGTCCGCCCGTACGCGATGACGGGCGGCCGGACCCGGTCCGGCCCCGCCGGAGTGCGCTTCGACCTGATCGCACTCGTCACGCTCGAGGCAGGCGCGCGCCATGCCGACGACACCGCGCTCGGTCCGGAACACCGGACCCTCATCCAACTGTGCCGCCCCGAGACGCAGTCCGTCGCCGAACTGTCCGCGGGAGCCGACCTGCCGGTGGGCGTGGTGAGGGTACTCCTGGGGGACCTGCTGGAACTGGGCTGCGTCACCGTCAGCCGCCCGGTTCCACCCGCACAACTGCCGGACGAGCGCATTCTGCGCGAGGTCATCGAGGGACTGCGGGCGCTGTAGTCCATGAACCAGAAACCCTGCCGACCGGTCGAGCACCCGCTTGCGCATCCATCCGGACACCGAACGGACCCGAGTCGGTCGGATCCGACCCCTTGCGGTCCAACGCCTCGAACGGGACGCGCGATTGTCATGATGCTGACTCCGCACCGAATGCTGACTCCGCACCGAAGTACTCACGTCGACCGTTGCCGGCACTCCCGAGAGAAGTGATCGATGGTCTCCGAGCACTCCGACGCCACCGAAGGCGACACGGACGCCCTGGCGTTGAAGATTCTGGTCGCCGGCGGGTTCGGCGTGGGCAAGACCACTCTGGTGGGCGCGGTCAGCGAGATCAGGCCGCTGCGCACCGAGGAACTGCTGAGCGAGGCAGGCCGGTCGGTAGACGACACCGACGGCGTCGACCACAAGGTCACGACGACGGTCGCCATGGACTTCGGGCGCATCACCATCCGGTCTGGCCTCTCGCTCTACCTCTTCGGCACGCCCGGCCAGGACCGCTTCTGGTTCCTCTGGGACGAGCTGTCGCAGGGCGCCCTCGGCGCCGTCGTCCTCGCGGACACCCGGCGGCTGGAGGACTGTTTCCCCGCCGTGGACTACTTCGAGCACCGGCACATCCCGTTCGTGGTGGCAGTCAACTGCTTCACGGGAGCGCGCTCCTACGGCGCCCAGGACGTGTGCCGTGCGCTGGACCTCGACCAGGGCACTCCGGTGGTGCTGTGCGACGCACGGGACCGCGACTCCGGGAAGGAGGTGCTGATCCGGCTCGTCGAGTACGCCGGCCGGGTGCACACCGCCCGGCTGCTCGACTCGGTCGGATGAGGTGGACGGGCAGGCAGGGCCGGGCCGGCCGGTGTATCGGTCGGCCACGAAGCGGTAGCCGGTCATCTTCGGTGGCCGGCCGCCCTTCCTGCTTGCCCACGCGGCGGCTGTGGGGAAGGCTGGCTTGTCGAATCCTCCGCCGGGAGGAGAGACGACACGGGGAGTACGGACCATGGCGCAGAACAGGGGACTCGGCTGGCTGCTGGACGATCTGACCGAGCGCGTCGACCACGTCCGGCACGCACTGGTCCTGTCGAACGACGGACTCGTGACAAGCGCGAGCACGGGGCTGCGCCGGGAGGACGCCGAACATCTCGCGGCCGTCGCGTCCGGCCTGCACAGCCTGGCCAAGGGGTCGGGGCGTCACTTCGGCGCGGGCCGGGTACGTCAGACGATGATCGAGTTCGACGACGCGGTGCTCTTCGTCACCGCAGCCGGCGACGGCAGCTGTCTGTGCGTGCTCAGTGGCGCCGAGGCCGACATCGGCCAGGTCGCCTACGAGATGACGCTGCTGGTGAACCGCGTCGGCGAGCACCTGCGCGTGGCCGCCCGGCAACCGGAACACAACTCGGCCTCGGACCTCTGACCTGCGTGTCTGCCTTGCTGGAGGGGAGTTATCCACAGGCTCCCCGCTCGATCCGGCGATCCGGCTACGGTTTTTCCCGAAGCGAGCGCAGGTCGGCGCGAGCACCGCACGGGGGAGAACCGCATGTCCGGCACCACCATCACACAGTCCGTCACGTCCACCGCCGCCCCTGCCGACGCGGGAGCACGGCTTCCGTCGTTGACACCGAGCCGTGCCGCACGCGAACTGGGACTCAAACGCAGCGAGTTCGAGCTCGCCGTCCATCTCGGCTGCGTCCGTACGGTCCCGGACGACGGGGGAGGGGGAACACGCCGGGTGGCCCGGGCGGAGATCGACCGGGTTCGCGCGACGGACGGCTCAGCCGATGCCCTGCGGGAGCGGGTAAGGACCGTGGGCACCAAGGAGGGCGCCGCCCTGATGGGGGTGACGACCGCCAGGTTCACGCGACTCGCCCGCCTGGGCCTCGTGGTCCCGGTGCGGTTCTACCTGAACCGCTACCGAGCCGTCGTCTGGCTCTATCTGGCCGACGAACTGCGGCAGTTCGCCGCCAAGGAGGAGAACATCCCGCTGCTGAGCGGCCGCATCCCCGAGGGCCTGCGTGACCAGCTGGACGAGGGACTGGACCTGCGTCCCCGCAACTGGCGGGGGAGGCACAGGGGATTCCTGCTGCGCCGGACCGAGGACCCCTGGGCGCAGGCCGCGATCGTGGCGTCGCTGCTCCATCCGGTCCAGGTCGCGGAAGTCGTACGGGACCCCTACGAGCGCGCCCACCTGAACCGCTTCCGCCCCGAACAGGCCGCGCGGACGGCGCCCGACTCGCCTGCCGCCCAGGTCGCCGTGAGGATCATGACGGCCGGGGATCCCGACGAAATCAGCTGGCTCCGGGCCGACCTGGCCCAAGCGGTCGCCCACGCCCGGGAAATCCGCTCCGCTCCACGGCCCTCCTTGACGACCCCACCGCCCGTGACCCCGGCGCCGACCGCGCCGACCGTCATCGAAAACCCTCGCCCGAGCGGGCAGGCGCCGCGCTCACGCAGTCTGTTCGGGTGGCTGCGGCGCAGAAACCCGTGACGAGCCACGCCGGCCCCCTGGCCGACGGCGCACGCCACCGACGTAAGGCAGTGCCTCTCCGGGGAGGGGTGGATGCTCCTCTACAGCGCCTACAGCGCCTACAGCGCCCGGAAGAGCCCCTCCTGCACGACGGAGACGAGCAGGCGGCCCTCCACGTCGTAGATGCGCCCGCGGGCCAGCCCGCGTCCGCCCGTCGCGATCGGCGACTCCTGGTCGTACAGGAACCACTCGTCGGCGCGGAAGGGCCGGTGGAACCACATGGCGTGGTCCAGGGAGGCCATGTCGAAACCGCGGGGGCCCCACAGCGGTTCCACCGGGATACGCACCGCGTCCAGGAGAGTCATGTCGCTCGCGTAGGTCAGCGCGCACGTGTGCACGAGCGGGTCGTCTCCCAGGGGGCCGACCGCACGCATCCACACCGCGCTGCGGGGCTCCGCGTCCTTGATCTCCTCGGGGGTCCACCGCAGCCGGTCCGCATACCGGATGTCGAACGGCTGGCGCCGGGCCATGCGCTCCAACGCCTCGGGCAGCTCCCCCAGATGCTCCCTGATCTCCTGCGTCACCGTCGGCAGCGATTCGGGGTCCGGCACCTTGCGCGCCGGCGGCAGCTGGTGCTCGAAGCTCCCTTCCTCAGGCTTGTGAAAGGAGGCGGTCAGATTGAAGATCGTGCGGCCCTGCTGCACGGCCGTGACCCGCCGGGTGGTGAACGACCGGCCGTCGCGGACCCGCTCGACCTGGTACACGATCGGTACGCCCGGCCGGCCCGGACGCAGGAAGTACGCGTGCAGCGAGTGCACCGGACGGTCGCCCTCCGTGGTGCGCCCGGCGGCGACCAGTGCCTGCCCCGCCACCTGTCCGCCGAAGACGCGCTGCAGGGACTCCTGCGGGCTGCGGCCACGGAAGATGTTGACCTCGATCTGTTCGAGGTCGAGCAGATCGACGAGGCTCTCGGCTGGGTTCGTCATGGGTGGCATCCTCCTGTGTTCAGAGCTGACCGACGTCGGTGACCCGGACGATGGCCCGGCCCTCCGCGTCGGAGGCCGCGAGGTCCACCTCGGCGCTGATACCCCAGTCATGGTCGCCGTTCGGATCGGCGAAGGTCTGACGGACGCGCCACAGGCCGTGCTGCGGCTCCTCCTGGATCTGCAGCAGCTTGGGGCCGCGGGCGTCGGGTCCGGTGCCGAGGTCCTCGTACTCGTCCCAGTACTTGTCCATGGCCTCGCCCCAGGCGTCGGCGTCCCACCCGGAGTCCGCGTCCATCTCGCCGAGTTCCCTGACCTGGTCGAGGGCGGCCAGCTCGACCCGGCGGAACATGGCGTTGCGGACGAGAACGCGGAAGGCGCGCGCGTTCGAGGTGACCGGTTTGACCTGGTCAGCCCTCTCCTGCGCCTCCTCGGCCGTCATCACCTCAGGATTGGCGAGCTGCTCCCACTCGTCCAGCAGGCTGGAGTCCACCTGGCGCACCATCTCGCCGAGCCAGGCGATCAGGTCCTCCAGGTCCTCGGACTTGAGGTCGTCCGGGACGGTGTGGTCGAGGGCCTTGTAGGCACTGGCGAGGTAGCGCAGCACGATGCCCTCGGTGCGCGCGAGCTCGTAGAAGGAGACGAACTCGGTGAAGGACATCGCCCGTTCGTACATGTCACGGATGACGGACTTCGGCGACAGCGGATGGTCGCCGACCCACGGGTGACTCTTGCGGTAGGTGTCGTACGCGTGGAAGAGCAACTCCTCCAGCGGCTTGGGGTACGAGACGTCCTGGAGCCGCTCCATGCGCTCCTCGTACTCGACCCCGTCCGACTTCATCGCCGCCACGGCCTCACCACGGGCCTTGTTCTGCTGGGCCGCGAGGATCTGCCGCGGATCGTCCAGCGTGGACTCGACGACGGACACCATGTCGAGGGCGTACGACGGGGACTCCGGGTCCAGCAGCTCGAAGGAGGCGAGGGCGAAGGTCGACAGGGGCTGGTTGAGGGCGAAGTCCTGCTGCAGATCGACGGTGAGCCGCACGATGCGCCCCTGGGCGTCCGGCTCGTCAAGTTTCTCCACGACGCCGCCGTCGAGGAGCGAGCGGTAGATGGCGATGGCCCGCCGGATGTGCCGGAGCTGCTGCTTGCGGGGTTCGTGGTTGTCCTCCAGCAGATGCCGCATCGCCTCGAAGGCGTTCCCGGGGCGGGCGATCACCGACAGCAGCATCGTGTGCGTCACCCGGAAGCGGGAGGTGAGGGGCTCGGGCTCGGAGGTGATGAGCTTCTCGAAGGTGTTCTCCGTCCACCCGACGAACCCCTCGGGTGCCTTCTTGCGGACGACCTTGCGGCGCTTCTTCGGGTCGTCGCCCGCCTTCGAGAGAGCCTTCTCGTTCTCGATGACGTGCTCGGGTGCCTGCGCCACCACGAAACCCGCCGTGTCGAATCCGGCCCGTCCGGCCCGTCCGGCGATCTGGTGGAACTCGCGGGCCCGCAGAGTCCGCACGCGAGTGCCGTCGTACTTGGCGAGGGCGGTGAACAGGACGGTACGGATGGGGACGTTGACGCCGACCCCGAGCGTGTCCGTACCGCAGATGACCTTCAGCAGACCGGCCTGGGCGAGCTTCTCGACCAGTCGGCGGTACTTGGGCAGCATGCCGGCGTGGTGCACGCCGATTCCGTGCCGCACGTAACGGGAGAGGTTGCGGCCGAACTTGGTGGTGAAGCGGAAGTTGCCGATCAGCTCGGCGATCCGGTCCTTCTCCTCCCGCGTGCACATGTTGATGCTCATCAGCGCCTGCGCCCGCTCCACGGCCTGCGCCTGGGTGAAGTGCACGATGTAGACGGGTGCCTGCTTCGTCGCCAGCAGCTCCGTGAGCGTCTCCGTCAGAGGAGTGAGCACGTACTCGTAGGACAGCGGCACGGGACGCGTCGCCGAGCGGACCACCGCCGTGGGCCGGCCGGTGCGCCGGGTGAGGTCCTTCTCGAACATCGAGACGTCACCGAGCGTCGCCGACATCAGGATGAACTGGGCCTGGGGCAGTTCCAGGATGGGGATCTGCCAGGCCCAGCCGCGGTCGCCCTCCGCGTAGAAGTGGAACTCGTCCATCACGACCTGGCCGACGTCGGCGTGCTTGCCGTCACGCAGGGCGATGGAGGCCAGCACCTCGGCGGTGCAGCAGATGACGGGCGCGTCCGCGTTCACGGACGCGTCACCGGTGAGCATGCCGACGTTCTCGGTGCCGAAGATCTTGCACAGCTCGAAGAACTTCTCCGAGACGAGCGCCTTGATCGGAGCGGTGTAGAAGGTGACCTCGTCGCGGGCGAGCGCCGCGAAGTGCGCAGCCGCCGCGATCATGCTCTTGCCCGAACCGGTGGGCGTCGAGACGATCACGTTCGCCCCCGAGACCACCTCGATCAGCGCCTCCTCCTGGTGGGGATAGAGCGTGAGGCCGCGTTCCCCGGCCCACGACTCGAAGGCTTCGTAGAGGGCGTCCGGGTCGGCGGTCTGCGGCAGCTGATCGATGAGGGTCACGCCCCCATCTTGCCTGGCATCGGACGCGATGAGGGAATCGGATGCCCGTACGAAGATCGCGAACGTTACGCTGTGGCGCCGACGAAGCGTCAGCGCGCGTGGGCAAGTCGACGACGGCACAGCGGAAACAGGGCGGGGCACGGCCATGATGGGACCAGCACACTCACTGTCGGGGGCCGCGGCCTGGCTGGGCGTCGGCGCGGCGGCGGCAGCGACCGGTCACACCATGCCCTGGCCGGTCCTCCTGGTCGGTGCTCTGGTCTGTGCCGGTGGCGCGCTCGCGCCCGACCTGGACCACAAGGCGGCGACCATCTCGCGGGCCTTCGGACCTCTCTCGCGAGGCCTGTGCGAGATCGTCGACAAGCTCTCCTACGCCGTCTACAAGTCGACTCGCAAGCAGGGCGACCCGCGTCGTTCCGGCGGACACCGCACGCTGACGCACACCTGGCTCTGGGCGGTGCTGATAGGTGCGGGCAGCTCGGCGGCCGCGGTCGCCGGAGGACGCTGGGCGGTCCTGACGATCCTGTTCGTCCATCTGGTGCTGGCCATCGAGGGCCTGCTCTGGCGCGCTGCCCGCGGGTCGAGCAGCGACGTGCTGGTCTGGCTGCTGGCCGCGACCAGTGCCTGGATCCTGGCCGGGATCCTGGACAAGCCGGGCAACGGCGCGGACTGGCTGTTCACCGAACCGGGCCAGGAGTACCTGTGGCTCGGGCTGCCGATCCTGCTGGGGGCCCTCGTGCACGACATCGGGGACGCGCTGACGGTGTCGGGCTGCCCGATCCTGTGGCCCATCCCCGTCGGACGGAAGCGGTGGTACCCGATCGGTCCGCCGAAGGTCATGCGGTTCCGGGCCGGCAGCTGGGTCGAGCTGAAGGTGCTGATGCCTGCGTTCATGCTGCTGGGCGGGGTGGGCTGCGCGGCGGCGCTGAACTTCATCTGAGCCGCGGCCGCCCGCACCGGCCCCGAGGCGGAACCGGCCGCACCGGATCCGCGCCCGGCCCGGACCCGTGGGCGATGCGGACTGTCACGCCGGTCCGGCCGCAGGCGGGGTCAGCCGGCGTCGCCGGGCGCGGAGGCGGCGCCCCCGTACCGCCGCTCGAACGCGGCCACACGGCCCTCCGAGTCCACGGTCCGTGCCTTGCCGGTGTAGAAGGGGTGGCTCTCCGAGGAGATCTCCACGTCGACGACCGGGTACGTGTTCCCGTCGTCCCAGTCGATGGTCTGGCTGCTGTCAGCCGTCGACCGGGTGAGGAAGGCGTAGCCGGCCGAGCGGTCGCGGAACACGACCAGGTGGTAGTCGGGGTGCTTGTCCTGCTGCATGGCAGCTCCTCGGGTGGGGCGGGTGAGGCAGGGGCGGCGGTCTCAGCCCGGGAGAGTGTCTTCGTCGACCACGTGCATCGCGGCCTCCTCGGCCGAGGCCGCGGCCCCGTCGATGCCCACGTCGGTGGCGATCAGCCCGCTCTCCTCGTCCTCGTGCGCACCCTCGTCGGGTGCCACCAGACGGCCGGAGCGGGCGGCGCCCACCTCGTTGTCCAGAGGTTCGCCGTCGGTGTCGTCGGAGTCTCCGATGCCGTCTCCGTCACCCACCACGAGGTCGGGCAGCTCCTCCGCGAGGCGCTGGTCGAGGGTCTCGCCGTGCCGGCGCTCCTCGGCGGTCACGCCGGTGTGTTCCACCGCCCAGGGCCGCTCGGGCGGAGACCAGCCCCGGTCCAGAGGGTCGTCGACGCCGTCGGTCTCCAGGGTGTCCTCGGCGTCGAGCAGCCCCGCGTCGTCCTGCACCTCGGAGCCGTCGGGCTGGTAGACGTCGTCTCCCCATCCGTCGGCGCTGTCCACGGGTACCTCCAGGTGGTGGGGCGGATCCGGTCCCGCCGTACCACACGGCGGAGCGGGGACCGCGTGGCGCAGGCCGCGCCCCTCGCGAACCGGACGGTTCAGGGGCACTCCACGAGCCGGTGCCGGTTTCCAGCCTTCCACCCAACATCGACAGCGCGCAACGGGACGTGGTGGCAGACGGACGTCACCGCCCCCGGGCGCCGGGGCGACCGGAGCCGGTGGGGGCGGGGCCACCGGTACTTCGGCGGGCCCGCCCCCGCGGGAGTACCGGCACCGGCCGCCGGTGGACGTCCGGGCGCCCGTCGGACTTCCGGTGCCGGCCGCCGTCGCTCACCCGTGCCACGACCGCCACAGTGCCGCGTACGCGCCGTCCGCGGTGACCAGCTCGTCGTGGCTGCCCAGCTCGCTGATGCGGCCGTTCTCGACCACGGCGATGACGTCGGCGTCGTGGGCGGTGTGCAGCCGGTGCGCGATGGCGACGACGGTGCGGCCGTCGAGAACGCGGGCCAGGGAGCGTTCCAGGTGGCGCGCAGCGCGCGGGTCCAGGAGCGAGGTGGCCTCGTCCAGGACCAGGGTGTGCGGGTCCGCGAGCACCAGGCGGGCCAGCGCGACCTGCTGGGCCTGCGCCGGGGTGAGCGCGAACCCGCCGGAGCCGACCTCGGTGTCCAGACCGTCGTCCAGCGCCCGTGCCCACCCGTCGGCGTCGACCGCGCCGAGCGCCGCAAACAGCTCGGTGTCGTCGGCGGCCGTCCGGGCGAGCAGCAGGTTGTCGCGCAGGGAACCCACAAAGACGTGGTGCTCCTGGTTGACGAGGGCGACGTGGGAGCGCACCTGTTCGGCGGGCATGCGGGACAGTTCGGCACCGCCCAGGGTGATGCGGCCGTCCCGGGGCGCGTAGATGCCGGCGAGGAGCCGGCCGAGCGTGGACTTGCCCGCGCCGGACGGACCGACCAGGGCGAGCCGAGTGCCGGGGGCGACCTCCAGCGAGACCTTGCGCAGGACGTCGACGCCGGCGCGGTAGCCGAAGTGGACCCGGTCCGCGTGCACGTCGCGTCCGTCGGGGACCACCGCCGGATCGCCCTCGTCCGGCTCGATGTCCCGCACGCCGACCAGCCGGGCCAGCGACACCTGGGCGATCTGGAGTTCGTCGTACCACCGCAGGATCAGACCCACCGGATCGACGAGCATCTGGGCGATGAGCGCGCCCGTCGTCAGCTGGCCGACGCCGATCCACCCCTGGAGGACGAAGACACCGCCGATCATCAGGACCGAGCAGAGGACCGTGACGTGCGTGACGTTGATGACGGGGAAGAGCACGGAGCGCAGCCAGAGGGTGTAGCGCTCCCACGCCGTCCACTCCTTGACCCGGCGGTCCGACAGGTCGATGCGGCGCTCGCTGAGGCGATGGGCCTCGATGGTGCGCCCGGCGTCCACGGTCTCGGCGAGGACGGCCGCGACGGCGGCGTAGCCGGCGGCCTCCGAGCGGTAGGCGGCGGGCGCTCGTCTGAAGTACCAGCGGCAGCCGATGACCAGGAGCGGCACGGCGACCAGTACGGCGGGGGCGAGCGGCGGGGCGGTCACCGCAAGTCCGCCGAGCAGCAGAGCCACCCACACCACACCGATGGACAGCTGCGGCACGGCCTCGCGCATCGCGTTCGCCAGCCGGTCGACGTCCGTGGTGATCCGGGACAGCAGGTCGCCGGTGCCCGCCCGCTCCAGGACTCCGGGCGGCAGCCCCACGGACCGTACGAGGAAGTCCTCGCGCAGGTCGGCCAGCATCCGCTCACCGAGCATGGCTCCCCGCAGCCGGACCTGGCGGACGAAGAAGGCCTGGACGACGAGGGCCAGGACGAACAGTGCCGCGGTGCGTTCCATATGCAGTTCACGGGCGTCGTCCGAGACCCCCTCGACGACCGAGCCGAGCAGATAGGGCCCGGCCATCGAGGCCACGACGGCGATCGTGTTGACCGTGACGAGCAGCAGGAAGGGCCGGCGGTGCCGTCGGAACAGCTCGGTCACGTAGGCGCGGACGGTCTCGGGGGCTCCGACGGGCAGCGTGTTCGCCGTCGTCGGTGCCGCCGGGTCGTACGCCGGTGGCGCCAGGCCGATCATGCGGTCTCCTCGATCTCTTCCAGTGCGTCGATCGTTTCGCGAGCGCGGCGCCCTGTGGACCGGCCGCCGGGCGCGTCGATCCCGTGTGCCCCGGGCGCGTCGTCCAGGGCGTGCGTGTCCCGCCCGGCGGTGCCGGTAGCGGGCTCGTCGTCGGTCTCCCGTGTCACCACGGCGCGGTACCGGGGCTCGCTGTGCACCAGGTCGCGGTGCACGCCGACCGCGGCGACCCCGCCTCCGTCGACGAGTACGACCCGGTCCGCCCGGTCCAGGAGCAGGGGCGAGGAGGTGAGGACGACCGTGGTACGGCCGGCCCGCAGGGAGCGGACACCGTCGGCGATCCGTGCCTCGGTGTGCGAGTCGACGGCGGACGTGGGCTCGTCCAGGACGAGCACTTCCGGGTCCGTGATCAGGGACCGGGCGAGGGCCAGCCGCTGGCGCTGGCCGCCCGACAGGGAGCGGCCGCGCTCGGTGATCCGTGCGTCCATCGGATCGTCGGCGTCCAGTGACCCCTGGGTCAGCGCGTCCAGGACGTCGCCGCACTGCGCCGCGGCTAGGGCGTCGGCTGCACTCACCGCACCGGACGAAGGCACGTCGAGCAGCTCGCGCAGCGAGCCCGACAGGAGCACCGGGTCCTTGTCCTGGACCAGGACGGCCGTCCTGGCGGCGTCGAGCGGCAGCTCGTCCAGCGGCACCCCGCCCAGCAGCACGGAGACGGTGGTCTCCTCGCCCGTCGCATGGCCGCCGAGCCGTTCCGCCAGTACGCCCGCCGCGTCCGGGTCGCCGCACACCACGGCGGTGAACCGGCCGGAGGGCGCCAGCAGCCCGGTCGCGGGGTCGTACAGGTCGCCGGCCGGCACGACGGCGTCGCGTGAGCCGGCGGTGTCCGTGGCCCGTTCCAGGGACAGCACATGAGCGGCTCGCTTGGCGGAGGGCCGCGAGAAGGAGTACGCCATGGCGATCTCCTCGAAGTGCCTCAGCGGATACGTGAGGAGCATGACCGCGCTGTACACCGTGACGAGCTCGCCGACCGTGATCCGCCCGTCGCGGGCCAGCCGCACCCCGTGCCAGACGACCGCGACGAGCAGCAGGCCGGGCAGCAGCACCTGGATCGCCGAGATCAGCGCCCACATCCGGGCGCTGCGCACGGCGGCCCGGCGGACCTCCTGGGAGGCCCGCCGGTAGCGGTCGAGGAAGAGTTCCTCGCCGCCGATGCCGCGCAGCACGCGCAGGCCCGCGACCGTGTCGGAGGCCAGTTCGGTGGCGCGTCCCGCCTTCTCGCGCTGCTGGTCGGCGCGGCGGGTGGCGGGCGGCAGGAGAGGCAGCACGGCGAGTGCCAGGACGGGCACGCCGACGGCGACGACGACACCGAGGGCGGGTTGGTAGACGACCAGACCGACGCAGACCAGCACGACCGTGAGCGCGGCCGCCACGAACCGGGACAGGGCCTCGACGAACCAGCCGATCTTCTCGACGTCGCCCGTGGAGACGGCGACCACCTCTCCGGCCGCCACACGCTGGGTCAGCGCCGAGCCCAGTTGGGCCGTCCTGCGGGCCAGCAGCTGCTGGACGCGGGCGGCGGCGGTGATCCAGTTGGTGACGGCGGTGCGGTGCAGCATCGTCTCGCCCAGCGCGATGGCCGCGCCGCAGAGCACCATCAGCCCGCCGGTGAGGGCGAGCCGGGTGCCGGACCGGTCGACGACGGCCTGGACGGCCAGGCCCACGCAGAAGGGCAGCCCGGAGACGGCGACGAAGTGCAGCAGACCCCAGGCGAGGGCCTTGAGCTGTCCGCCCAGCTGATTGCGGCCGAGCCACCACAGGAATCGGGGTCCCGAGCGTGCGTCCGGCACTCCCGGGTCGGGGTAGGGAAGGTCTTGGATCTGCATGGTGTCCCAGTGGCTCGTGTCAGGGGGTGGAGGGCCGCGAGGGCCGACGGCGGACCGGCCCGCGGGCCGGGTGGGCACCGGCCCCGACCGGGGGCCGGGCCGCGCGGACGGGCACCGGGCCGCCGGGACGGCCGCCGGGGACCCGGTCGTGAAAGCCGACAGCAAACCGTGAAAGGTTCGCGTCGGAGCGTGGTCGGAGGCAAACGGTTTTTCACCGCAGGGCAAAGAATCGGCCCGAACTGCCCGCTTATGACCGGGAAGCGAGGGGGTCGGGGACAGGGGGCCGACGCGTGGTGCGACCATGGACCGCATGCAAACAGGCGGTACGAGCGGTTCGATGCGCAAAGGGGTCGCTGCGGCGGCCTGCGGTGTTCTTCTGTTGTCCCTGTCGGCCTGTGGTGGCTCGGACGGGGGAAGCGGATCGAAGGGCGACGGCGGGGCCGCGGGCAAGGCCGGCGGGGCCGAGGCGCGCACCGTCGATCTGAAGCGCATCCCGGACGTCGGCGACCGGCTGTACAAGCGGATTCCCGCCAACTCCCGCCAGGTCGTGGCGGTCTACGGCGAGGGCAAGGACTCCGCCGACTCGACGGTCGTTCTCTACACGAAGCACGGCGCCACGTGGGACCGGACCCGCGCCTGGAAGGGCCACAACGGAAAGAAGGGCTGGACCACCGACCATCACGAGGGCGACAAGCGCAGCCCCGTCGGCGTGTTCACCCTCAGCGACGCGGGCGGTGTCCTCGCGGACCCGGGGGCCCGGCTTCCGTACACGCGGTCCGCTTCCTTCCAGGCGCCGCACTACTGGGCCAAGTCGCACTGGCACGATTTCGACTACGTCATCGCCATCGACTACAACCGTGTCAAGGGCACCTCGCCGAACGACCCGACCCGGCCCGAGGGCCAGTCCAAGGGCGGGAGCATCTGGCTCCACATGGACCACGGCAGCGGTACGTCGGCCTGTGTGAGCCTCTCCGAGTCCGGCATGAACTACCTGTTGCGCACGCTCGACCCGGATCGGCATCCCGTGGTGGTGATGGGGGACAAGGCGGACCTGAAGGCATAACGGCCGCGCCGGGTCGGGGCGTTCCGACGCCCACGGGTGAACGGGCGTCCGGGAGCCAAGTCGCGGGTTCTCGTTGCGGGCGGGGCAACTCCCCCGTAGAACACCGCACATGAGAAGACCGGTCATCATGTCCATGCTCGCGGGAGCGATCCTCGCGGCGAGCACTCTCCTCGGAGCGCATCCGGCCGCGGCGATCACCTCGGCCGCCGGAGCGGGTCCGGCTGCGGCGAGCGCCTCGGCCCACCGGGCGGGTTCCGCTCCGGCGGTTCCCGCGACCGTCCCGCCCACCGGTGCCGCAGCCGCCGAAAGCACCATAGGCGCCGAAAGCGCCATAGCCGCCGAAACCGTCGAAGGGGCGGACCCGCCCGCCGAGTTCGGCACCGACTGGCACGATCCGCTGACGGCCGCCCCTCCCGTCGTGAAGCCCGCAACGCGGGCCTGCCGGGTCACCGTCGCCGAGGCGAGGTTCCGTGACTTCACGCCGTACCACGGCACGTACACCCCGCCGAGTGGCTGCGGCGCCCGCTGGAGCAAGGTGGTGCTGAGGCTCGACGGCACCGTCAAGGGACGGCAGTTCGACCGCCTCGGGTACCTGCACATCGGCGGGGTCGAGGTCTTCCGCACGTCCACCCCGGAGCCCTCGCCCGACGGCATCGCGTGGTCCGTCGAGAAGGACGTGACGCGCTACCGAGACACCTTCCGGCGAAGCCGTGACGTCGAGATGCTCATCGGCAACGTGGTCGACGACACCTACACGGGAGTCATCGACGTCAAGGTCGCACTGACCTTCTACGCGGCCGGGAAGCCCGGGCCGGGCACGCCGGACGGGCCCGGTGGGGCCGCCGAGCCCGCCGCCCTCGTCAGGTCCGCGGCCGGCTCCGCCCCGCCCCCCGACCGCGTGCTCACCCTGCGGGACGGCGAAGTCACCACGCCCCGCAACAGCGAGCGGATCGTCGCCGAGGTGTACGCGACCGGGTCCGGCGGCGGCTGCGAGGAGTACTGGTACCTGACGGTCCCGGACGCCGCGCCCTATTCCTGCAAGGCCGCCGGTGGCCCCTACCGTGAGGTGCAGATCAAGGTGGACGGCCGGCTCGCCGGCATCGCGGCACCGTTCCCGACCGTGTGGACCGGCGGCTGGTCCAACCCCTTCCTCTGGTACGTGGTCCCGGGCCCGCGTGCCTTCGACATCAGGCCGATCGAGTACGACCTGACTCCGTTCGCCGGACTTCTCAACGACGGGCGACCGCACCGGGTCGACGTCGACGTGGTCGGGGTCCCCGAGGGCGGGAGCGGCTGGAGCACCCCGGTCAATGTGCTGGTGTGGCAGGACGCCAAGCGGGCGCACGTCTCCGGCGCGCTCACCGAGGTCAGGGCGGGCGAGGTCGCCGACTCCGTGACGTACACGCCGGGTTCCCGGCACCGGCTGGACACCGAGGGCGGCCACCGGCTGACGGTCTCCGGATACGTCGACACCTCGCACGGGCGCGTCATCACCACCGTGGGCCGCACCCTGGCCAACACGTCCGTGCACCGCTGGACCGACGGCGAGAACGCGGACGGCCTCGAGTCCACCTGGACGGACGACGAGCAGGTCACCGTCGACGGGCGCGGGCCGGCCGCCGTGACGCGCACGCACCGCACGTACACGATGGACGGTACGACGACGCTCGGCGACGGCGGCCGGCTGCGGACCGTGCTGACCCTCGGGGACCGGGCGTCGGTCGACGAGTCGCGCGGGGGCCGTCGAACCGCCTGGTCCCGACTGGACGACACCTACACGGGCGACGCGACGTACACGGCGAACGTCCCGCGCGACCAGCGGCACGCGGTCGCCACCACGCGCGAGCGCTACCGCCTGTACGGCTCGGACGGGTGTCACGACCGCAGCGTGGTCACCGTGCAGGGGACGCTCACCGAGGACCGGAACCGCTGCTGACCGAGCACCGGTGACCGAGCGGCCGAGGGTCCGTCCTGCGTGTCAGTCGATCGCACCGGGACGGACCCGGAACAACCGAGAGGCCCGTCGTCCCGGGCGCCGGTCGCACGCATCGGGACGGGCCCGGAACAACCGAGAGGCCCGTCGTCCCGGGCGCCGGTCGCACGCATCGGGACGGGCCCGGAACAACCGAGAGGCCCGTCCCCGGCGCCGGTCGCACGCATCGGGACGGGCCGCGCAGGCCTCGCACGCCCCCTTGCGCGCGGTCAGCAGGGCCGCTCCGGAATCGGGGTGCCGTCGACCAGGGTGTCCAGAAGTCCGCCGAGCACCTCCCGCTGCTCGTCCGTCAACGGGGCCAGGATCTCCTCGGCCGCCGAGCGGCGCGCGCCGCGCAGCTCCCGCAGCGCCTTGCGCCCCTCGTCCGTGACCTCGATCCGGATCACGCGGCGGTTGGTGGGATCGGGCACCCGGCGCACTTTGCCGTTCGCTTCCAGGCCGTCGACCAGGGTTGTCACAGCACGGGGTACCACCTCCAGGCGCTCGGCCAGATCGGCCATGCGGGGCGGCGAGCCGTAGTGCGCCAGGGTGCGCAGCAGCCGCGACTGGGCCGGCGTGATCCCCAGGGCGCGCTGCTCCAGATGGCGCTTCTGGATGCGGTGCACGCGGCGGGTCAGCCGCAGCAGCTGCTCGGCGAGCAGGCCGTCGGCATCGGGGGTGGTCATGCGGGAACAATATCAGGATGCCGCTCATTGTGAGTATAGGTAACAATGAGCTATGCTCCGTCAATCGTCGTCGCCTCACCTCCCGTAGGAGCCCATGCGTCCCGATCACCCCACCTGGACCCCGCCACCCGCCGAGGCCGAACAGCCGCGTCAGGTGCGCCGCATCCTGAAGTTGTTCCGCCCCTACCGCGGGCGTCTTGCCGTCGTCGGCCTGCTGGTCGGCGCCGCGTCCCTGGTCTCCGTCGCCACGCCCTTCCTGCTGCGGGAGATCCTGGACGTCGCGATCCCCGAGGGCCGCACCGGCCTGCTGAGCCTGCTCGCGCTCGGCATGATCCTCAGCGCGGTCGTCACCAGCGTCTTCGGCGTGCTGCAGACACTGATCTCCACGACGGTAGGCCAGCGGGTCATGCACGATCTGCGCACCGCCGTCTACGGGCGGTTGCAGCACATGTCGCTCGCGTTCTTCACCCGCACCCGCACCGGAGAGGTCCAGTCCCGCATCGCCAACGACATCGGCGGCATGCAGGCGACGGTCACCTCCACCGCCACCTCGCTGGTCTCCAACCTCACGAGCGTCGTCGCCACGATCGCCGCGATGATCGCGCTGGACTGGCGGCTCACCGTCGTCTCGCTGCTCCTGCTGCCGGTCTTCGTCTGGATCAGCCGCCGGGTCGGCCGGGAGCGCAAGAAGATCGCGACGCAGCGCCAGAAGCAGATGGCCACGATGGCCGCCACCGTCACCGAGTCGCTGTCCGTCAGCGGCATCCTCCTCGGCCGCACCATGGGCCGCGCCGACTCGCTCACGCGGTCCTTCGCGGACGAGTCCGAAAGCCTGGTCGACCTCGAGGTGAGGTCGAACATGGCGGGCCGCTGGCGCATGGCCGTCATCACCATCGTCATGGCCGCCATGCCCGCCGTCATCTACTGGACCGCGGGCATCGCCTTCCAGTTCGGCGGACCGGCCATCTCGATCGGCACGCTCGTCGCGTTCGTCTCGCTCCAGCAGGGCCTGTTCCGTCCGACGGTGAGCCTGCTGTCGACGGGAGTCCAGATACAGACCTCGCTCGCCCTGTTCCAGCGCATCTTCGAGTACCTCGACCTGCCCATCGACATCACCGAGCCCGAGCGGCCGGTCCACCTCGACCAGGTCAAGGGCGAGATCCGCTTCGAGGACGTCGAGTTCCGCTACGACGGCAAGGGCGGCCCCGTCCTCGAGGGCATCGACATCACCGTCCCCGCGGGCGGCAGTCTCGCGGTCGTCGGCCCCACCGGATCCGGCAAGTCCACGCTCAGCTGTCTGGTGCCGCGGCTGTACGACGTCACGGGCGGGCGCGTCACCCTCGACGGGGTCGACGTGCGCGACCTGGACTTCGACACGCTCGCCCGCGCGGTCGGCGTCGTCTCCCAGGAGACGTACCTGTTCCACGCGTCGGTCGCCGACAACCTCCGCTTCGCCAAGCCGGACGCCACCGACGAGGAGCTGTACGCGGCGGCCCGGGCGGCCCAGATCCACGAGCACATCGCCTCCCTGCCCGACGGGTACGACACCGTCGTGGGGGAGCGGGGGCACCGGTTCTCCGGGGGTGAGAAGCAGCGCCTGGCCATCGCCCGCACGATCCTGCGCGACCCGCCCGTGCTCATCCTCGACGAGGCGACCAGCGCCCTGGACACCCGCACCGAGCGTGCCGTCCAGGAGGCCATCGACGCGCTGTCGGCCAACCGGACCACGCTCACCATCGCGCACCGGCTGTCCACCATCCGGGGCGCAGACCAGATCGTGGTCCTGGACTCCGGGCGCACGGCCGAACGGGGCACGCACGAAGAGCTGCTGAAGCGCGACGGCCGCTATGCCGCCCTGGTCCGCCGAGACGCTCAACTGGAGCCGACAAGATAAAGATATGTCGGGTTTGTAGGCTTTAGCGGGTTACCGTGCCCCCATGCAGACCAACACTCCGCCACGGAGCACGATTCGACTGACGCGCCGGGGCCGGATCGCCCTCATCGCGACCGGAGCCGTCGTCGCGGCCACCGCCGTGGCGGTGCCGCTGCTGACCACGGAGGACGAGGACGAGCGGCCCGCGTCCCTGGTGATCCCGGAGGGCTGGCGAGCGGGCCAGGTCTACGACGCCGTGGACAGGGCGCTCCGACTGCCGGCGGGCAGTACGAAGAAGTCCCTGGGCAAGGCCGGCCTGAAGCTGCCGAACGACGCGGAGGGCAACCCGGAGGGTTATCTCTTCCCGGCCACGTATCCGCTCGACAAGAAGGCCACCCCGGAGTCGCTGCTGTCGTACATGGTCGCCACCGCGAACAAGAAGTTCAACGGCGGCCAGATCACGGCGGGAGCGCAGCGCAACGCGATGAACGTCTATCAGGCGGTCACGATCGCGAGCATCATCCAGGCGGAGGCCGCCACCAAGGAGGACATGGGCAAGGTGGCCCGGGTCATCTTCAACCGGCTGGAGCGCGGAATGCCGCTGCAGATGGACTCCACCATCAACTACGCGCTGAACCGCAGCAGCCTGACCACCACCGAGAAGGACACCAAGCTCGACAACCCGTACAACTCGTACCAGCGCATGGGCCTGCCGCCGACGCCGATCGCCAACCCCGGTGAGGAGGCGATGCGCGCGGCGATCAACCCCACCCCGGGCGACTGGCTGTACTTCGTCACCGTCAAGCCGGGCGACACCCGTTTCACGGCAGGCTACGAGGAGCACCGGAGGAACGTCGCCGAGTTCAACCGGAACCGGAAGAGTGCCTCGCCCGCGCACTGACCGGCCGGCACGTCGTGCCCGTCCGCACCAGGGACCGACGGGGCGTCACGCGGTGGCCGGCACCTCCGCCAGCAGCCTCCTGATGTCCCGTACCGCCGAGCGACCGGCCCGGTTGGCACCGATCGTGCTGGCCGAAGGGCCGTAGCCGACCAGGTGGACACGCGGATCGGCGGCCGCCCGGGTGCCCTCCAACCGGATGCCGCCGCCCGGCTCACGCAGTCGCAGCGGAGCCAGGTGGTCGATCGCCGCCCGGAATCCGGTGGCCCACAGGATGACGTCGGCGTCCACGTGCCGCCCGTCGTCCCAGGCCACGCCGTCCGGGGTGATCCGGTCGAACATGGGGAGCCGGTCCAGGACACCGTCCGCGCGAGCCTGCCGGATCGCGTCGTTCAGGGGCAGTCCCGTCACCGACACCACGCTTTGCGGCGGCAGCCCCCGCCGGACCCGCTCCTCCACGAGGGCAACCGC
Source organism: Streptomyces sp. NPDC043867 (assembly GCF_056435845.1). NCBI lineage: Bacteria > Bacillati > Actinomycetota > Actinomycetes > Kitasatosporales > Streptomycetaceae > Streptomyces > Streptomyces sp. NPDC043867. The sequence goes on along the minus strand of NZ_JBWKDS010000002.1, from coordinate 296,396 downwards.
GGCCCGGCCCACGTCCTCATTGAAGGGGCCCTCCCGGAAGACGGGGGGCCGCCGGGTCACCCAGGTCGTCCCGGCCGCGTACGGGGCGATCTCCATGAGGTGCTGGGTGCCGGAGGCTCCGCCGCCCACGACGACGACCCGCAGTCCGGCGAACTCCTCCGGTCCCCGGTACTGCGCGGTGTGCAGCTGGCGCCCTCGGAAGGTCTCCTGGCCCGGACAGTGCGGCCAGAACGGCCGGTCCCAGGTCCCCGTCGCGTTGATCAGAGCCCGCGTCGACCACGTACCGGCCGACGTCTCGACAAGTAGCCGCCCGGCCCCGCCCTCGCGGACCGCGTGGACGTCGACCGGCCGCCGTACCCGTAGATCGAACGTGCGCTCGTAGGTGGCGAAGTACTCCGCGATGACCTCGGAGGACGGGCGCTCGGGGTCCGCGTCCGTCAGCTCCAGGCCCGGCAGGGAGTGCATTCCGTGCACCTTGCCGTACGTCAGCGACGGCCAGCGGAACTGCCAGGCACCACCGGCCTGCGGTGCGTGGTCCAGCACCACGAAGTCGTGCTCCGTGACGTCGCGCCCCACCAGGTCGTGCTCCACGAAGTCGTGCTCCACGAAGTCGTGCTCCACGAGGTCGCGCTTCGGCTCGGATCCGGTGCGCCGCAGGTGATAGGCGCTGGAGAGGCCCGCCTGCCCGGCGCCTATGACGACCACGTCGACCTCGCGTGCTGCTGCCCCGATGCTGTTCACGCCTCTGCCAACCGGACCGGGGTCCGTTTTCTTCCCCGGCCGACGGATCACAGCGGCGCGGCCGTGCTCACGACTCCTTGGTGACGCGGGGCGCGGTGGTCGGCGCCGGCAGGTCCTCGTCGACGGCCACCGGGACGCGGAGGCGTTGGTGCGCCTCACCGACGCGAGAGCGACCTCGTACGGCAGTCCGGTGTCCGGACAGGGCAAACGGTGTCTCGCGGAATGGACCCGGCGTATCACCCAACGGACGGCAGGGCGGGTGTGAAACCCGGCCCATGGGTCAGGATGGGGTCATGTCCGATGCCTTCACCACGCGTGTCCTGAACATCGCCTCCGGCTCGTCCGAGAACGTGGTCGATCTCACCCGCGACTGCGAGGCCTTCCTGAACGAGGTGGCGGCCGGCCGTGACGGCCTGCTGAACGTCTTCGTCCCGCACGCCACCGCCGGCGTCGCCGTCATCGAGACCGGCGCCGGCAGCGACGACGACCTCCTCGCCGCCCTGCATACGCTGCTGCCCGCCGACGACCGCTGGCAGCACCGGCACGGCAGCCCGGGCCACGGCCGCGACCACGTGCTCCCGGCCATCGTCCCGCCGCACGCCACCCTGCCGGTGATCGCCGGGCGGCTGGAGCTGGGGACGTGGCAGTCGGTGTGCCTGGTCGACACGAACAAGGACAACACCGACCGGAAGGTACGGCTGTCGTTCCTCGGGTAGCTCGGGTAGCTCGGGTAGCAGGCGAGGCGTCCGGCGCCTCCTCGAAGCCGCTGACCGCGTGGATGGCGGCTTTCACGGGCGGGCCGTCGGCCGTCGTATCCGCTGCCCTCAGGAGCTGCCGTACGGCGCCCGGCTCCCGTCAGTGGAGGGGCCGGTGGTGCCGGGCCGTGCGGCGCGGTGTGGCGTCGTGGCAAGGACTCACGGCTTGCGCCACACCGAGATGTGGCGCGGTGAATCCTGGGTGAAGGGCGACCCGTCCCAGTCCGCGACGCGGCGTTCCGGCGTGAGGCCCGCGATCCGGGCCATCAGGTCGAGTTCGGCGGGCCAGGCGTACCGGTGCCGGGACGCGTCGCGGCGATAGCGGCCGTCGTCGCCGTCCCGGGTGAGGTGGTGCGAGACGAGGATCTGCCCGACCAGGTCGAAGGTGTCGAAGCCGAGGTGGCCGTCCGAGACGTCGAAGGGCACCGCGGTCTGCCCGGGCGGCAGGAACCGCAGCGGGGGTACGCCCAGTTCGACGACGAAACGCCCGCCGGGGGCGAGGTGGCGCGCGGCGTTCTGGAAGCACTCGACCTGCTCGTCCTGGGTGAGCAGGTTCGAGATGGTGTTGTAGACGAGATAGACCAGGGTGAACTCGCCGGGTACGCGGGCCGTGGTCATGTCCCCGAGGGTGACCGGAAGCGTGTCCTCGTCGGCCTTGCGCCGCAGGACCGCCGTCATGTGCTCGGACAGCTCGATGCCCGCCACCGGAATTCCGCGTGCGCGGAGGGGGACGCCCACGCGTCCGGTTCCGATCGCGAACTCCAGCGCCCGTCCGTCGCCCGCCAGTTCGGCGAGGAAGTCCAGGGCGGGGGCGAGAAAGGCAGCCGAGGTCCGCTCGCCCTCCTCGGCGTCGTAGCGTTCGGCGGTCGCTCGGCTCCACACTTCGCTGCTCGTCACGATCAGCCACCCTGCCCGGCGCTTCGCACCTCTGTCGACCGATTAAGGGCCGCGCGGGTGGCGGTGTGACTGTCACGCATGCCTCCGCCCCCTGTCCGTCGCGGGTGCGGAGGCATGCGGGGCGGTGGTTCCGCCGGGTCTACGAGTCGGTGCCGCCGGTCACGTCGGAGATCTTCCACCGCTGGTTGGAGCCGGAGTTCGGGGCCCAGACCGTGACGGCGGCGCCTTCCGAGGTGGCCTGGCCGCCCACTTCGAGCAGCCGGCCGGTGGCGGCGTTGACCAGGGTCCAGGTGCCGTCACCGGTCGTCGACAGGATCCAGCGGCTCGCGTTGTCGCTCCGGCGGCTGTCCGTCTCCAGGACCGGGGCACCGTCGCGCACGGCCAGCCGCTTGCCCTCCGCGGGGCTGGTGAGGACGTACCGCTGGAGGCTGCCGGTCTCGCGGCCGGTGCGGCGCAGCTGCCACTGCTGCCCGCCGCTGCCCGTGCCCGTGTCCGTGCCCGCGGACCTGATGACGAGCCTGGTGCCGTCCTCCGCGACCGTGAGCGTCTTGCCGCTCTGCACGCCGGTCAGCCGGTAGGTGTGACCCGGCTGCGCGAGCGCGGCGTCCCTCGCGACGCCGGAGACACCCTTGACGAGGAAGGACGTCACGGACTGGGCGGGCACGGTCAGGGTGGCCCGTCCGCCGGTGACCCTGACGGGGGCTCCTCGGTCGAGTTTGCCTCCGGCGCTCGTCACCACGGGTGTCACGGTCGCGTCGCGTGCGACGCGGCCGAACCTGGAGAGGTCGAGCGTCACCGCTCGGGCGTCGGCGCTCCTGTTGACGTGGACGACCGTCGCCGCGTCGCCCTTCCTGGCGACCGCCGCGGCACTCGACGTGTCGTCTGTCTTGATCAGCCGGTCTCCGGGCTTGATGTAGTGGGTGAAGTTGCGCGCGGTGTCGAACTTCGTGTTCGTGCGGACCGGGCAGGTGGCCAGGGTGTCCGCGGACGTGCAGCTGAAGGGGAGCTGGATGCTGCCCCAGTTGCCGCCCCTGGCCGACTCGCCGCCGGGTTTCATGTTGTCGTGGTCCTCGACGGGCTGCCAGAACACCCAGGCCCGGGGCTCGAGTTCCCGCAGGTCGTCGACCATCTGCTGGGCGAGACCGAGCCCGGGCCGCATGTCCGTGAAGCTCTGCCCGTCGCCCCAGTCGCCCTCGACCTCGCTCATCCACAGCGGCTTGTCCGCCGCCTTGGCCAGGTCGCGGACGCCGGTACGGCCGCCGGTTCCGTAGGTGTGGACGTTCATCTGCCCGACGAGGTCGCGCACGTCCTCGGGGTAGGTGTTCCAGTTCTGCGTGAACACGCTCGGGTTGGTCTCGTCCATCGCCGAGATCTCCGTGCCGGTCTTCGCCTTCCTCAGGGCGGGGGCCAGCGCCTTGATCACCTTCTGCTGGAGTTCCGGACCGATGTGGGCGCCTTCCTGACGACCGCCGACCGGCCGTCCGTCGGCCCCCAGGCGCGTGCTCCAGTAACCCGTGCCGGGTTCGTTGAACGGGTCCAGCGTGTCGACCTTGATGCCGTGTGCCTTCTCCAGCCGCTTGGTCGCGCCCGCCAGATACGCGGCGAAGTCGTCGACGGAGTCGGCTTTCAGCTGGTCCGCGTCGGCGTCGAAACCGCCGGAGACGTACCCGCTGTTGGTCATGAACCACGGGGGCGAGTTGCTGAACGTCTCCCAGTGGTCGATGTCCTTCTTGATGCGGTCCACCCACCAGCGCTGCGTGGCGTCGGCCTCCGGGTTCCAGTCGGCCGCGTCCTCGGCGCTCCACCAGCCGGTGTCCTCGCGGGTGGTGCCCGCCGGAGCCTTCCACCAGCCCTCGACGGCCCCTCCCGCGCGGAGGTAGTCCTCGACGTCGGGGGCGTTGCCGCCGCCTATGTTGTACCGGGCGATGTTGAGGGCGAGGCCGTCGTCCCCGAAGAGCAGGGCGGCGAGCCTCTCGCGGATCTCCGGCGGGTAGTCGCCGGTGGCGTTGGCGAACCAGACCAGGCTGGTGCCCCAGCCCTCGAAGCCCGGCGCCTTGTACGAGGGGTCGGGGGAGACGGTGACGGCCGAGGCCACCGGCTCCGCGTGCGTCGGTGGTGCGGTGACCAGGGTCGCCCCGAGGGTCAGAGCGGTGACCCCGAGGGGTCCCAGAAGCCGTCGTGTGCGGGTACGGCGTGCCAACGTGTGCTCCCAACTCGTCTGCGGTCGCTGCGGTGGGCCGTCGTGCCCCGTCACGGGGCACGACGGTGTGACCCTCGAATCAGGCGTGGATCAGGCGCGACTCAGGGGTGTCGATGGGCGGGCCGGCGCAGGACGGCGACGTCCCGGGGTGGCAGGAGGAGCGCGCCGTCGGCGTCCTTCCGGCCGATCAGGAGGTCCCCGGCGAGTCCGGCCAGCGGGACCGTCTCGTCGGTCCTGTTGACCAGGAACAGATAGCGGTTGTCGGCGTCGCGGCGCACGATCAGTTCGACGTCTCCCCGTGCCGCCTCGGGGAGTTCGGCGGTGACGGAGGCCGCGGCGAGCAGCCTCGGCAGCAGTCCGGTCAGGCCGTCCACGCCCAGCCGGGTGGACACGTACGCGGCCGAACCCCGGTCCACTGTGCGGCGGGTGACGGCGGGCAGGCCCGCGTACGGGCCGCTGCGGTAGTGGCCCAGCACCTCCACGCCGGGTTCGGTGACGGTGATCCGGTCGGTCCACAGGGTGCCGGTCGCAACACCGTCCAGGTCCAGGTCGACGGTGTCGCCGTCCAGCAGCGGGCCGAACTCCTCCACCCGGATGCCGAGCAGCTCGCGCAGGGCGCCCGGGTAACCGCCGAGCCATACGTGGTCGTTCTCGTCGACGACACCGGAGAAGTACGTGGTGACCAGGTGGCCGCCCTGCTCGACGTACCGGGTGAGGTCCTTGGCCAGCGCGGCGGGGACCATGTGCAGCACGGGCGCGATCAGCAGCTCGTACCGGTCCAGGTCGGCCTGCGCGGTGACGACGTCGGCGCGGACGCCGAGCGCGAGCAGGGCGGAGTACCAGTCGAGGGCCTCCTGGCGGTAGTCGAGGCGGGAGGTCGGGTGGGAGTCCTGCTCACTCGCCCACCACGACTCCCAGTCGAAGACGATCCCGACCCGGGCGGGCTCGCGCTCGGTGCCGGCGACCTCCGCCAGCGTCCGCAGGGTGCGGCCGAGTTCGGTCACCGCGCGGAAGAGCTCGCTGTCGGGTCCGGCGTGGGGCACCATCGCCGAGTGGTACTTCTCGGCGCCCGCCGCCGACTGCCGCCACTGGAAGAAGCAGACGGCGTCGGCGCCGTGCGCGACGTGCACCAGCGAGTCGCGGGCCAGCTCGCCGGGCCGCTTCGCCACGTTGACGGGCTGCCAGTTGACGGCGCTGGTGGAGTGCTCCATCAGGAACCAGGGGCGGCCCTTGGCGATACCGCTGACCAGGTTGGCGGAGAAGGACAGCTCGTCGCGGTCCTGTGGGCCGGGCACCACGTAGTGGTCGTTGGAGACGAAGTCGATCTCACCGGCCCAGTCCGCGTAGTTCATGCCCTTGGTGCCGCCCATCACCATGAAGTTCGTGGTGACCGGCACGTCCGGGGTCAGTTCGCGCAGTACCTCCCGCTCCGCGCGCAGGTACTCCTTCAGCGCGTCGGAGGAGAAGCGCTTGAAGTCCAGCTGCTGGGTCGGGTTGGGGTGGGAGGCGGCCAGCCGGGGCGGCAGGATCTGCTCCCAGTCGCTGTACCTCTGCGACCAGAAGGCCGTGCCCCAGGCGTGGTTGAGGGTGTCCAGCGTGGTGTAGCGGGCGCGCAGCCAGTCGCGGAAGGCGCGCGCGGCGTCGTCCGAGTAGTCGTAGACGTTGTGGCAGCCCAGCTCGTTGGAGACGTGCCAGGCCACCAGCGCCGGATGGTCCGCGTACCGGCCCGCCATCGTGCGCACCAGACGCAGCGCGTGCTCGCGGAAGACCGGTGACGTGGGACGCCAGTGCTGCCGCGCCCCCGGCCACACCGTCTCACCCGAGGCGGTCACCGGGAGGATCTCCGGGTGTGCCGTGGTGAGCCAGGGCGGCGGGGAGGCGGTGGCGGTGGCGAGGTCGACCCCGATGCCGCCCGCGTGCAGCAGGTCCATGATCTCGTCGAGCCAGGTGAAGTCCCACTCGTCCCGGGCCGGCTGGATGCGGGCCCAGGAGAAGATCCCCACGGAGACGATGTTGACGCCGGCCTCGCGCATCAGCCGGATGTCGTCCTCCCACACCTCGCGCGGCCACTGCTCGGGGTTGTAGTCGGCGCCGTACGCGAGGCGTGGGGTGGCGTCACCGTCCGGCCCGTGCTGAAGCCGGGACAGGAGGGTGGAGATCATGGTGGTCCTTCCGGTGTCTCGCTGGGAGCGGCGTGGGGGGCTCGCGTCGGCTACTCGACGGTGAAGCCCTGCTCCTTGCCGTACTTGACGGAGGCGTCCTGCCAGGACTTCAGGCCGTCGGCGAGCTTGGTGCTGCCGAGATAGGCCTTGCCGACGGTGTCGTTGAAGATCGAGTTGGCGTACTGCTGGAACGGCAGGTACGACCAGTCGTCCGCGACGTTGGCGGCGGAGTCCGCGAAGACCTGGTTGGCCTTCTGGCCGCCGAAGTACGCGAACTCGGTGTTGCGGAACTCCTCGGACCGCAGCTCGGCCTCCGTCGCCGGGAAGGCGCCCTCCTTGACACGGCTCTGCACACCGGCACCGGAGTTCGCGTACTCGACGAAGGCGTAAGCGAGTTCCTTGTTCTTGCCCAGCGCGGGCAGGGCCAGGGAGCTGCCACCGTTCTCCGCGCTCGCCTTGTCACCCTTGGTCCAGGCCGGCAGGGGCGCGGCACGCCAGTCACCGGAGGCCTTCGGGACGCCGGTGACGAAGTTGGCGGGCATCCAGGCACCGCTGGCGAGGGTGGCGATGGTGCCGTTGCCCAGGCCCTTGTACCAGTCGTCGGTCCAGCCGTTGATCGGCGCGAGGAGCTTCTCGTCGATCAGCTTCTGCCAGGTGTCGGCGTATTTCTTGGCGCCCGCGTCGGAGAAGTCGACCTTCACCTTGGTGCCGTCGACCTTGTAGGGGCGCGAACCGGCCTGCCACAGCATGCTGGTGGTGAAGCCCGCGTCACCGGCGTCGTTGGCGATGTAGACCTTCGGGTCGGCCTTGTGCAGCTTGCGGGCCGCCTCGAGGTACTCGTCCCAGGTGGTCGGCACCTCGATCTTGTACTTGTCGAAGATCTTCTTGTTGTAGTAGAGCGCCATGGGCCCGGAGTCCATGGGCAGCCCGTAGACCTTGTCTCCGTCGCTCACGGCGTTCCACGGGCCGGGGGTGTACTTGTCGGCGAGCTTGTCCGCGCCGAAGGGGGCGAGATCGGTCAGGCCCTTGGTGAGGGAGTACTGGCCCAGCGCGAAGTACTCGACCTGGGCGACGTCCGGGACGCCCTTCTCGGCCGAGATCACGTTCGACAGGGCGGTGTAGTGCTTGTCGCCCGACCGTTCGCCGACCAGGTTGATCTTGACCTTGGGGTACTTCTTCTGGAAGTCGGCGGCGACCGTCTTCAGCGTGGGCTCCCAGGCCCAGACCGTCACCGTGCCGCCCTTCTTGAGGGCAGCCCGGACGTCGTCGGCGGAGACCGGCTTCTGGCCGGCGCCGTCGTCGTCGGAGCCGCCGCAGGCGGTCGCGCCGAGGGCGAGGACGGAGAGGACGGCGAGGCCGCGCATCAGGCGGCCGGTCGTTCTGCGCATGGAGGTGCTTCCACTTCTTCGTGGGCGGGACGGGCGGGACAGAGGGGAGGCGGGACTGAGGGGGGTGGCGGTTCGGGAGCGGGTCATTCCTTGACGCTTCCGGCGGCGAGGCCGGACTGCCAGTACTTCTGCAGCAGCAGGAACGCCGCGATCAGCGGCACGATGGTGAGCAGCGAACCGGTGATCACGAGATTGCGGATCACGTCGCCGCCGATCGTCTCGGCCTGGGAGTTCCAGGCGCTCAGACCGAGGGTGAGGGGATACCACTCGGGATCCTTGAGCATGATCAGCGGGAGGAAGTAGTTGTTCCAGGTCGCGACCGTGGTGAACAGCAGCACGGTCACGATGCCGGGAGCGAGCAGCGGCAGGGCGACCCGGAAGAAGGTGCGCACCTCGCCCGCCCCGTCGATGCGGGCCGCTTCCAGCAGTTCGACGGGGATGGCCTCGGTCGCGAACACCCACATCAGGTACAGGCCGAAGGGCGAGATCAGGGAGGGGATGATCACCGCCCACGGGGTGTCGGTCAGGCCGATCTTGCTGAACATCAGGAAGGTCGGCACCGCCAGGGCGGTGCCCGGGACGGCGACGGCGCCGATGACCACGGCGAAGACGCCGCGCTTGCCGGGGAAGTCGAACTTGGCCAGCGCGTAGCCGCCGAGGATCGCCAGGAGGGTGGCACCGCCGGCCCCGAGCACGACGTACAGCAGGGTGTTGAGGAGCCAGCGCCCGAAGATGCCGTCGTGGTACGTGAACGTCTGGCTGATGTTGTCCCAGAGCGCGAAGTCGTCGGCGAACCACAGGCCTGACGAGTCGGCGAGGCCCTCCTGCGTCTTGGTGGCGCTGATCAGCAGCCACACCAGCGGTACCACGGTGTAGACGAGGACCAGGCTGGTGAGGCCGGTCAGCAGGAGGCTGCGCCTGGGGCGCCCGGGGACGTGGGCGGCGCGCCTGCGCAGACGGGGCACGCTCCGGGCCGCGCCGGTCGGCGGGGCGGACGCGGCGGGGGAGACGGTGGTGGCCGGGCTGCTCGTGCTGCTCATCGGGGTCACGCTCCCTTGCGCATGCCGCGAAGCTGCACGACATAGGCGATGACCATCGTGATCAGGCCCATGATGATGGCGACCGCCGCGGAGTAGTTGTGCTGCTGGCCGTTGAAGGACAGCGAGTAGGTGAAGAAGTTCGGGGTGTAGTCCGTCGTGATCGCGTTGCGCGCCAGCGGCCGCAGGATGTTCGGCTCGTTGAAGAGCTGGAAGCTGCCGATGATCGAGAAGATCGTGGCGATGACGAGGGCGCCGCGGATCGCGGGGAGTTTGATGGCGGTGATGACGCGGATCTGTCCGGCGCCGTCGATCTCCGCCGCCTCGTAGAGCGAGTCCGGGATGACCCGCAGCGCGGAGTAGAAGATCAGCATGTTGTAGCCGACGAACTCCCAGGTGACGATGTTGCCGATGGACGCCAGGACCAGGCCGCTGGAGAGCGGGTCGGGCAGGGTGACGCCGAACGCCTCGTCGATGTCACCCACCAGTCCGTACTGGGTGCCGTACATGAAGCCCCACATGAGGGTGGCGACGACGGCGGGCACCGCGTACGGCAGGAAGATCGAGATGCGGAAGAAGTCCTTGCCGTAGAGCCGCCCGCTGTCCAGGGCCAGCGCCACGAACAGGGCGATACCCAGCATGATCGGCACCTGGACCAGCAGGAACAGTGACACCCGCGCCAGCGAGGACCAGAACTGGTCGTCCTGCAGGGCCTGTTGGTAGTTGTCCAGGCCCACGAAGGTCGTGCCGCCGATGAGCTGGTCCCGGAAGAGGCTCAGATAGACGGAGTAGCCGATCGGCGCGAGGAAGACGAAGGCGAAGACCACCGCGAAGGGGCCGATGAACCCCCACCCCGCCCAGGAGCGCCGGTCCTGTTTCGCCGGAGGCCGCTCCGGATGCCTGCGCACGGTCGCGGGAGGTTGCAGCGTCGTCATGTCGTTCCTCGCTCGTCCATCTGGAACCGGCGTCGTGGACCGCCGCGATGTTTGCGCAAACATGAGGCGCCGCAAGGAGTTCCGGGCTGTTATGTTTACGTAAACATCTGATGGCGGAATGTCTACACTGCCCCCAGGTCGGTGGTCAAGGGTCGCCTCGCAAACGGCGGCCCGGGCAGCAAGGGAGACGAGTGGACACGGCGGACAGCGCCTCGGCACCTGCGGAACGGGCTCGCGAGCGCAGGGGGAAACGGGCCGCACGCCGTTCCCAGAGCGCCTCCATGGCGGACGTGGCCCGGCTGGCCGGCGTCTCCTCCCAGACGGTCTCCCGGGTGTCCAACGGCTACGCGGGCGTCAACGAGGAGACGCGGCGGCAGGTGCTGTCGGCCATGAAGGAGCTGGGCTACCGGCCCAACAGTGCCGCCCGCGCCCTCAAACGCGGCGAGTTCCGCACCATCGGTGTCATCACCTTCAACCTCTCCACCACCGGCAACATGCGCACGCTGGAGGCGATCGCCACCTCCGCGGCGCAGAAGGGGTACGCCGTCACGCTGCTGCCCGTCGCCGTCCCCACCCAGGACGAGGTGCGCGGCGCCTTCTCCCGCCTCGGTGAGCTGGCCGTCGACGCGGTCATCGCCATCATGGAGGTGCACCTGCTCGACACGGCGACCATCTCCCTGCCGCCCCATGTGCAGGTCGTCGTCGCCGACTCGGACGCCGGTGACCGCTACTCCGTGGTCGACACCGACCAGGCCGGGGGAGCGCGGGCGGCCGTCCGGCACCTGCTGGACCTCGGGCATCGCTCGGTCTGGCACCTCGCGGGGCCCGAGGAGTCCTACGCGGCACAGCGCCGTGCCGACGCCTGGCGTGCCGAACTCACCGAGGCCGGCCGTTTCGTGCCGCCCGTCGTACGGGGTGACTGGTCGGCGGAGTCCGGTTACCGCGCGGGGCTCGCGCTCGCCGACGAGGAAGCCTGTACGGCGGTGTTCGCCGCCAACGACCAGATGGCACTGGGGCTGTTGCGCGCCCTGCACGAGCGCGGCCGGAAGATCCCCGACGACGTCAGCGTCATCGGCTTCGACGACATCCCCGAGGCGAGCTCCTTCCTGCCTCCCCTGACCACGGTCCACCAGGACTTCGCGGAAGTGGGACGCCTGTGCGTCGAGGGAGTCCTGCGTCGGATGCGCCACGAGGGGACGGAGCACGGCACCACGCTCGTGCCGACCGAGCTGGTCGTGCGGGCCAGCACGGCGCCGTGCCGTCAGCGGTAGGGGAGGGGCGGACCGGATGGCTGCCGGATCGCCGGTGGAGGACGACTGGGCAGTTGCTCCACCTCTGGGCCAGGCTCGCTCGGGGGATGGCCGTGTCGCACACGGAGGTGTCGCTGTCCCCGTGCGTTCCGGTCTGGGACCCCGCCCGCACACCCCCGGCCGGAGACCCCTTCACCGGACAGCGGGCCCCACCTGTCCCGGGCCGGGTGTGGTGACCTGGGGGCGTCGTAGGCTGGTGGTGACGGGTGGTCAAGCGGTTTTGCCGGGGCCGCCGTCGGCGAACTGCTGGTCGGTCGAGTGAGGGGTGGGCCGCGGTGAGGACGGGCAGGGATCCTTGGGTCCGGGAGGTGCGGAGGGGCGAACGGCCCGCGGCGCACGTGGTGTTCTTCCCGCACGCCGGAGGTGCCGCCACCTTCTTCGTGCCGTTCGCACCGCACTTCCCAGACGACTTCGACCTCTCGTCCGTCCAGTACCCGGGGCGGCAGGAACGCATGGGTGAGCCGTTCGTCCGCACCATCGAGGAACTCGCGGACCGGGTGGTGCCCTCTCTCCGGCGGTACGCCGCCGACCCCGTGCCCCTGGTGTTCTTCGGCCACAGCATGGGCGCGACCGTGGCCTTCGAGGCCGCCGTCCGGCTGGCCGCCGAGCACCCGGCCGCGCCGTTCCGGCTGGTCGTCTCCGGGCGCGCCGCCCCGTCCGTGCACCTGAGGGACGACGTGCACCGCGGCACGGACCAGGAGATCCTGGACCACCTCGCCGCACTCGGCGGAACCGACTCCGGCATCGCGGGCAGCCCGGACCTCATGGAGCTGCTGCTTCCGGTCATCCGCAACGACTACCGCGCCGTCGGCCTGTACCGGCCCGCCACGCACACCATGGTGGACCTGCCGGTCCTGTGTCTCACCGGCGAGCAGGACCGGCTCGTTCCGCAGGAGGACGCCGCCGCCTGGAAGCGGCACACGTCACAGGACTTCCGGCAGATGTCCTTCCCCGGAGGCCACTTCTTCCTGTCGGACCACCGGCAGGCCGTGGCCCGGCTGGTCGCCGACTGCGCCCGGTCCGCGCAGCGGCCCCGCGGCCGGGACACCGGCGTATGACAACACACGGCGGGTCGGGGAGCAACGGCTGATCCGGCCGGTGCGGCAGGCGGATCCCGGACGGATCCTGCCGAACTCGTCGCGGGCCCTCGGGCGTTGAGGGAGGCCACGACGGCGAGTCGGGTGCCATGGGGTCCCCGCCGCACGGAGTCGGGCGCGAGGAGCAGGTGCCACCGGCGGATGCACGAGCCCGCGCACAGGGTGTGACCGTGCGCCCCCGTGCGCCGGGCCGTGGAAGCACCGCGTCCGCTGCCCTCGACCGTTTCCGGACGATCACCTCACGGCCCCGAGGCGGTGTCCGGCGTGCCCGCCGGGGTGGTCCGGGCGGACGGCCGCCGTCGCCTTCGGGCCGCATCGATTCCCAACTCGTCGCAAAGTCATGAGGGTTGCGCTGCTGGTGGGAGCGTCCCCGCGCGTACGTCCCGCGAAGAAGCGGGGGTGCCTGGGGCCGTCGGACGTTTGACATCGGGACGGCTGGGCACCCGCCGGAAGCGGCGATCCGGCCGGACCGTCGTGCACGTGGATGAGGCCCCGTGAACCTACTCGGCGGTCACATCGGGCGGGACGTCACCAGCACTCTCCGTTCAACTTCTGGGGGTTGCTATCACATGACTCGCCATGAAGACTGTGGGCCGAGTTCGACCGGGACAGGGATGTTCCGGGGTGCGCACCGTGTCCGGCGCGGACAGAATCCGTCGGTGTGCGCATCCACTCATCCCGCCCGGGCGACCGGTGTCTGCGGGCCTGCCACGTGTTCGTGTGAGCTGGGAAGGGCCCGCGCAGTAGCTGCGCGGGAAGATGCACTGGGGGAGCTGTGATGTCGGCAAGGTCCGCAAGGCAGGTGCCATCGTCCGTTCACGCACAGGCACAGGGACGACGTCGGGTGCGGAGGGCGAGTTGACCCTGCCCGACCGGCTTTTTTGACCGTACGGAGGACATCCGTACGGCTCGGCAGTCAGACTGCCGGGCAAGGGGGGTTTCGGCCGCGCCGTCCGTGACGGACAGAGCAACGGGCTGATCGCTGGGGGGAGTTCGGTCGTACGGCCGATGAGCGGAGCGCATGCCACAGCGCTTTCGTCCCACCCTCGCGCGGTCGGCGTGTCCGCCACGGCCGCGTGCCGGTCCGCGCACCGACGAGTCGGGCGCGCCGCCGGCCGGCCATCGCTCCACGGTGACCCCGCCGCGCCTGCACGCCCACACCCGAGGGAGAAAAGGTGACCAGCAAGCTAGTGACGGAGGCCCCTTTAGTCTGGGACGTCGTGACCGACCGGTGGCGGGCCTTACGGGAGGCCGGCCCGGTCCGGTACGACGGGGGTCAGGGCCTGTGGCAGGTCACCGACCACCAGGGGGTCGCCGCCGTGCTGGCCGACCAGGCCACGTACTCCTCGGACATGTCCCCGATCGCCCCCACCCAGGAGGACTTCGACACCTTCCGGCAGGGCAACTTCGTCGGCATGGACCCGCCGGAGCACCGCAAGCTCCGCGCCCTGGTGAGCCAGGCCTTCACCCCGCGCGTCGTGCAGGGACTCGAACCGCGCATCGAGGCCGTCTGCACCCGATTACTGGACACGGTGGACGGCCGTGACCGGTTCGATCTGGTCGACACGCTGGCCTACCCCCTCCCGATCATCGTGATCGCCGAACTGCTCGGCGTACCCTTCGAGGACCACACGCTCTTCCAGGACTGGGCGAGCACCCTGTTCAGCGGGGACCAGCTCGGCGAGAGCCTCGACATGGCCGACCTGGAACGCGCGCTGGAAGCCATCGCCCCCACCGTGCGGGAGATGAACGGCTACGTCCTGGAGCACATCCGCAACCGCCGTGCCCGGCCCGGCGAGGACCTCACCAGCAAACTCATCACCGCCGAGGTCGACGGCGTCCGCATGCAGGACCAGGAGATCGTCGGGTTCGTCGCCCTGCTGCTGGTCGCCGGACACATCACCACGACGGCCCTGCTGGGCAACGCCGTCGGCACCTTCGACCGGCATCCCGGTTCGCTCGCCGCGCTGCGCGCCGACCCCGGCCGGCTCCCGGACGCCATCGAGGAGGTGCTGCGCTGGCTTCCGCCCTTCCCCGAGCTCGGACGCCGCGTCACCAGGCCCGTGGTGCTCGGCGGCCACGACATCCCCGCCGACTCGCTGGTGATGGTCAACCTCGGCGCGGCGAACCGCGATCCCGCCCGGTTCGCCTCGCCGGACGTCCTCGACCTCGGCCGAACTCCCAATCCCCATCTGACGTTCGGTCACGGCATCCACTTCTGCTTCGGCGCCCCGCTGGCCCGGCTGGAAGCGCGGATCGCGCTGCGCATGCTGCTTGAACGTTTCCGCGCCCTGGACGTCCCGTCGTACGACGACGTCGTCTTCCAGAACCCGGCCGTCATCGTCGGCGTACGCCACCTGCCGGTCGAAGTCAGCCGCCCATAGCCGAAACGCCGACGTCCCCCGGCCCGGCCCGCACCGCTCACCCACGCGGACCGGTCCGTCATCCCTCCCTGGGCCGCAGTCATCAGGAGTCCCTTTCTCATGCCGTACCCCACCGCCGCTCTGGTCACCGACCGCCGACCGTCCCCCGTGCGTGAAGCACTGCAACACCGCCTGGAACACCTCGCCCGCACGCACCGGGTACCGGGCGCCCAGCTCGTCGTCGACTCCGGGACGCACGTCCTGAGCCTGCACACCGGCACGGCCGACGCCGGCACGGGCGCCCCGTTCACCGCCGAGACCGCCGTCCCGATCGGCTCGGTCACCAAGGTCTGCACCGCTGCCGCCGTGATGCTCCTGGCCGACGACGGCGACCTCTCCCCGGACGACGAAGTCGCCACGCTCCTCCCGGAGCTGCGTGCGTTACCGGAGGTGACCGTACGTCACCTGCTCAGTCACACCGCGGGCCTGCCCACCGGACCCGACTCGGACACCGCCGCCGGCACCACCGCGGCGCGCTATCTGTCGGCGGTGTGCACGGCCGAGGACGCGCTGTTCGCGCCCGGGACCGCGTTCTCGTACTCCAACGCCGGCTACGTCGCCGCCGGACGGCTGGTGGAAGCGGTGACGGGGATGAGCTGGCAGGAAGCCGTCCGGGCGCTGCTCCTGGACCCCCTGGGCATCGAGCCCTGCTTCCTCGGCGACACCTACTCCGACCGCCCGGCCGCCGCGGGACACGCCCTCAACACGGCCTCGGGCCGGGTGCGCGCGGCGCACCAGAACCTGGCCCCGCTGGAGGCACCCGCCGGCGCCGTGCAGGCGAGTGCACTGGACCTGGCGGCGCTCGGCAAGGCGCTCGTCGGCCGGTCCGCCGTGCTGCCGCCGGCCGCCGCCGCACAGATGCGCCGCCGGGAGGCCGCGGCCGACCCGGGAGTCCTGGCGAGCGGCTGGGGCCTCGGCGCCGCGCTGTTCCGGCAGGACGGACGCTGGTGGTGCGGGCACGACGGGAACGCCCAGGGCACCTCGTGCCATCTGCGCGCCGAACCCGACAGCGGCGTGGTGATCGCCTTCACCGGCAACGCCAAGGGCGCCACCGCGATGTGGCAGGACCTGGCCGCTGATCTGACCCGGATCACCGGGATGCGCGTGCCGACCGCCCCGGCCGGCGTGCGCCACGACCGGCCCGTCCCGCTGCCCGAGTCCGCGGGCACCTACCGCAACGGCGGCACCGAGTACCGGATCAAGCTCGACGGGGACGGCGTGCCGACGCTCTCCGTCGACGGCGACTGCCCCATACCGCTGGCCTGCTATCCGGACCTCGCCTGCGACCTGATCGACCCGGACACCGGGCGGCGCGAGCCCGGCGGGCGGTTCCACCGCGACCCCGCCACCGGCGTGATCGACCGCGTGCAGATATCCGGACGCACGGCCCGCCGCACCGGCACCCCCTGACGTCCGAGCCGCCGTCCCCGTCCTCGCCCGCACGCGCGGACAGCCGTCCCCACCGCCCCGGCGGGCCTTCGGGCTGTCTCCCCGCCGTCCCGGTCCGCGCGCACCGCTTCGTTCTTCGCCCATAAGGACTCCCCATGACGGACCCGCACGACATGGCCACCCCTGCGCCCCGCTCCCCGCAGGCCGACCACGCGCCCGCGCCCGACGACGGCGTCACCGCCGGTACGGCGACGTACGCGCCGCTCGGTGAGCTGTTCGCCGCCCAGGCCGCCCGTACCCCGTCGGCGCCCGCGCTGACCGACGGGCGGCGGACCTGGTCCTACCGCGAACTGGCCGCACGCGCCGACCGGCTGGCCGGCCACCTCGTGCGGAGCGGGGCCGGCCCGGACCGGCCCGTCGCGCTGGTCCTGCCCCGCTCGATGGAACTGGTCGCCGCGGAGCTGGCCGTGGCCCGGGCGGGCGCCGCCTTCCTGCCGGTGGACCCCGACTACCCGGCCGAACGGCGTGCCCTGATGCTGGCCGACGCCCGGCCCGCCGCGGTCCTCGACGACCTGGACCCGGTCCGTGCCGTCATGGCCGAGAAGAACACCGCCCAGGGGGCCCCGGTCCGGCTCCCGGAGGCGGACGCCGACCACGCGGCCTACGTCATCTTCACCTCCGGCTCCACCGGGACCCCCAAGGGCGTGACGGTCACCCACCGGGGCATCGGCGGCTTCGCGGCGGCCGCCGCGGACCGGTACGCCGTCGGCCCGGGCGACCGCGTGCTGCAGTTCTCCTCGCCGAGCTTCGACGCCTCCGTCCTGGAGCTGTTCATCTCGCTCCTGACGGGCGCGACGATGGTGGTGCCGCCCGACGGGCCGTGGCTGGGCGACGAACTCGCCACCGTGCTGGACGAGCACCGCATCACCCACGCACTCATCCCGCCGGCCGCGCTCGCCACGCTGCCCGACCCGGCGGCGAACGGCGGCGCACGTCATCTGCGCACGCTGATCGTGGGAGCCGAAGCCTGTCCCGCGGCCCTCGTCGACCGCTGGGCGCCGGGACGCCGCATGATCAACTCGTACGGGCCGACCGAGGCCACGATCGTCACCTCGTGGACCGGCGCCCTCTCGGCCGGCGGCGGCACTCCGACGATCGGCGCCCCGCTGCCCGGCCTGCGGGCCCACGTACTGGACGAGGCGATGCGGCCCGTGCCGCCCGGCGCCGACGGCGAACTGTTCGTGGGGGGCGACGGACTGGCCCGCGGCTACCTCGGCCGGCCGGGCCTGACCGCCGCCCGCTTCGTCGCCAGCCCCTTCGGACCGCCCGGCGCCCGGCTGTACCGCACCGGCGACCGGACGCGCTGGACGGCGGACGGCGAGCTGGAGTTCCTGGGCAGGCTCGACCGGCAGGTGAAGGTGCGCGGCTTCCGCATCGAACCCGGCGAGATCGAGGCGGCCCTTGCAGGCGAGAACCAGGTCCGTGAAGCCGTCGTCGTGGTACGCGAGGACGAGCCGGGCCGGCAGCGGCTCGTCGGCTACGTCACGCCCGCCGACCCCCGGCACGCCCCACAGCCGGCCGCGTTGCGCGCGGCGCTCGCCGCCTCCCTGCCGGCACACCTGGTCCCGTCGGCGATCGTCGTCCTGGACGCCCTGCCGCTCACCCCGCAGCACAAGGTGGACCGGCGTGCCCTGCCCGCGCCCGGCCCCGCGTCCACCGCCGGCCGCGTCCCGCCGCGCACCCCCGAGGAGCGGTCACTGGCCGCCGTCTGGGCGGACGTGCTGGGCGCCGAAGGCATCGGCGTGGAGGACGACTTCTTCGACCTGGGCGGCGACTCGATCCTCGCCGCCCGCATGCTGTCCCGGATACGCGACGAACTCGGCGTACGCCTGTCCGTCCGGGACGTGTTCACCGCGCGGACCGTCGCCGACCTGGCCCCGCTGCTCGGCGACCCGGCCGCCACCGCGGCGCCGGACCCGATCCCGCCGGCCCCGCGGGACCGGCCCCTTCCGCTGTCCAGCGCCCAGCGACGGCTGTGGTTCCTCAACGACCTCAGCGCGGGCGGCACCGAGTACAACACCGGTGTCGCGCTGCGCCTGCGCGGAGCACTCGACGACGGCGCGCTGCGCCGTGCCCTGGACCGGCTCGCCGCCCGCCACGGCTCCCTGCGCACCACCTTCACCACCGTGGACGGGCAGGACGCGCAGCACGTGAGCGACGCCGCCGCGGTGCCGCTGCGGACGGCGGATCTCGGCCGTCTCCCCGCCGACGGCCGCGCCGAGGCCACCGAGCGACTCCTGACCGAGGAACTGGGCCGCCCCTACGACCTGGCGACGGGACCGCTCACCCGCGCCCTGCTCGTCCGCCGCACCGACGACGACCACCTGCTCCTGCTGGCCCAGCACCACATCGTCACCGACGGCTGGTCCGTCGGCGTCCTGACCCGCGACCTGGCCGCGCTCTACCACGCGGAGGTGTCAGGTACCCCCGACGGACTGTCCGAGCCGGGCGTGCAGTACCCGGACTTCGCCGTGTGGGAACGGCAGCGGCGGTCCACGGACGGCGACGCCGAGAGCCTCGCGTACTGGAAGCGGCACCTGACCGGCATGCAGCAGCTGGAACTGCCCACGGACCGGCCCCGGCCCGCCGTGCGCACCACCGCCGGAGCGGCGCACCGCCACGAGCTGTCCGCCGAACTCGTCGCCCGGCTGCGGCACTTGGCGAGCGGCCGGGGCACGACCCTGTTCACCCTCTTCGCGGGCGCCGCCGCCGTTCTGTTCTCCCGGTACTCCGGGCAGCGGGACGTGGCGTTCGGCACCGTCACCAACGGGCGGGGCCGCGGCGACCTGGAGGACGTCACCGGGTTCTTCGCCAACACCGTGGTGCTGCGTGGTGAGGTGGACGACAAGGTCACGGTCGACCGGTTCGTGGAGAGCATGCGCGCGACCGTGCTGGACGCCTTCGCGCACGACGGGGTGCCCTTCGACCGGGTGGTGGAGGAGCTGGCCCCGCCCCGGGACCCGAGCCGCACCCCGCTGGTGCAGGCGCTCGTGGTGCAGCAGACCGCCCCGGCGTACCCGCCGCGGGCCGGCGGGCTGCGGATCGAGGACCATCCGCTGCCCCGGCCGGCGGCCCGCTTCGACCTGGTCCTGGAGTTCGCGCCGCGTCCCGACGGCGGATCCGAGCTGACGGTCGAGTACAACACGGACCTCTTCGAGGCACGCACCGTGGCCCGGATGAGCCGTCACCTGCACCGCCTGCTGGAGGGCATGGCGGACGGCCCGCACCGGACGGTCGCCGAACTGCCGCTGCTGTCGGACGACGAGCGGCGCACCCTGCTCGACGCCTGGAACCCGCCGCCGCGCGACGGGCAGGACACCACGGACAGCACGCTGGCCGCGCTGTTCGAGGCGCAGGTGGCCAGGACCCCCGACCGGACCGCCGTGGTCTGCGGCCCCGTACGGCTCGACTACGCCGAGGTGAACCGGCGCGCCAACCGCCTCGCCCGGCTGCTGATCGGCCGCGGCGCGGGCCCCGAGACGCTGGTCGCGCTCTGCCTGCCGCGCACCGCCGACCTGCTGCCGGTGCTCTGGGCCGTCCTGAAGTCGGGCGCCGGATACCTGCCGGTGGATCCCGGCTACCCGGCCGAGCGCATCCGCTTCATGCTCGACGACGCGGCTCCCGCGCTGGTCGTCGCCGCCCGCGACACGGCCGGCGTACTGCCCGAGGGGTGCGAACCGCTGATCCTGGAGGACTGCGCCGTCGACGGCGCCGGGGCCCTCGACCCGTCCGACGCGAACGTGACCGACGCCGAGCGCCCGCAGCCGCTGGACCCCGCCCATCCCGCCTACGTCATCTACACCTCGGGCTCGACCGGCCGCCCCAAGGGGGTCGTGGTCGCCCAGCGCAGCGTGGCCGCACTGGCCACCTGGGCGGAGGAGGAGTTCGGCACCGACCGGCTGGCGCACGTCGTCGCCTCCACCTCGCTCAACTTCGACGTCTCGGTCTTCGAGATGCTGTGCCCCCTGCTGGCAGGCGGCGGCGTCGAGCTGGTCGACGACCTGCCCGCGCTCGCCGACACGCCGGGGACGCGGCGGGCCGGGCTGGTCAGCGGCGTGCCGTCGGTGGTCTCCCGGATGCTGACGGGCGACGCCACCGCGGTCGAGGCCGACACCGTCGTCCTGGCCGGCGAGGCGCTGCCCGCGCAGACCGTGCGGGACCTGCGGCGCGCGATGCCCGGCGGTGAGGTGGCCAACATCTACGGGCCGACCGAGGCGACCGTCTACGCCACCGCGTGGTTCGCCGGGGACGCCGTGCCCGACCAGGCCCCGCCCATCGGCAGACCGGTGGCCCGCACCCGGGCCTACGTCCTGGACCGCCTGCTGCGCCCGCAGCCTCCGGGAGTCACGGGAGAACTCCACCTCGGGGGCGGCGGCCTGGCCCGCGGCTACCTGCGGCGCCCCGGCCTGACCGCCGCCCGGTTCGTCGCCGACCCCTACGGCGCGCCCGGCGACCGGATGTACCGCACCGGGGACCTGGTGCGCTGGACCGCCGACGGCGAGCTGGAGTACCTCGGGCGGACCGACCAGCAGGTCAAGGTACGGGGATTCCGCATCGAGCTCGGCGAGGTGG
Source organism: Streptomyces sp. NPDC043867 (assembly GCF_056435845.1). Classification (NCBI taxonomy): domain Bacteria; kingdom Bacillati; phylum Actinomycetota; class Actinomycetes; order Kitasatosporales; family Streptomycetaceae; genus Streptomyces; species Streptomyces sp. NPDC043867. The sequence goes on along the minus strand of NZ_JBWKDS010000002.1, from coordinate 275,430 downwards.
AGGAGGCCCTGCGCACGTGCGAGGGCGTGGCCGAGGCGGCCGCCACCGCCCGGGAGAGCGACGGGCACCGGCGCCTGGTCGGGTATGTCGTACCCGCCGCGGGAGCGCGCGTCGAACCGGAGTCGGTGCGCCGGACACTCGGCGCGTCGCTGCCCGACTACATGGTGCCCGCGGCCGTCGTGGTGCTGAGCGCCCTGCCGCTCAACCCCAACGGCAAACTGGACCGCGCCGCGCTCCCGGACCCGGGACCCGCCACGCACACCACGCGCCACGTCGCGCCCCGCACTCCCACCGAGCGGACCCTCGCCGCCGTCTGGGCGGACGTCCTGCACGTGGAGCGGGTCGGGGCGGACGACAACTTCTTCGCGCTCGGCGGCGACTCCATCCTCAGCATCCAGGTGGTGGCGCAGGCCCGGCGGGCCGGCCTGACGGTGACCTCGCGCGACGTCTACCGGCACCAGACGGTCGCCGCCCTCGCCCGGTGCGCGGACGCCGCCAAAAGCCGCAGGACCGCCGCGCCCGCCCCCGTCGCGGCCACCGGAACCGCGCCGCTGACACCCATTCAGCACTGGCTCTTCGAGAGCGCCGCCGAACGCGCGGGCCACTTCGCCCAGACGCTGTCCGTGGAACTGCCCGACACCGTCGACGCCGCGGCCCTCGAGGACGCCCTGAACGACCTGGTCGCCCATCACGACGCCCTGCGTTCCCGCTTCCTCACCGGTCACGGCGACGCGGGCGTCCAGTGGCACATCGACGACGCGGCCCCCCGGCTGCACCTGGCACGCCACACCGGCCCCGACGCCGACGCCCCGCACACGGGCCCCTTCGACCTGTCCAGCGGCCCGCTGCTGCGCGCCGTGCTCCACGACCGGGAGCCCGGCCGCCGCCCCGTCCTGCACCTGGCCGTCCACCACCTGGTCGTCGACGGGATCTCCTGGCGCGTCCTGCTGGAAGACCTGGACCGGGCCTACGCCGCCCGCCGCGAGGGCCGCGACGGGACGGCGGCCCTGCCGGCGAAGTCGTCGGCGCTGCGGGACTGGGCCGGGCGCCTGGCCGCCCTCGCCGCCGACGGCGGCTTCGACGACGAGACGGCGTACTGGTCGCAGCCGGTCACGGAGACCGACACCGCGCTTCCCACGGACCTGACGGGCGCCAACACCTACGCCACGGCGCGCTCGGTGACCGTACGCCTCACTCCCGAGGACACCGCCGTCCTGCTGCGCACCCTGCCGGAGACCTACCGCACCCAGGCCAACGACGTACTGCTCAGCGCGCTGGGCCGGACCCTGTGCGGCTGGACCGGACACGACCGCGTCGTGGTGGACGTCGAAGGGCACGGCCGGGAGGAACTGTTCGCCGACGTCGACACCAGCCGTACCGTCGGCTGGTTCACCACCCGCCACCCCGTCGCCCTGACCGTCCCCCCGGACGCGGACTGGGACACGGTGCTCAAACGGGTCAAGGAACAGCTCCGCGCGGTGCCCCGGCACGGTCTGGGCCACGACGCCCTGCGCTACCTGGCCAGGCCCGGTTCGCTGCCCTCGGCGCCGACCGCACACATCAGCTTCAACTACCTGGGCCGGTTCGGGCTCGCGGACGGCCGGCCGGACAGCCTCTACCAGGCACCGGGCCGCCCCCTTGAGCTGGACGCCGACCCGCTGGCCGAGCGCCCGCACGCCCTGGAGGTCGTGGGGCAACTGGACGGCGACGCGCTGGAGTTCACCTGGTTCTACTCCGGGGAGCTGCACCGGGAGGCGACCGTCGCAGATCTCGCCGGACGGTACGCCGACGCGCTGGCGGGCCTCGCCCGGCACGCCGCCCGGCCGGGCGCCGCGGGGCGCACCCCCTCGGACTTCCCGCTGGCGCGGCTGGACCAGCGGGCCGTGGACCGGATCGTCGGGGACGACCCCGCCGCGGTCGAGGACGTCCACGCCCTCACGCCCACCCAGGCCGGCATGCTCTTCCACGGGCTCTCCCAGGACGACCGCAGCGCCTACTTCCAGCAGCTGACCTTCGTCCTGGACGGGATACCCGACCCCGCGGCACTGGCGGCCGCCTGGCAGCGGGTCACCGACCGCACCCCCGTGCTGCGCGGCCACGTCGCGTGGCAGGACATGCCCGAACCGCTGCTGGTGGTCCGGCGCCACGCGTCCGTGCCGGTCACGCACGCGGACTGGCGGGAGGTGCCGTTACCCGAACGGGAGGCGAGGCTGCGGGAGTTGCTGGACCGCGACCGGGAACGCGGCATCGACCTCGGACAGGCCCCGCTGCAACGCCTGGTGATCGCCCGGCTCTGCGACGACAGCGTGCGGGTGGTGTGGTCCTTCCACCACCTGATCCTCGACGGCTGGAGCCTGTTCCAGGTGCTGTCGGACGTCTTCACCTGCCATGCGCTGCCCGCCGGGACCGCCGGGGAGCCGGGCACGGCGGCCGACGACGCACTGCCCGACCGCCGGCCGTTCCGCGACTACGTGGCCTGGCTGCGCGACCGCGACGGCGAACAGGCCGAACAGCACTGGCGGGACCGCCTGTCCGGCCTCGGCGAGTCCACCCCGCTGCCCTACGACCGTGAACCGCGCGAGACCCACCGCGCCGAGTCCACCCAGGCGGTCCGGGTCACGGTTCCCGCCGCCGCCAGCCGGGCGCTGGAGGAGCTGGCCAGAACGGCGGGCCTGACCCTCAACACCCTCGTCCAGGGCGCCTGGGCGCTGCTGCTGAGCCGTCAGGCGGGCCGCGACGACGTGGTGTTCGGCACCACCGTCTCCGGGCGTCCCCCCGAGCTGCCCGGTGCCGAGGCCATGACCGGCCTGTTCATCACGACACTGCCGACCCGCGTCGCCGCACCGCGCGACGAGACCCTCCTCGACTGGCTGAGCCGGCTCCAGCAGGACCAGAGCGAGGACCGGCGGTTCGACCACATGCCGCTCACCCGCATGAAGGGGTTCACCGAACTCCCGGACGGGGTCGCCCTGTTCGACAGCATCGTGGTCTTCGAGAACTACCCGGTCGACGACGGACTCGCCGCCGCGCACGGGCTGCGCCTGAGCGACCTGGACGGCATCGAGACCACCAACTACCCCCTCAGCCTGGTGGCCTACCCCGGCCCCGAACTCGGGCTGCGCCTCGGCTACGACCCCGAGCTGTTCGACACCGGCACCGTCGCGCGGATGGCCGAGTACCTCACCGTCCTGCTGGAGGGCATGGCCGCGGCACCGCAACGCCCCGCCGCGAGGCTGCCGTTGCTGACCCCCGCCCGCCGGGACCAGGTCCTGCGCGGCTGGAACGACACGGCCACCGACGCGCCGGACGCCACGGTCGCGGACCTGTTCGCCGCCCAGGTGCGGCGCACCCCGGACGCCGTCGCCCTTGAGGCCGGCGCCGAGCACCTCACCTACCGGGAGCTGGACACCCGGGCGGCGCGACTCGCCGCCCGGCTGACCGCGCTCGGTGTACGGGCCGAGGTCCCGGTCGGCGTGCTGATGGACCGCTCGGTCACCCTCGTCGTCACCCAGCTCGCCCTCGCCCGCACCGGCGGGATCTACGTCCCGCTGGACGGCCGGGCACCGGGCGAGCGGCTGCGCCGCATGCTCACCGAGGCCGGCGCGCACCTGCTGCTCACCGACGCGGCCAGCGACGAGACGGCCCGCGCCGTGCATCCCGAGGGGGAGGTCGTACGGCTGGACGGAGCCGCCGGCGCAGGCGCGGAGGCCGTACGGCTGGACGGAGCCGCCGGCGGTGGGCCGGTACCGCTGGACGTCAACGCCGACGCTGCCGGGGCCGTGCCGCCGGACGGAGCCGCGGGGGCCGACGGTGACGCGTCCGGTTCCCGGCGTCCGGCCGGTGTCGCGGTGCACCCGGACAACGTCCAGTACCTCATGTTCACCTCCGGCTCCACCGGTGTCCCCAAGGGCGTCGCCGTGCGCCAGCGGGACGTGGCCGCGCTCGCACTCGACCGCGCCTTCGCCGGCCACGACCGCGTCCTCGTGCACTCCCCGCACGCCTTCGACGCCTCCACCTACGAGCTGTGGGTCCCGCTGCTGCGTGGCGGGACCGCCGTGCTGGCCCCGCCGGCCGACCTGGACGCCGCCGTCGTCCGGCGCGCGATCACCGAGCAGGGCGTGCGGTGCCTGTGGCTGACCGCGGGACTGTTCCGCCTCCTCGCCCAGGAGGACCCCACCTGCCTGCGCGGCGCCCTGGAGGTGTGGACCGGAGGCGAGGCCGTGCCGGGCGCGGTGGTCCGCCGTGTCCTGGACGCCTGCCCCGGCCTAAGACTCGTCGACGGCTACGGCCCGACCGAGACCACCACCTTCGCCACCCGGCGCGTCTTCCGCGCCGGTGATCCGCTGCCCCCGGTGCTGCCCATCGGCCGCCCGCTGGACAACACGCGGGTGTACGTCCTGGACGACGCGCTCCAGCCCCAACCGCCGGGCATCCCCGGCGAGTTGTTCGTCGCCGGTGCCGGAGTGGCCCGCGGCTACGCCGGACGCCCCGGCGCGACCGCCGCCCGCTACCTCGCCGACCCGTTCGGCCCGCCCGGCGCCCGCATGTACCGCACCGGCGACATCGTGCGCTGGAGCGGCGACGGCGAACTGCACTTCGTGGGACGTGCGGACGACCAGATCAAGATCCGCGGCTTCCGGGTGGAACCCGCCGAGATCGAGGCCCGGCTCACCGCCCACCCGGCCGTCGTGGAGGCGGTCGTCTCCGTGTACGAGGAGGGCGGGCGCAAGCGGCTGGCCGCCCACCTCGTGCCCGCCCCCGCCGCCGCCGTACCGCCGGCCGCCGAACTGCGCACCCACCTGTCGGCCGACCTGCCCGACTACATGCTGCCCGCCGCGTTCGTCACCGTGGCGGAGCTGCCCCTGACGGGCAACGGCAAGGTGGACCGGCGGCGCCTCCCGGCCCCCGACTGGTCGGCGGCCGGCGACACCGCGTACCGTGCGCCGCGCACCGGGACCGAGCGGATCCTCGGCGAGATCTGGGCCGAGCTGCTCGGCGTCGAACGGGTCGGCGCCGACGACAACTTCTTCATGCTGGGCGGCGACTCGATCCTCAGCATCCAGGTCGTCTCCCGCGCCCGCGCCGCAGGCCTCGCCCTGACGCCCCGGGACCTGTTCCGGCACCCCACCGTCGCCGCGCTGGCCGCCGCCACCGGCACCGCCGCGCCCGTCGCCGGGACCGGCCCGGTGAGCGGTGAGGTCGCCCTCACGCCCATCCAGCACTGGTTCCTGGACGCCGGCCCGCACCGCCCGGAGTTCTTCAACCAGTCCGTCGTCGTGGAGACGGCCGACGTCGACCCGGCCGCCCTGCGCCGCGCGCTCGCCGCCCTGTGGGCGCACCACGACGCCCTGCGCTCCCGCTTCGCCCGCCGGGACGACGGGTCCTGGAGCCAGACCTGCGTCTCCGCGGACGCGCCGGCACCGGAGCTGCTGCGGGTCTGCGACCTGAGCGGTGCGGGCACCGCGGCGGCGGCGCGGGAGACCGAGGCCCGCGTCACGGCCGAGGCGCACGCCGCCTTCCGGCTCGACACCGGCCCGCTGCTCACCGCCCGGCTCTTCACCGGCGCCCCCGGGTCTCCCGCGGACTCCGGCACCCGCCCCGCCCGGCTGCTGCTGGCCGTGCACCACCTGGTCGTCGACGGTGTCTCCTGGCGCGTCCTCCTGGAGGACCTGGAGACCGCCTACCGGCAGGCCCTCGCCGGGGAACCGGTCCGCCTGCCGGCCCGCACCACCTCCGTCCAGGAGTGGGCGCGGCGACTGCGCGCCCACACCGGCGAAGGCGGCTTCGCGGCGGAACGCGCCCACTGGGACGCGGTGGCCCGGCACTGCGCGGACCCGCTCCCGGTGGAACTCGACGGCGGCAACACCACGGCCGACGTGCGCGCGGTGACCGTCCGGCTCGACGAGGAGCGCACCGACGACCTGCTGCGCAAGGTGCCCGGCGTCTACCGCACCCGCATCGACGACGTCCTGCTGACCGCGCTCGCCCGGACGCTCGCCGACTGGACCGGCCGAGGCACCGTCGCCGTGGACCTGGAGGGGCACGGCCGCGAGGACCAGCTCTTCGACGACGTCGACCTGTCCCGTACGGTCGGCTGGTTCACCACCCTGTTCCCGGTCGCCCTCGACGCGGGGGAGGGGGACTGGGGCACCGCCCTGAAGTCCGTCAAGGAGCAGCTGCGGGCCGTGCCGGAGCGCGGCCTGGGCCACGGCGCGCTGCGGTACCTCGCCGGGGACGGCGGACTCGCGGAAGCGCCGACGCCCGGCGTCAGCTTCAACTACCTGGGCCGGTTCGACTGGTCCGCCGCCGACGGCGTACTCGTCCGTTCCGTGCCCGACGGCCTGGACGGCGCAGAGGCTCCCGGGCAGGAGCGCCCGCACGTGCTCGACGTGGTGGCCCGGGTGGAGGACGGCCGCCTCGAGGTCACCTGGTACTACAGCGCCGGACTGCACCGCGAGGAGACGGTGGCCGGACTCGCCGAGGGCATGCTCGCGGCGCTCGGGAACCTGGTCGCCCACTGCTCGCGCCCGGACGCCGGCGGCCGCACGCCCTCGGACTTCCCGCTGGCGCGCGTCGACCAGACGGCCGTGGACCGGGTCGTGGGCGACGGTCAGGCGGTCGCCGACCTGTACCCGCTGACGCCGATGCAGGCAGGCATGCTGTTCCACAGCCTGATGGACACGGACGCCGGCACCTACCTCAACCAGGTGCAGCTCGTGCTCTGCGGGGTCCGGGACGCGCACGCCCTCGCCGAGGCGTGGCAGCGCACCGCGGACGCCAACCCGATGCTCCGCACCCGGCTGGTGTGGCAGGAGACGGCCGAGCCCCTCCAGGTCGTGCAGCACCGGGCCGAGGTGCCCGTCACGCACCACGACTGGTCCCAGTGGCCGGCCGGGCGCCGTGAACGGGAACTCGACCGGATGCTCGACGAGGACCGCCGGGCGGGCGTCGACCTGTCCGCCGCGCCGCTGATGCGGCTGACCCTGATCCGGCTGTCGCCCGAGCGGGTGCGGATGGTGTGGACCTTCCACCACGTCCTGCTCGACGGATGGAGCGCCGCCCAGGTGTTCGACGAGGTGTGCGAGCGGTACGCGGCTCTGACCTCCGGGCGCCGGCCGCAGGTCCCGGACCGCTCACCCTTCAGTGACTACCTGGGCTGGCTGGCCCGGCAGGACACCGGGCGCGCGGAACGGTACTGGCGCGAGGCGCTGGCAGGTTTCTCCGTCCCCACCGAGCTGCCGCGCGACCGGCGGCCCGCCGAGGCCCACGGCACGTCCTCGTCGGGGTCGGTCCGGGTCACGCTCGACGCCGGCGTGTCGGCGCGGCTGCGGGAGACCGCGCAGCGCGCCGGGCTCACCGTCAACACGGTGCTCCAGGGTGCCTGGGCCCTGCTGCTGTCCCGGTACGGCGGCGGTGACGACGTGGTGTTCGGCACGACCGTGTCCGGGCGCCCCGCCGAACTGCCGGGAGTGACCTCGATGGTCGGCGTGTTCATCAACACGCTGCCCACCCGGGCGCGGATCGACGGACGGCGTCGGCTGCTGGAGTGGCTTCGCGAGCTCCAGGCCGCCCAGTCGGAGTCCCGGCGCCACGACTTCGTCTCCCTCGCCCAGCTCCAGACGTGGAGCGACGTGCCGGGCGGCACCACGCTGTTCGACAGCATCGTCGTCTTCGAGAACTATCCGTTCGACGCCAACGCCCTGGCCCGGCACGGACTGGCCATGGAGCAGGAACGCGACCTGGAGCCGACCAACTACCCGCTCAGCGTGGTGGTCGCGCCGGGTGACACCCTCGCGGTCGCCCTCGACTACGACCCGGAGGCCTTCGACCCCGCGACGGTCGAGGGGCTCGGCGCGAGCCTGCGCACCCTTCTCATCGAGATGGCCACCGACCCAGAGCGCTGCCTGGACGATCTGCCGCTGGTCGCACCGGAGCAGGGCCGCCGCCTCGTCGACCGGCTGGGCGGCCCGGTGACCCGGGCGCCGCGCCGGACCCTGCCCGAGGCGTTCCAGGAGCAGGCCGCACGCACCCCCGACGCCCCGGCCGTCCTGGCGGGCGCCGAGTGCCTCAGCTACCGGCAGCTCAACGAGCGCGCCAACCGGCTGGCCCGGCTGCTGGTCGACGCGGGCGCCGGACCCGAGCGGTTCGTCGCGCTGGCGCTGCCCCGCACGGCCGACCTGATCGTGGCCCTCCTCGCGGTGCTGAAGAGCGGCGCCGCCTACCTGCCGGTCGACCCCGGCTACCCGGCCGAGCGGATCGCGTTCCTCTTCGAGGACGTCCGCCCGGACGCCGTGGTGACCGGCGCGGAGACGTCCGGGCGGCTGCCCGACGGCCCGTTCGCGCGCATCGCACTGGACGATCCCGCGTGCGCCGCACGGCTGGCCGCCCGGTCCGCCGCCGACGTCGGGGACGCCGAGCGGCACGCGACCCTGCTGCCCGGGCACCCCGCGTACGTCATCCACACCTCCGGTTCGACCGGCCGCCCCAAGGGCGTCGTCGTCGCCCACGAATCCGTGGTGGCGCTGACCGACTGGGCCGCCGCCGAGTTCACCGGCCGGGGCCTCGCCCACGTCGTGGCCTCCACCTCGCTCAACTTCGACGTGTCGGTGTTCGAGATCCTCTCCCCGCTGCTCGCCGGAGGCTGCGTCGAGGTGGTCCGCGACCTGCTGGCCCTCGCCGAACGCGACCGGCCGTGGACCGCGGGGCTGCTCAGCGCCGTCCCGTCCGCCCTCGGCCGGCTGCTCGCCGAGGACACCGTCGACGTCACGGCGGACACCGTCGTCCTGGCCGGCGAGGCGCTGCCCGTCCGTACCGTCCAGCAGGTCCGGGAGGCGGTGCCCGGCTGCCGGGTGATGAACATCTACGGGCCCACCGAGGCCACCGTGTACGCCACGGCCTGGACCTGCGACCCGGCGGAACCCGACCGTGTTCCGGCGATCGGCCGGCCGGTGGGCGGCGCCCGCGCCTACGTCCTGGACGCCCGGCTGCGGCCGGTGCCCGCCGGAGCGCCCGGCGAGCTGTACCTCGCCGGGACCGGTGTGGCCCGCGGCTACCTGGGCCGCTCCGGCCTGACCGCGTCCCGCTTCCTCCCCGACCCGTACGGGCCGCCCGGCAGCCGCATGTACCGCACCGGGGACCTGGTGCGGTGGACCGCGCACGGCGACCTGGTGTACCTCGGCCGCAGCGACGACCAGGTGAAGGTGCGCGGCTTCCGCATCGAACTGGGCGAGGTCGAGGCCGCGCTGGCCCGGCACCCGCTGGTGTCCGCGGCCGCCGCCCGGGTGGTCGAACAGGACGGCCACCGGCGGCTCGTGGGGTACGTCGTCCCCGCCGGTGCCGAGGTCCCCGAGGCCGCCGCGCTGCGGGACTTCCTCGCCCGCACGCTCCCGGGCCACCTGGTCCCGGCGACCGTGCTGCCGCTGGAGCGGCTGCCGCTCGGGGCCACCGGCAAGCTGGACCGCAGGGCGCTGCCCGAACCCGTGTGGGCCGCGCCGGCCTCCGTCGACGCCCGCCCGCCGGGCACCGGCACCGAGCGGACCCTCGCCGCGATCTGGTCCGAGGTGCTGGGCGTGCCGGAAGTCGGCGCGCTGGACAACTACTTCGCCCTCGGCGGCGACTCCATCCTCGGCATCCAGATCGTCTCCGCCGCCCGCCGGGCCGGCCTCGTGCTGACCCCGCGGCACCTGTTCCTCCACCAGACCGTCGCCGAACTGGCCGCCGCCGCCGAGGACCTGCCGGCCGCGGCGACCACGGCCGAGCAGGGTCCCGTGGTGGGCGAGGCGCCGCTCACCCCGGTCCAGCACTGGCTGCTCGACACGCTCACCGGTGACCCGGCGCACTTCACCCAGACCGTCTCCTTCCACCTCGCCGACGACACCGACGAGACCCTCCTGCGTGCCGCCCTGACCGCGGTCGTCGAGCACCACGACGCCCTGCGCCTGCGGTTCGAGCGGGCCGGCGACGGGCGGTGGCGCCAGTACGGCGCCGCGCCCGGCGACCCGGCGCACCTGGAGGTGCACGACCTCCCCGAGGGGGCGGGCGCCGACACCGAGGCGGCACTGCGCGAGCGGGCCGCCCTGCTGGGCGCCGGCTTCGACCTGGGCGCCGGACCGCTGCTCCGGGGCGCCCTGTGCCGCCCCGGCGCAGGGCGGCGGCCGGTCCTGCTGCTGGCCGCCCACCACCTCGTGGTGGACGCGGTGTCGTGGCGGGTGATCCTGGAGGACCTGGAGAGCGCGTACCGGGCGCTGCGCGCCGGCGACCGACCGGACTTCGGTCCGAAGACCACCTCCTACCGCTCGTGGGCCGAGCGGCTCGCGGCGCACACCGCGGGCGGCGGCTTCGACGACGAACTCGCCCACTGGCGGGCCCTGGAGGGCGACGCGGCCCTGCCCGCCGACCTCTCGGGCGGCAACACCGTCGCCTGCGAGGAGACGCTGACGGTCGGACTGGACACCGAGGAGACCCGCCGCCTGCTCCAGGACGTGCCCGACGTCTACCGCACCCGCGTCAACGACGTCCTGCTGTGCGCCCTCGGCCGGGTCCTGACCCGCTGGACGGGCCGGGACCGGGTGACGGTGGCGCTGGAGGGCCACGGCCGGGAGGAACTGTTCGACGACGTCGACCTGTCCCGGACCGTCGGCTGGTTCACCACCCTGTTCCCCGTCGCACTGGAGGTCCCCCTGGACGCGGACCCCGGGACCGCGCTCAAGTCCGTCAAGGAGACCCTGCGGGCCGTGCCAAGCCGCGGACTGGGCTACGGCGCCCTGCGGCACCTGCACCCCACGGCGGCCGGACAGCTGCCGGCGCTGCCGCAGGTCGGCTTCAACTACCTGGGCCGGCAGGACCGGGACGTGTCCCCGGGCGGCCTGCTGCACGCGCCCTGGGACGGCCTCGCGGGCGGCATGGACCCCTCTTCGGACCGGCCCCACCTCCTCGACGTGCTGGGCCGGGTCACCGACAAGCGCCTGGAGTTCACCTGGTCGTACTCGCGTGAGGTGCACCGGCGCGACACCGTCGCCCGCCTGGCCGCCGAACTGGCCGACGAACTGCGCGCCATCGTGCGGCACTGCGCCGGACCCGGCGCGGGGGGCCGCACCCCCGCCGACTTCCCGCTGGCCCCGCTGGACCAGGCGGCCGTCGACCGGCTGGCCGGCACCGGCCGCGACGTCGTCGACATCTACCCGCTCACGCCCACCCAGACCGGCATGGTCGTCCACGCCATGGACGAACCGGGCGAGGGGCTGTACGTCGAGCAGATCACGTTCGTGATGGACGGCGTGCGGGACCCGCGGGTGCTGGCCGCCGCCTGGCAGCAGGTCGTCGACCGCACCCCCGTACTGCGCAGCGCCGTGGTCCTGGACGCGGCCCCCGTGCCGCTCCAGACCGTGCACCGTGAAGTCGTCCTGCCCGTCGCCGAGCACGACTGGAGCGACCTGGCACCCGAGCGGCGCGAGGCGGAGCTGGAACGGCTGCTGGCCGAGGACAAGGCGCGCGGCCTCGGCCTGGACAGTGCGCCGCTGCTGCGCGTCGCACTGATCCGGCTCGGCCCGGACGAGGTACGGGTGGTGTGGACCTTCCACCACGTGCTGCTGGACGGATGGAGCGTCTTCCACGTCCTGGCGGACGTCGTCGCGTGCCACGCCGCGCTCGCCGGGGGCGAGGCACCCCGGCTGCCGGAGCGCCGGCCCTTCGCGGACTACGCCGCCTGGCTCGCCGGCCGGGACGCCGCCGGGGCCGAGAACCACTGGCGGAAGGCCCTCGCGGACCTCACCGCCCCGACGCCGCTGCCGTACGACCGCCGGCCCGCCCAGGGCGCGGCGGCCCGCTCCGGCACCTGGCTGTCGCAGCATCTCGAACCGGCCGACACACGGCGGCTGCAGGACTTCGCCCGCCGCCACCGCCTCACCCTCAACACCCTGGTCCAGGGCGCCTGGGCGCTGCTGCTGGCGCGCTGCAGCGGCGAACGGGAGGTGTGCTTCGGCACCACCGTCTCCGGACGGCCCGCCGACCTGCCCGGCGCCGACACCATCACCGGGCTCTTCATCACCACCCTGCCCGCACGGGTCACCGTCGACGACGACGCGCCGTGCGACGCCTGGCTGCGCGAGATGCAGACCGCCCGCGCCGAGGACCGCCGCTTCGACCACACCCCGCTGACGGACCTGCACGACTTCAGCGCGGTGCCCGCCGGAACGGCGCTCTTCGACAGCCTGCTGGTCTTCGAGAACTATCCCGTGGGCGACACGACCGCGGGCGCCCACGGAGTGCGGGTGCGGGACCTGGACGCCCGGGAGGCCACCAACTACCCGCTCACCGTGGTCATCTCGCCCGGTGACCGGCTGGGCGTCGAACTCGGCTACGACCCGCGGTACTTCGAGGAGACCACCGCGCGTTCCCTGGCCGCCCGGCTGCTGCACACGCTGCGCGCCCTGGCCGGGTCCGCGGACACCGCGCCCCTCGCCGCGGTGGACGTGCTGCCGCCGGAGGAGCGGGCCCGGCTGCTCGACCTGCCCACCCGGCCGCGGTCCCGGCCGGTGACCCCGGCGACGCTGCCCGACCTGATCGAGGCCGCGGTGGACCGCAGCCCGACCGCGCCGGCCCTCGGCGCGCCGGGGCTGCTGCTGTCCTTCGCGGAGACGGAGGAGCGGGCGAACCGCCTGGCGCACCGTCTCATCGCCCGCGGCGCGGGCCCGGGAACCCTCGTCGCCCTGGTCCTGCCGCGCTCCGCGGAGATGGTCCTCGCCCAGCTCGCGGTGGCCAAGACCGGCGCGGCGTTCCTGCCGGTCGACCCCGGCTACCCGGCCGAACGGGTCGCGCTGATGCTGCGCGACGCCGAGCCCGCCCTCACCCTCGACGCCGGGGAGGTCGCCGGCCTGCTCGCCGCGGCACCGGACGGCGTACCCGGACACCGGCCCACCGACGCCGAACGCACCCGGCCGCTCGACCTCGACGACCCCGCCTACGTCATCTACACCTCGGGCTCCACCGGAACCCCCAAGGGCGTCGTCGTCACCCACCGCGGCCTCGCCGACTTCGCCGCCGCCGAGGCCGAGCACTACCAGGTGGGTCCGGGGGACCGCGTCCTGGCCTTCGCCACCCCCAGCTTCGACGCCTCGGTCCTGGAACTGTGCATGTCGCTGCCGAACGGCGCCCGCCTGGTCGTACCGCCGCCCGGCCCGCTGCTCGGCGCCGAACTCGCCGGCGTCCTGCGCGAGGCACGGATCAGCCACACGCTGCTGCCCCCGGCCGCCCTGGCCACGCTGCCGCCCGACACCCCCGGCACCCTGCCGGACCTGCGGACCCTCACGGTCGGCGCCGACGCGTGCGGCGCGGACCTCGTCGCCCGCTGGGCACCTCACCACCGCATGATCAACTCCTACGGGCCCACCGAGGCCACGGTCGTCGCCACCTGGTCGGCCCCACTGGAGCCGGACGGCACCGCGCCCCCCGTCGGCCGCCCGCTGCCGGCGACCCGGGCTCACGTCCTCGACGCGCGGCTGCGGCCGGTCCCCGACGGCGTCGCGGGCGAACTGTGGCTGAGCGGCCCCTCCCTTGCCCGGGGCTACCTGAACCGGCCGGGCCTGACCGCGACCCGCTTCACCGCCGACCCGTTCGGGCCGCCGGGCACCCGGATGTACCGCACCGGGGACCTGGTGCGGCGCGACGCCCGCGGCGAGCTGCACTACCTGGGCCGCACCGACCACCAGCTCAAGCTGCGCGGCCACCGCATCGAGGCGGGCGAGGTCGAACAGGTCCTGGTGCGGCACCCGGCCGTGCTGGACGCCGTGGTGACCGTACGGGAGGACGAGCCGGGGCTGCCGCGCCTGGTGGCCCACCTGCTCGCCGCGCCCGGCTGCGAGCCGCCCGCGTCCGCCGAACTGCGGGCGTCGGCCGCGCGCATCCTGCCCGGCCACATGGTCCCCTCGGCGTTCGTGGTGATGGAGCGCTTCCCTCTCACCGAGAACGGCAAGACCGACCGGGCCGCCCTGCCCGCCCCCGCACCCGGCGCGGAGGAGACACCCGGGCACGTCGCCCCCCGCACCCCCACCGAGGAGGCACTCGCCGCCATCTGGGAGGAAGCCCTGCACACGGCCGTGGGCGCGGAGGACGACTACTTCTCCCTGGGCGGCGACTCCCTGCGCGCCCTGCTCATCGCCTCCCGCGCCAACGACGCCTTCGGGGTGGCTCTCACCCCCCGCGACGTGCTGGTCACCCGCACCGTCGCCGGGCTGGCGGATCTGGTGGAGGAGCAGGTGCTGAGCGAACTCGAGGACGCCCTGCGCGGCGACAGCGACCACGACGAAGAACGGTGAGGACCGGACGACCATGACGTCTTCGAAGCGAAACCGCGCCGAGGCACTGCCCCAGGACCTTCAGGAGGCGCTGCGCCGCCGGCTGGCCGGACGGGCCGGCGGCGCGGGGGGGGGGAACACCCCGGAGGGAACACCCCACACCGCACACACCCCACCCACTCCACCTTCCTTCTCCCCCCCAAAGGCGTGGTTTCTCTGCCGGAT
>NZ_JBWKDS010000002.1:236902-260904 GCF_056435845.1 Streptomyces sp. NPDC043867 | reverse complement strand
GCCCAGCACGGGACTCACGAAAAAACCCCCTAACAAACCACACCGCCCTTGGGCGCGCCCCCCCTGGCGCCCCCCCCCCGCGCCGGGCGCACCCGCCCGGCAGGCCATCCCGCACGCCGACCGCACCCGGCCGCTGCCGCTGTCCTTCGCCCAGCAGCGGCTGTGGTTCCTGGACCGGCTGCGGCCCGGCGACGCCCGCTACAACAGCGCCGTCGCGCTGCGGTTCACCGGACCGCTGGACCGGGCCGCGCTCTCCCGCGCCCTGGACACCGTCGTGGGGCGGCACGAGGCGCTGCGCACCACGTTCGAGGAGGTCGACGGACGCCCCGCACAGTCCGTGCACCCGGCGGGCCCCGTACCGCTGCCGGTCCGCGACCTGCCGGTGCCGGACCCCGCCGGCGGGGACGGCGAGACCGGCGGGACCGGGACGGGTGAGCGGCCCGCCGGGGCGGACGCCCTGGAGACGGCGCTGCGGGACGAGTACTCCCGCCCGTTCGACCTGAGCACCGGCCCCTTGCTGCGCGCCCTGCTGCTGCGGGAGTCGGACGCCTCGCACGTGCTGCTGCTGACCGCCCACCACATCGTCACCGACGGCTGGTCGATGGGCGTCCTGCTCCAGGAACTGTGCACCGCCTACGACGCCCTCGCCCGCGGCGAGGCGGTGGACCTGCCGCCGGTGGCGACGCAGTACCCGGACTTCGCCGGGTGGCAGCGGGAGCAGCTGTCCGGTCCCGCCCTGGAGCGTCAACTCGCCTACTGGAAGGGACAGTTGGCCGGCGCGGTGGCGCCCGGGCTGCCGCTGGACCGCTCGCGCCACGGCGAGGAGTCCGGAGCGGGCGCGGTCCACTCCTTCACCGTCCCCGCGGACGTCACGGCCCGGCTGCGGCGGCTCGCGGCCGAGCAGCACACCACCCTGTTCACCGCCCTGACCGCCGCCTGCCAGGCGCTGCTGGCCCGCTGGTCGGGCCAGGACGACATCACCGTCGGCTCCCTGACGCCCGGACGCTCCCGCACCGACCTGGAACGGACGGTGGGCTTCTTCGCCAACACCATCGCCCTGCGCACCCCCGTCGACACCGCCGGATCCTTCCGCGACCTGCTGGCCGCCGCCGCCCGGACCGTCAACGACGCGTTCGCGCACGGCGACACGCCGTTCGAGCGGCTGGTCGAGGCGGTGGGCGCGACCCGCGAGGCGGGCCGCAACCCGCTCTTCGACGTGATGGTCCTGCTGCACCCGTCCCCGCCCGAGGCACCCGCGCCGCACGGCCTGGCCATCTCACCCGTCACCGTGGAGCGGCGGGCCGCCACCTTCGACCTGAGCGTGGAGTTCATACCCGACGGGGACGGCCTGAGCGCTCTGCTCGAATACCGCACCGACCTGTTCGACGCGGCCACCGCCGAGCGGATGGCGGACCAGCTGCTGCGCACGCTGACCGGTGCCGCCGCCGAACCGGACCGGCCCCTGGGCGCGCTCTCCCTGCTCTCCCCGCGCGAGACACGGCGGGTGACCGAGGACTGGAACGCCACCGCCCTGCCGGTCCCCGCCACCACCTACCCGGAGCTGTTCCAGCGGCAGGCGGCCCGCATCCCGCACGCCACGGCCCTGGTCGCCGGGGACACCCGGCTCGACTACGCGGCCCTCAACGCCCGCGCCAACCGCCTCGCCCATCACCTCATCGCCCAGGGCGCCGGGCCGGAACGGCTGGTCGCGCTGCGCCTGCCGCGCACCGCCGACATGATCACGGCGATCCTCGCGGTGTGGAAGTCCGGCGCCGGCTATCTGCCCCTCGACCTCGACCTGCCCGACGACCGCGTCCGCTTCCTGCTCGAGGACGCGCGGCCGGCCCTGGTGCTGGACGAGACCATGCTGCGCTCGGTGCCCGGCACCGCCCCGGACACCGACCCCGCCGACACCGACCGGCGCGCTCCGCTCGACCCGGACCACACCGCGTACGTCATCTACACCTCCGGATCCACCGGGCGCCCCAAGGGTGTCGCCGTCTCGCACCGCTCCCTGACGAACCTGCTGGCGGGTCACCGGGAGGGCTTCGTCGCCGAGGCCGGGGGCGGCCCGCTTCGGGTGGCCCTGACCGCGTCGTTCTCCTTCGACACCTCGCTGGAGGGCGTGCTGCTGATGGCCGACGGCCACCCGCTGCACCTGGTCGACGAGGCGACCCGGCTCGACGCCGCCGCCCTCGTCGAGTACGTCGTCGAGCACCGGGTCGACTTCCTGGACCTGACGCCGTCCTACCTGCGGCAGCTGCTGCCCGCCGGACTGCTCACCGACCCGCGGCACCGCCCCCGGGTGCTGATGCTGGGCGGCGAGGCCCTCGGCCCGGGCCTGTGGCGCGAACTCGCCGCCCACCGGGACGTCACCGCGTACAACTTCTACGGGCCCACCGAGTGCACGGTCGACGCCCTGGCGTGCCGCATCGACGGCGACGACCGTCCGCTGGTGGGCCGCCCGCTGCCCAACGTGCGGGCCTACGTCCTCGACGACCGGCTGCGGCCCGTGCCGCCCGGCGTCGGCGGCGAACTGTATCTGGCGGGGGAGCAGGTGGCCCGCGGTTACGCCGGCCGCCCCGGCCTGACCGCCGCGCGCTTCCTGGCCGACCCCTTCGGACCGTCCGGCGGCCGGATGTACCGCACCGGGGACCTGGCCCGCTGGACCGCCGACGGACGTCTCGACTACCTCGGGCGCGCCGACGACCAGGTCAAGGTGCGCGGGCACCGCATCGAGCCCGGTGAGGTCGAGGCGGCGCTGCTGGACCTGCCGGACGTCACCGCGGCCGCGGTCGTCGCGGTGACCGACCCGCACGGCCACACCCGGCTCGCCGCCTACGTCGTACCGGCCCCCGGCACCGCCCGCCCCGCCGCCTCCGCACTGCGGGCGTCCTGCCGCCGCGTCCTGCCCGACCACATGGTGCCGTCCTCCTTCACCGCGCTCGAAGCGCTGCCGCTGACCACCAGCGGCAAACTGGACCGCCGTGCGCTGCCCGCCCCCGACCTCGACACCGCCCCCCGCGAGCGGCAGTTCACCGCCCCGCGCACCCCCGCCGAACAGACGCTGGCCGGCATCTGGTCGGACGCGCTGGGCGTGGCCGAGGTGGGCGCGGACGACAACTTCTTCGAGCTCGGCGGGGACTCCATCCTCAGCATCCAGGTCGTCTCCCGCGCCCGCGCCGCCGGAGTGCACCTCACCTCGCGCGACATCTTCCGCCACCAGACCGTCGCCGACCTGGCCGCCGCCGCGTCCGGCCGGGAGGCCGCCGCGGTGCCCGCCCCGCGTCCGCCGCAGGACGAGGGCCCCGCTCCGCTGACCCCCGTCCAGGAGTGGTTCTTCGCCACCCGCGGGCCGCTGCGGCACTTCAGCATGTCGATGCTGCTCGACCTGCCGCACGACCTCGACGAGGCGGCCCTGACCCGGGCCGTGGAAGCCGTGACCGCCCACCACCCGGCGCTGCGCACCCGGTTCGTCCGCACCGGGGACACCTGGCGACAGCACCCCGGAACCGGTCCGGCGGCCGGACTGCTCACCCGCCACGACCTCACCGCACTCGGCGGCGCGGACCTCGCCGCCGGCCGGGCCGAGGCGGCCGACGCGGCCCGCGCGGCCCTGGACCCGGAGACCGGCGCCCTGCTGCGCGCGGCCCTGCTGCTGCCCCCGTCGGGTGACCGGCCCCAACTCTTCCTGACGGCCCATCACCTCGGCGTGGACAGTGTCTCCTGGCGCATCCTCCTCGCCGACCTGGAGCAGGCCTACCGGCAGGCAGCCGCGGGCGAGCCCCTCCAACTGGAGCCCGTCGGAACGCCGTTCACCGCGTGGGCGGCGCAGCTGTCCCGGCGGGTGCGGGCCGGCGACCTCGACGACGACCTGCCGTACTGGACGGCCGAGGCACGGGAACCGCGCGTCCCGCTGCCCGTCGACCGGCCCGCGACCCCGCTCTCCGGCTCGGTGCGCACCGTCCGCACCCGGGTGGACGCCGCCACCACCGAGGCCCTGCTGCGCCGCGTGCCCGGTGTCTACCGCACCCAGGTCAACGACGTGCTGCTCAGCGCCCTCGGCCGGGTCCTCGCCGACTGGGCGGGCACCGAGCGCGTGACCGTGGCTCTGGAGGGGCACGGCCGCGAGGACCTCGGCGACGCGCTCGACGTGTCACGGACGGTCGGCTGGTTCACCAGCCAGTACCCGGTCACCCTCACCCCGGCCGGAACCCCGGCCGCGCCGGACTGGGCCGGCACGCTGAAGTCGGTGAAGGAGCGGCTGCGGGCCGTACCCCGGCGCGGCCTCGGCTTCGAGGCACTGGCCCGCCTCGGCTCACCCGACCCCGCCGCCGGTGCGCTGCGCGAACTGCCGCTTCCCCAGGTCTGCTTCAACTACCACGGCCAGTGGGAGGCCGACGCCGGGCGCGACTTCGCCCCGGCCGCCGCCGAGGTGCCCGGCCGGGACATCGCACCCGAGCGGCCCCTGGACCACCTGCTGGACGTCTCGGCCGTGGTCGCCGACGGGCAACTGGAGATCACCTGGCACTACAGCGACGAGGTGCACGAGGCGGCCACCGTCCGCGACCTGGCGGACGGCATGATCCGCGCGCTGGCCGCCGTCACCGAGCACTGCGCCCGCCCGGACGCGGGCGGCCGCACCCCGTCCGACTTCCCGCAGGCGGGTCTCGACCAGGCCGCCGTGGACCGGCTGGCCGGGGACGGCCGCGGCGTGGAGGACCTGCTGCCGCTCACCCCCCTCCAGGAGGGCATGCTCTTCCACCGCCTGGTCGGCGGCGCCGACGACGTGTACGTGGACCAGGCCGCGCTCCTGCTGGAGGGCGTCGCGGACCCGCACGCCCTCGCCGTCGCCTGGCAGCGGGTGACCGACCGCACCCCCGCCCTGCGCACCTCGGTGGTCTGGGAGGACGTGCCGCGACCGCTCCAGATCGTGCACCGGGACGTCCGCGTGCCGGTGACCCACCACGACTGGCGCGACCTGGAACCGCGTGAGCTCGAGGACCGGTTCGCCCGGCTCCGCTCCGAGGACCTGGCGCGCGGCATCGACCTCGGCTCGGCGCCGCTGATGCGCCTGACCCTGGTCCGGCTGCCCGACGCGCGGCTCCACCTGCTGTGGACCTCGCACCACCTCATCCTGGACGGCTGGAGCCTGGCCCAGGTGCTCACCGAGGTGTTCGAGGAGTACGCGGCACTCACCGCCGGAAGCGAGCCGCACCCGCCCGTGCGCCGGCCGTTCAGCGACTACGTCCGCCATCTGGCCGACCAGGACGCCGACGCGGCACGCGCGCACTGGCGCGAGGTCCTGCGCGGCTTCGCCACCCCGACGCCGCTGCCCGCCGACCGCCCGCTGCGCGAGGCGCACGGGGCGCGCTCGGCGGGCGTCCACACGGCCGGACTCCCCGGCCCGGCCTCCGCACGCCTCGCCCGGACCGCCCGCGACGCCGGGCTCACGGTGAACACGGTGGTGCAGGGCGCGTGGGCGCTGCTGCTGGCCCGGTACGGCGCGGAACGGGACGTGGTGTTCGGCACCACCGTCTCGGGACGGCCCGACGACCTGCCGGGCGTGGAGTCCATGGTCGGCATGTTCATCAACACCCTGCCCACCCGCGTCCGGGTGGAAGGGCACCGCACGGCCACCGCCTGGCTGCGTGAACTCCAGGACACCCAGGCCGAGTCGAGGCGTTTCGCGGCGGTGTCCCTGGCCGAACTGACCGCGCTGAGCGACGTGCCGTCCGGCGCCCCGCTCTTCCACAGCATGGTCGCCTTCGAGAACTACCCCTTCGACGAGGCCCGTTCGGCCACCTCGGGGGTGCGCCTGGTGGACGTCGCCTCCCGGGACGCCACCAACTACCCGCTCGTGCTGCGTGCCTATCAGGGCGAGCGGCTCGGGTTCGACCTGGCCTACGACCCGGACCTCTTCGACGCCGCGACCGTCCGCGCGCTCGCCGACCGCCTGTGCCTGCTGCTGGCCGCGATCGCCGAGGACCCCGACCGGCCGCTGCGCGACCTGCCGTGGACCACCGCCGAGGAACGGCGGCGGATGCTGACCGACTTCAACGGTACCGAGCACGGCCGCCCCGACTCGACCCTGGTGGACCTCTTCGAGGCGCAGGCCGCCCGCACCCCGGACGCCCCCGCCGTCACCCACGAGGGCGACACCCTCGCCTACGGCGCGCTCGACGCGGCGGCCGGCCGCCTCGCCCACCGGCTCGCCGAGGCGGGCGCGGGTCCCGAGCGGTTCGTGGCGCTCGCCCTGCCCCGCTCCACCGACCTGGTCGTGGCGGTCCTCGCCGTCCTGAAGACGGGCGCCGCCTATCTGCCCGTCGACCCCCGGCTGCCCGCCGAACGCATCGCCCACCTGCTCCGGGACGCCGACGCCGTCACGCTGGTGACCACCGCGGAGACGGCCGGACGGGCACAGGGCACCGGCGTACCCGCCCTCCTGCTGGACGACCCGGCGGTCACAGCCGACCTCGAACGGCGTCCCGCCACCGGGCCGGACCCCGCCAGCCGCCCGCTGCCGGAGACGCCCGCCTACGCCATCTACACCTCCGGCTCCACCGGCCGGCCCAAGGGTGTGGTCGTCCCGCACGCCAACGTGGTGCGCCTGTTCACCCGCACCCGTCACTGGTTCGGCTTCGACGAGCACGACGTGTGGACCCTCTTCCACTCCTACGCCTTCGACTTCTCCGTCTGGGAGCTGTGGGGCGCCCTGCTGCACGGCGGCAGGCTGGTCGTCGTCCCCGACGACACCGCCCGGTCCCCGGAGGACTTCCTGCGCCTGCTGGCTGACGAGCAAGTCACCGTCCTCAACCAGACCCCGTCCGCCTTCTACCCGCTGGTCCGAGCCGACGCCGAACACCCGGGGCTCAGCGCACGCCTCGCCCTGCGCACGGTCGTCTTCGGCGGCGAGGCACTGGACGTGGAGCGGCTGTCCGGCTGGTACGCCCGCCACCCGGACACCGCCCCGCGGCTGGTCAACATGTACGGCATCACCGAGACCACCGTGCACGTCACGTACGCCCCACTGGACCGCACGACGGCCGGTTCCGCCGCCGCGGGACCCATCGGCACGGGCATACCCGACCTGCGGGTGTACGTGCTCGACGACGACCTGGCCCTCGTTGCGCCCGGCGCCGTCGGCGAGATGTACGTGGCGGGGGAGGGCCTGGCCCGCGGCTATCTGGGACGGCCCGGCCTGACCGCCGCCCGCTTCCCCGCCGACCCGTTCGGCGAGCCCGGCAGCCGCATGTACCGCACCGGCGACCGGGCCCGCCGGCGGACGGACGGCACGCTGGAGTACCTGGGCCGCGCCGACCAGCAGGTGAAGATCCGCGGCTACCGCATCGAACCCGGCGAGATCGAGGCCGCCCTGCACACCCACCCCGGCGTCGGCGCAGCCGCCGTCGGCGTGCACGAGGACACCTCGGGGACGCGCCGGCTCGTCGCGCACGTCGTCGGCACCGGCAACGGGGAGCACACCGCCGCACCCTCCGCGGCCGAACTCCGCGCCCACCTGGAGCGGCTGCTTCCCGCACACATGGTTCCGGCCGCCTACGTCCCCATGGCGGCGCTGCCCCTGACCGCCAACGGCAAGCTCGACCGGCGCGCCCTGCCCGCCCCGGGACCCGGCGGATTCGCCACCGGCACCGACCGCACCCCGCCGCGCACCCCGGCCGAACGCCTGGTCGCCGCCGCCTGGGCGGACGTACTGGACGCGCACGAGGCAGGCGTGGAGGACGACTTCTTCGCGCTCGGCGGCGACTCGATCCTCGCCGTCCGCGTGACCTCCCGGCTGCGTGCGGCGTTCGGCGCGGACGTCTCGCCCCGGCTGCTGTTCACCCACCCGACGCTCGCCGCCCTGGCCGCCGCCCTCGGCGACCCGGTCACGGACGGATCGACACCCGCGGGCGCGATACCCCTCGCGGACCCGGACACCCCGCCGCCGCTGTCGTACGCGCAGCAGCGGCTGTGGTTCCTCGACCGTTTCGAGCCGGGCAGCACCGAGTACACGACCCTGTCCGTGCTGCGGCTGCGCGGCCGGCTCGACGAGGCCGCCCTGCGCGCCGCCCTGGACGGCCTGGTCGCCCGGCACGAGGCACTGCGCACCACGTTCGCCGAACAGGACGGCAGGGCCCGGCAGATCGTGCACCCGCCGCACCCGGCGCGACTGACACTGGACGACCTCACCGGCACCCCCGCCGACCGGACCCGCCCGGCCCTGGACGCGCTCGTCGAACGCGAGGCGGCCACCCCCTTCGACCTCGCCACCGGGCCCCTGCTGCGGGCCCGGCTGGCACGCCTGGCCGACGACGACCACGCGCTCGTCCTCGCCGTCCACCACATCGCCACCGACGGCTGGTCCGTCGCCGTCCTCGGGCGGGACCTGAGCGAGCTGTACGCGGCGGCGCTGGAGGGCCGCCGCGCCGACCTGCCCGAGCTGCCCGTGCGGTACGCGGACTACGCGGCCTGGCAGCGCGCCCGCACCGAGCAGGCCGACGACCAGCTCGCCTACTGGCGCGACACGCTGGACGGCCTGGCCCCGCTGGAGCTGCCCACCGACCGGCCGCGCCCCGCCGTGCGCACCCGCGACGGGGCCCTGGTGACCTTCGCGCTCCCCGCCGCGCTGACGGAGCGGCTGCGCGAGAGGGGCCACGAGGCCGACGCCACCCTCTACATGACCCTCGTGACGGCCTGCACCGTACTGCTGTCCCGCTGGGCCGACCAGGAGGACGTCGCCGTCGGCACCGTGACCGCGGGCCGCGACCGGCCCGAACTCCACGACGTGGTCGGCATGTTCGTCAACACGCTGGTGCTCCGCAACCGGGTGCGCCCCGGACAGTCCTTCCGCGCGCTGCTGGAACAGGTGCGCACCACCGTCCTGGACGCGTTCGCCCACCAGGAGGTCCCCTTCGAACGGCTGGTGGACGCCCTCCAGCCCGAACGGGACACCAGCCGCACCCCGCTGTTCCAGGTCATGGTCGCGCTGCACAACCTGGGTGCCGAAGTCCCCGGACTCCCGGGGCTGGACGTCGAACCGCTCACACCGCCGGTCCGCAACGCCACCTTCGACCTCGCCTTCGACTTCGTGGAGCGCGACGGGGGCATCACCGGCTATCTGGAGTACAACACCGGCCTGTTCACGGCGGCCACCGCCGAACGCCTGGCCGGCCGGCTGCGGATGCTGCTGGACGCCGTCGCCGAGGACCCCGAACGGGAGACCGGCGCGCTGCCGCTGATGACCGGCAGCGAACGGCGCCAGGTGCTCGACAGCTGGCAGGGGGCGCGACTCCGGGCCGCGGACACCACCTTCCCCGCCCTGTTCGAGGCGCAGGCCGCACGGTCCCCCCACGCCACCGCCCTGGTGGCCCGGGACGCCACGCTGGACTTCGCGGCCCTCGACGACCGCGCCAACCGGCTCGCCCACCACCTGATCGCGCTGGGCGCCGGCCCGGAACGCGTGATCGCCGTCCGCCTGCCGCGCACCTCCGACCTGCTGGTGGCACTCTTCGCCGTCCTCAAGTCCGGCGGCACCCTGCTCTGCCTGGACCCCGAACTGCCCGAGGAGCGCGTCACGTTCCTCCTCGCGGACGCCGCGCCGCACACCGTCGTGACGGCCGGCACCCTGCGCGAGGTGCCCTGGGACCGGCTGCCCGCGCACGCCCCCACCGACGCCGACCGGCGCCTGCCGCTCCGGCCGGAGAACGCCGCCTACCTCGTCTACACCTCCGGCTCCACCGGCCGCCCCAAGGGCGTCGCCGTGGAACACCGCCACCTGGCCAACCTCTGCCACGACCACCGCGAAGGTCTCGTCGCGCCGCACACCGCGGACGGGCACCGGCTGCGGGCCGCGCTGAGCGCCTCGTTCTCCTTCGACACCTCCTGGGAAGGCCCCCTCCTCCTCGCCCTCGGCCAGGAGGTGCACCTCGTCGACGAGGACGTCCGCCTGGACCCCGACGCGTTCTGCGCCCTCGTCGACGACCGGCGGCTGGACCTGGTCAACGTGACCCCGTCCTTCCTGCGCGAACTGACCGCGGCCGGACTCCTCGCCCCCGGCCGCCACCACCCGCGCCTGCTGCTCGTGGGCGGCGAGGCCGTCGGCAGCACCGCCTGGCAGGAGCTGTGCGCGGCGGACACCGGCCTCGGCGTCACCGCGTACAACATGTACGGCCCCACCGAATGCACCGTCGACGCCGTCTACGGGCGCTGCGCCGAACACCCCGGGCGTCCCGTCATCGGCCGCCCCGGCCGCAACCTGCGCGCCTACGTCCTCGACGGCGCCCTGCGGCCGGTCCCGCCCGGCACCCCCGGCGAGCTGTACCTCGCCGGAGCACAGGTGGCCCGCGGCTACCTGAACCGGCCAGGCCTGACCGCCGCACGCTTCCTGGCCGACCCCTTCGGGGAGCCGGGGGAGCGGATGTACCGGACCGGTGACCGGGCCCGCTGGGACACCGACGGGCGGCTGGAGTTCCTCGGCCGGACCGACGAACAGGTCAAGATCAGGGGCTTCCGCATCGAACCCGGCGAGGTGGAGGCCGCACTCCTGGCCCACCCGGACGTCGCCGAGGCCGTGGTGACCGCCCGCGAGCACGGCGGCCGTCTCATGCTGGTGGCGTACCTGGTGCCCGCCGGTGAGCACACCCCGCCCGCCGACGAACTGCGGGTCCGGCTGCGCCGGACGCTGCCGGACCACATGGTGCCCGCGGCGTTCGTCCCGCTGGCGCGGATACCGCGCACCACCAGCGGCAAGACGGACCGGCGCGCCCTGCCCGCCCCGCCGGCCCAGCCCGACAGCACGACGCCGTACGTGGCACCCCGGCCCGGCACCGAGGAGCGCCTCGCCGCGATCTGGGCGGAGGTCCTCGGCGTCGAGCGGGTGGGCGCGCGGGACAACTTCTTCTCGCTCGGCGGCGACTCGATCCTCAGCATCCAGATCGTCTCCCGGGCCCGCCAGGCCGGCCTCGCCCTCACCACCAAGGACGTCTTCCGCCACCAGACCGTCGCCGAACTCGCCCTGCGCGTCGCCGACACCGACCCGCGCCCGGCGGCGACGGCGGACGCCGCGCCCGCCGAGGCCCCCCTGGCCCCGATCCAGCGCTGGTACCTCGACGGCCGCGAGCCCGGCGACCCGCTGCGCTTCACCATGACCCAGCACCTGGAACTGGCCGCCGACACCGATCTGTTGACGGTGCGTCAGTCTGTGGACGCCCTCGTACGCCACCACCCGGCCCTGCGCACCCGGTTCCTGCGCAACGGCGACGGCTGGTACCAGGAGGTGCTGCCGGAGGCACCCGAAGGCGTCTGCACCCACCACGACGTGGCCCATCTCGACGGGCCGGCGCTGGAGGCAGAGACGCAGCGGGCGGCGGAGGCGGCACAGGCCTCGCTCGACCCCGCCGAGGGCCGGGTCGTCCGGGTCCTGCTCCTGGACCGCGGCCCGGACCGCCCCGCGCACCTGCTGATCACCGCCCATCACCTGGTCGTGGACGGCGTCTCCTGGCGCATCCTGCTCGCGGACCTGGAGAGCGTCCAGCGCGCCGCGGCGGCCGGGCGCCCCCTCGACCTGCCCGCCGAGGGGACCACCTACGGACAGTGGGCTGCCCGCCTGGAGCGGCACACCCGCTCCGGTGCCCTCGACGCCGACCTGGCCCACTGGACCCGGACCTGCGCCGCCCCCGCCGACCTGCCCGCCGGCCGCACCGGCCCCAACACCTACGGCACCGCCGCCACCGTCACCGTCACCCTGGAGGCGGCGGAGACCGACGCGCTGCTGCGCCAGGTCCCCGAGGTCTACCGCACCCAGGTCAACGACGTCCTGCTCAGCGCCCTCGGCCGCACACTGGCCGACTGGTGCGGACGCGACACCGTCCTGGTCGGCGTCGAGGGACACGGCCGCGAGGACCTCTTCGACGACGTGGACCTGTCGCGGACCGTCGGCTGGTTCACCGCCGAGTTCCCCCTGGCCCTGACCGTCCCGGCCGGCACCGGCTGGGGCGATGTCCTGCGGTCGGTGAAGGAGACGCTGCGCGCCGTGCCGCTGCGCGGACTGAGCCACGGCGCGCTGCGCCACCTGCTGCCCAGCAGCCCGCTGGCCGGCGCCCGGGCGCCGCGGGTCGGCTTCAACTACCACGGGCAGTGGGACGCCGGCGGTGCCCACGGCAGCGGCCTGTACCGGGCCGCGCTGCCGCCGGCCGGCCGCGACACCCACCCGGACGAGCCCCGCCCCTACCTCCTGGACGTCACGGGCGTCGTCCAGGACGGCCGGCTCGAACTCGGCTGGACCTACCCCGCCGCCGTCTACGACGAGACGACCGTGCGGCGCCTGGCCGGGGAGATGTGCGCGGCACTGCGCGCCATCGTGGCGCACTGCGCCTCCCCGGACGCGGGCGGCCGCACCCCGTCCGACTTCCCGCTCGCCGGACTCACCCAGGACCAGCTGGACCGGCTGGTCGGCGACGGACGGCACGTGGCGGACGTCCTGCCGCTCACGCCCCTGCAGTCCGGCATGCTCTTCCACGGGCTGGTCGACACGGCGGGCGCCTACTTCGACCGGACGGCCGTGCGCCTGTCGGGCGTGGCCGACCCGCGGGCGTTCGCCGCCGCCTGGCAGCAGCTCGCCGACCACACACCGGCCCTGCGCACGAGCGTCCACTGGCAGGGCCTGCCGCACCCCGTGCAAGTGGTCCACCAACGCGTCGAACTGCCCGTCACCCACCTGGACTGGCGCGACCTGACGTGCAGTCAACGTGGCGAAGCCACGCAGCGGTTGCTCGCCGAGGACCGGGCGGCGGGCATGGAGCTGACCCGCGCGCCGCTCACCCGCATCACGCTGGCCGCCCTCCCCGGCGACGAGGTGCTGCTGCTGTGGTCCTCGCACCATCTGACCCTCGACGGCTGGAGCACCGGGCAACTGCTCACCGAGGTGTGCGAGCGGTACGCCGCGCTCACCACGGGCACGGACCTCACCCCGCCGCTGCGCAGGCCGTTCGCCGACTTCCTCGGCTGGCTGCGCGACCAGGACGAGGCAGCGGCCGACCGGCACTGGACCGACGCCCTGGCCGGGTTCACGGCACGCACCCCGCTGCCGTACGACCGCACACCCGCCGAGGCGCACCGGGCCCGCGCCGCCGACGCCGTGCACCACGAACTCGACGAACGGATCTCCCGGCGGCTGCGGGAGACGGCCGCCCGCAACGGACTGACCGTCAACACCGTGGTGCAGGGCATGTGGGCGCTGCTGCTGGCCCGCTACAGCGGGCGCCGCGACGTCGTCTTCGGCACCACCGTCTCCGGCCGCCCGGCCGAACTGCCGGGCGTGGACTCCATGATCGGCATGTTCATCAACACCGTGCCCACCCGCGTCCGCATCCCCGCGGACGGCGTCCTGCCCTGGCTGCGCGGGCTGCAGGAGGAGCAGAGCGACGCCCGGCGATTCGACTTCCTCGCGCTGCCCCGCATCCAGGCGCTGAGCGAAGTCCCCACGGGCGAAGCCCTGTTCGACAGCATGGTGGTCTTCGAGAACTACCCCGTCGACGAAGCCGCGACCGCCAGGACGGGAGTGAACGTCGAGGAGGTGCACGCCGAGGACGCCACCACCTTCCCGCTCTGCCTGCGCGCCCACCTCACCGACCGGCTCGGCTTCGACCTGGCCTACGACGCCGCGCTGTTCGACCGGACCACCGTCGAGCGCGCCGCGTCCCGCCTGGCCGCCCTGCTCACCCGCTTCGTCGACGGCGCCGAGGGCGACGTGGACGGCCTGGACATCCTCAGCGCCGCCGACCGCGAGCTGCTGGAGCGCTGGAACACCACCGCCCGGCAGGCACCGCCCCGCAGCCCCGTCGACCTGTTCGCCGAGCAGGTACGGCGCACCCCGGACGCACCGGCCCTGTCCGACGGCGACCGCCGGGTGACCTACCGGCAGCTCGCCGACTGGTCCGACGCCCTGGCCGCGCGGCTGCTGGCCGGACGTCCGGCGCCCGAGGACCGGATCGCCCTGCTCATGGACCGCTCCGCCGAACTCGTCGCCGCCCAGCTCGCGGTCCTCAAGGCGGGCTGCGCCTACCTGCCGGTGGACACCCGCGCCCCCGAGGACCGGCAACGCGCCCTCCTCGCCGAGGCGGGCGTCACGGTCCGGCTGACCGCCGAGGAGGTCGCCGCGGCGCGTACCGCGCCACCGGCACAAGCGGTGCTGCCGCCCGCCGACCCCGACCGCCTGGCGTACGTCATGTTCACCTCCGGATCCACCGGCCGGCCCAAGGCCGTGGCGGTCCGGCACCGCGACGTCGCGTCGCTGGCCACCGACAGCCGCTTCACCGGCGGCGTGTGCGACCGTGTCCTGCTGCACTCGCCGGTGGCCTTCGACGCCGCCACGTTCGAGGTGTGGGCGCCCCTGCTCAACGGCGGCTGCGTGGTGGTGGCCCCCGAGGGGACCGTGGACGCGGCCCTGCTGCGGCGGGAGGCCGGAGACGGCGGGCTGACGGCGGTGTGGCTCACGGCAGGCGTGTTCCGGCTGCTGTCCCAGGACGCGCCGGACTGCTTCGCGGGGCTGCGCCAGGTGTGGACCGGCGGTGACGTGGTCCCCGCCGCGGCCGTACGCCGGGTACTGGCCGCCTGCCCCGGCCTGACCGTGGTGGACGGCTACGGACCGACCGAGACCACGACCTTCGCCACGTCCTTCGCCCTCACCGACCCGGAGCGGGTGCCCGGCACCGTGCCCATCGGCCACCCGCTCGACGACCTGCGGATCCACCTCCTGGACACCCGCATGCGGCCCGTCCCGCCGGGCTGCGCCGGCGAGCTGTTCGTGTCCGGCGAAGGCGTGGCGCGCGGCTACCTCGGCCGCCCCGGTGACACCGCGGCCCGGTTCCCGGCGGACCCCTACGGCCCGCCCGGCGCCCGCATGTACCGCACCGGAGACCTGGCCCGCCGCCACCTCGACGGCACGATCGAGTTCCTCGGCCGCGCCGACGACCAGGTGAAGATCCGCGGCTTCCGGGTCGAGCCCGGTGAGGTGGAGGCGGCGCTCGCGACGCACCCCGGCGTCAGTGACGTGGCCGTCGTGGCACGGGAGGACCGGCCCGGCGGCAAGCGCCTGGTGGCCTACGTCGTCGGGCCGGCGGGCGAGGACGTCATGGACCTCAGGGAGTTCGCCGGACGCACCCTGCCCGACTACCTCGTGCCTTCCGCGTTCGTCCCGCTGCCGGCCCTCCCGCTCAGCCGCAACGGCAAGGTGGACCGGGCGGCGCTCCCGGCGCCGGACGCCGGCGCCGAGCACGGCACGCACGTCGAGCCCCGCACCGACGCGGAACGCCGCACGGCGGAGGTCTTCGCCGAGGTCCTCGGCGTCGAAAGGCCCGGTATGGAGGACGACTTCTTCCAGCTGGGCGGTGACTCGATCCTCAGCATCCGGCTCGCCTCACGGCTGGCCGAGACGTTCGGGACGGATCTGTCGCCCCGCGCGGTGTTCACCCACCCCACCCCGGCCGCGCTCGCCGTCCTGCTCACGCGGCGGCGGACCGGTGAGGCCGACGTGCCCGCCATCGTCCCGGTCGCCCGCGACGCGGCGCCGCCGATGTCGTACGCCCAGCAACGCCTCTGGTTCCTGGAGGAGTTCGCACCCGGCGGCGCCGAGTACGTCACGGCGCTCGCGCTGCGTCTGCGCGGCGCGCTCGACGCCGGCGCACTCGGCGAGGCCCTGCGCGCACTGGTCGCCCGGCACGAGTCGCTGCGGACCACCTTCGACTCGCTGGACGGCCACGGCGTGCAGATCGTTCACCCGCCCAAGGACGTCGCGCTGCCGCTGCACGACCTGTCGCGGCTGCCGGAGGACGAACGCGCGGACCGGCTGGACCGGTTGCTGGCGGCCGAGCGCACCCGCCCCTTCGACCTGCGCCAGGGCCCGCTCATGCGCGCCGGACTCGTCAGGCTGGCCGACGACGACCACGTGCTGAACCTGACCCTGCATCACATCGTCACCGACGGCTGGTCGACGTCCGTGCTGGCCGGCGACCTCGCCCACTTCTACCGGGCCGAACTGGACGCCACCACCGGCCAACTGCCGCCACTGCCCGTCCAGTACGCCGACTACGCCCACTGGCAGCGCACCTCGGGCGGAAGCGGTGCCGCCGGACACCTCGCCTACTGGAAGGAGCAGCTGGCCGGCACCGAACCGCTGGACCTGCCCACCGACCGGCCGCGCCCGGCGGTGCGCACCAGCAACGGCGCGACCGCCCGCCTGGTCCTGCCGCCCCGTACGGCTCGCCGCCTCACCCAGGTCGGCCGGGACCGCGGGGCCACCCTGTTCACCACGCTCGTCGCCGCCGCGCAGACGTTCCTCGCCCGGCTGTCCGGCGAGCGGGACGTCGCCGTCGGCACCGTCACCTCGGGCCGCGACCGGGCGGAGACCCAGAACCTGATCGGCTTCTTCGTCAACACCCTGGTCCTGCGCTCCCGGGTGGACACCGACCGCCCCTTCCCGGAGTTCCTCGCCGACGTACGGCACACGGTGCTGGACGCCCTCGCCCACCAGGAGGTGCCGTTCGAGCAGGTGGTTGACGAGGTGCAGCCGGTCCGCGACACGAGCCGGACCCCGCTCTTCCAGGTCATGGTCGTCCTGCAGAACACACCGGCGGCCGATCTCGACCTGCCCGGCCTCGACGTCTCCGACATCGAACCGGACCTCCAGCAGGCGGCGTTCGACCTCACCCTCGAGTTCGCCGAGACGGACTCCGGAGCCCTGCACGGCCTGCTCACCTACAACACGGACCTGTTCGACGCGGCCACCGCCGAACGCATGGCCGACCAGCTCGGCACCCTCCTCACGGCCGTCGCCGACGACCCGCACCGGCCCCTCGGCGCGCTCCCGCTGGCGACCGACGAGGAACTGAAGGCCCTCCTGGACCAGGGCCGGGACACCGCCCGGCCGGTACCGGCCGCGACCCTGCCGGAACTGTTCCAGCGACAGGCGGCCCGCACCCCCGACGCGGTCGCCCTCGCGGACGCCACCCGGCAGCTGACCTACGCGGAACTGGAACGCGCCGCCAACCGGCTGGCCCACCGGCTCATCGGCCGCGGCGCCGGACCCGAGCGGATCGTCGCCCTGGCCCTGCCCCGCGCGGCGGAGACGGTGGTCGCCCAGCTCGCCGTCGCCAAGACCGGCGCGGCCTTCCTGCCCGTCGACCCGGCCTACCCCGAGCAGCGACGGGAGTTCATGGTGCGCGACGCGGGCGCCGCACTGGTCCTGGACGACCCCGCCGACGTGTGGGTCGAGACGGGGCCCGACACCGCGCCCACCGACGCGGACCGCACCACCGCGCTCACCCCTCACCACCCGGCCTACGTGATCTACACCTCCGGGTCCACCGGAACGCCCAAGGGCGTCGTGGTCACGCACAGCGGACTGGCCGCCTTCGCCGCGGCCGCCGCCGACCGCTACGCCGCCGGCCCCGGCGACCGGGTGCTGCAGTTCGCCTCACCCAGCTTCGACGCCTCCGTCCTGGAGCTGTGCGTCTCCCTGCTCACCGGCGCCGCCCTGGTGACCGGCGAGGAGGGCCCCCTGGTCGGCGAGCGGCTGGCCCAGATCCTCGCGGACCGGGCCGTCACCCACACCCTGATCCCCCCGGCGGCGCTGGCCACCGTGCCGCCCGAGGCGGCCGGCGCCCTGCCCCACCTGCGCACCCTGATCGTGGGCGCCGAGGCGTGCCCGGCCGACCTGGTCCAGCGCTGGGCCCCCGGCCGACGCATGATCAACTCCTACGGGCCCACCGAGGCCACCGTCGTCGCCACCTGGACCGGCCCGCTGACCCCGGAGGCGGGCGCCCCGCCGATCGGCCGCCCGGCCGGCGCCACCCGCGTCTACGTCCTCGACGCCGCCCGCCGCCCCGTCCCGCCCGGCGTGACCGGCGAACTGTACGTGGCGGGCCCCGGACTGGCCCGCGGCTACCTGAACCGCCCCGGCCTGACCGCCCAGCGGTTCACCGCCGACCCGTTCGGCGCACCGGGGGAGCGGATGTACCGCACCGGCGACCTGGTGCGCTGGGGAACCGACGGCCGGCTCCGCTTCGCCGGACGTGCCGACGACCAGATCAAGCTGCGCGGATTCCGGATCGAACCGGGAGAGATCGAGAGCGCGCTGCGCCGCAGCTCCCTGGTGCGCGACGCGGTGGCCGTCGTCCGCACCGAGGAGTCGGGCGACGGGAGCGCCAAGGGCCACGGACGACTGGTGGCGTACGTCGTCCCCGAGCAGGGCGCTCCCGCTCAACTGCCCCTCGCCGAACTGCGCGAGCACCTCGCCGGGCTGCTGCCGCCCCACATGATCCCGGCGTCCTTCGTACCCCTGGAGCGGCTGCCGCTCACCCCGAACGGCAAGACCGACCGCCGTGCCCTGCCCGCACCAGGGCCGGCGCACGCGGCCGGCGGCCCGCGCACCGCACCGCGCACCGACACCGAACGCCACATCGCCCGCATCTGGGAGGACGTGCTCGGCGTGGACGGCGTCGGCGCCGACGACAACTTCTTCCACCTCGGCGGCGACTCGATCCTGAGCATGCAGGTCGTGTCGCGGCTGCGGCGCGACGGCCTGCACCTGGCCACCCGCGACCTGTTCACCCACCAGACGGTGGCCGAACTCGCCACCGTCGTCGGCGCCGCGCCCGAGCGCGCCGGGGACGGCCCGGCGACCGGGGAGGTGCCGCTCACCCCCATCCAGGAGTGGTTCCTCACCACCCCGCGCCACAGCCACCACCACTTCAACCAGTCCGTGCTGCTGGAACTCGACGGCCCGCCCGACCCGGCGGCCCTCGCCGCGGCCCTGGACGCGCTGCTGGAACACCACGACGCCGTCCGCATGCGCTTCACCCGGGAGAACGACGGCTGGCACCAGTTCAACCCGCCGCCCGCCGACGGCGACGGCGACCGTGTCCTCACCCGGTACGACCTGACGGGACTGTCGTCGGCGGAGGCCGACGACGCCATGGAGCGGGCCGCCGACGACCTGCACGCCGGTTTCGACCTCGCCCACGGTCCGCTGCTGCGGGCGGGGCTGTTCACCGGCGGGGCGGACCGGCCCGCGTTCCTGCTCCTGGTCGCCCACCACCTCGTCGTGGACGCCGTGTCCTGGCGGATCCTGAGCGACGACCTGGAAGCGGCCTACCGGCAGGCGGCGCGGGGCGAGACCGTGACGCTGGGGGAGCGCAGCACCTCCTTCCGCGACTGGGTCCGAGCCCTCGCCGCGCACGTCGCCGAAGGCGGCCTCGACCACGAACTCCCCTACTGGCAGGAGGCGGTGACCGCGGAGCAGCTGCCGGCCGCCGGGGCCCCCGGAGCGGACGCCGGCGACGCACGCGTGCTCACCGTGGAACTCGACGAGGAGGACACCGCGGCGCTGCTGCGCTCCGCACCCACCGCCTACCGCACCCGCGTCAACGACGTCCTGCTCTCCGCGCTGGCCCTGGCGCTGGCCCGCTGGACCGGACGCGACCGCGTCCGCCTGGACCTCGAAGGACACGGTCGTGAGGACGTGCTCGACGGGGTCGACCTCTCCCGCACGGTCGGCTGGTTCACCACCGTCCACCCGGTGGCCCTCCAGGTACCCGACCCGGACGACCTCGGTCCCGCCCGCGACTGGCGCGCCCTGGTGAAGTCGGTGCGCCGCCAGCTGCGTACGGTGCCCGGGAACGGGCTCGGCTACGGCGCGCTGCGCACGTACGGCTCGCCGGAGGTCCGCGAGCGGCTCGGCTCGGCGGCGCACGGACAGGTGGTGTTCAACTACCTCGGCCAGTGGGACGCCCGCCCGGCCGCCCCGGGCACCGGCCTCGTCCGCGCCGAGCACGGTTCCTTCGGCCGGGACCACGACCCGCGGGACAGCGGATCGCACCCCCTCGAAGTGGTGGGCGCGGTGCAGCACGGACGCCTCGCCTTCACCTGGCACCACCGGACCGGTCTGCACGACACCGAGACCGTGCGCGCCGTCGCCGAGGAGTTCGCCGACGCGCTGCGCCACATCGCCCGGCACGCGCGGGGCGGCCGGTGACGATCCCCCGCCGCAGTGACGCCGCGAGCGGCCAAAGGTGCCGCGGGCGCCGGGCGCCACCGCCCCGCGCGCCCACCACAGCCGCCCGGTCCGCCGGGAACAGGACCGGCCGGACCCCGGCCGGCCGCCATCACCGTACCGACGACGAAAGAGCGTGACATGGACGAGAACACCCGCTACCAGGTGCTGCGCAACGACGAGGACCAGTACTCGCTGTGGCCGGTCGACGTCGACGTGCCCGCCGGCTGGCACCCCGTCGGCAAGGAGGGCAGCGAGGCCGAGTGCTCCGCCTACGTCGACGAGGTCTGGACCGACATGCGTCCCCGCAGCCTGCGCGAGCGCATGGAGAAGGCGGGTTCCTAGCCCGCCCGTCCCGGCCCGGACCGGGCGGGTTCCTAGCCCGCCCGTCCCGGCCCGGACCTCGGGCCGGTGAGCACCCGTCGCCCGGACTCGCGGCGCCGGGGCGGCGACACCGCCGCCCCGGCGCCCGTCACAGGCCCTCCCCCCACCACGTCTTCGCGCCGCGCCCCTCCGCGACGCCCGTCCCGCCCCGCGTCACCCAGAGGAGTACGCCGATGACGCCCACGCTGCGCACCGAGCGACTGGAGTTCACCCCCTACCGGCCCCAGGACGAGGACCTCTTCGTGGCGCTCCTGCGCGACGAGGAGGTCTGCCGCTGGATGGGCCAGGAGCTGGTCCCGGAGGCCGACCTCCGGACCCTGTTCCGCACGATCCTGACCGACGTGTACCCCAAGCGGATGTTCGACGTCTGGGGCCTGTGGTTCGAGGGCGCGTACGCCGGCCACGCGGAGGTGAAGAAGACGGGCAACGTGGACGGGTACGAGCTGATCACCGCCCTCGCTCCGCGGTACTGGGGCCAGGGGCTGGGCACCGAAGTGGTCCGCGGCCTGCTGCGCCACGCCGCCGGCAACCTGGGTCTCAAGGAGGCCTACGGCATGGTGGGCGCCGGGAACACCGCCAGCCTGGCGATGGCCCGCCGTCTCGGCTTCCGGCACGTGCGCGACGTGGTCGGCGACGACGGTTCGGTGACGAAGATGCTGGTGATCTCCACGACCGACCCGTCCTGAGCCCGTCCCCGGCGGCTCAGTGGCCGGCGCTCTGACCGCCGTCGACGGCCAGGACCTCGCCGGTGACGAACGGGGCGTTCTCCAGGTACAGCACCGCGTCGACGATGTCGCTCACCTCGCCCATGCGGCCGACGGGGTGGAGCGCGGCGAGGGCCGCGTGGTTCTCCTCGGGGTGCATCGGGGTCTTGATCGTGCCCAGCGCGACGGCGTTGCTGCGGACGCCCCGGTCGGCGTACTCGATGGCCAGGGCCCTGGTGGCGGCCTGGAGCCCGCCCTTGGTCAGCGAGGCGAGCACGGACGGCACGGCGGAGTTGGGGTGTTCCACCAGGCTGGTCGTGATCTGCACGACGTGGCCGCCGCCGTGCTCCAGCATGTTCGCGACGGCGAGCTGAGTGATCCGGAAGAAGCCGGACAGGTTCACGCCGAGGACCGCGTCGTAGTCCTCCCGCGTGTACTCCGTGAACGGCTTGGCGACGAAGATCCCGGCGTTGTTGACCAGGGTGTCGATCCGGCCGAACCGCTCCAGGCCCGCGGCGATGACGCGCTCGGCGGTGGCGGGGTCGGCGATGTCGCCCTGGACGGTGAGGACGTCCGCGTCCGGTGACTCGGCGATGCTCCGCGACGTGGCCACGACGGCGTGGCCGAGCTTCCGGAAGCCGGCGACCAGGCCTGCGCCGATGCCCTGCGAGGCACCGGTGACGACGGCGACCTTCTGACCCTGAGAGCTCATGACGGTTTCTCCTGGCGGGATACGGCGCGACTGACGGGACACGGCTGCCGGCCCGGCGACTGCCCGACCGGTCATGCAAGGAATATAAGCGACCGGTCTACTATTTACAATGCAGCCACCGCGGGCGTTTCCCCGCGGACGCGTCACAGAACGGAGAAGCGTCATGCGTGAGTTCCTGGTCGAACTCGTCACCACCGTCCCCGAGGGCACCGACCCAGCCGAGGTCGACCGGCGCCGCGCGGCCGAGGCGGTCCGGTCCCGGGAACTGGCGGGCGCGGGCCGGCTGGTGCGCCTGTGGCGGCCCGTCGGCGAGCTGCGCAGCCTCGGCATATGGAGGGCCGCGGACGAGGCGGAACTCCACCGGGAGGTGCTCGGCACGCTCCCCCTGCGCCCCTGGATGAGGGCGACCGTCACCCCGCTCGTCTCCCATCCGAACGACCCGGGCGGGGCCGGCGCCGCCGCGTGACCACCCGTTCCACGGGCGGCCCGCCGCGGGAGGGCGACCACCGGGGACGTCCGGCCCGTTTCGGATCCGGTCTTACGGCAGGCGCCGCACCACCACCGCGTCGTACCGTGGTTCCCACCTCCGAGAGGATGCCGACATGACCACAGCGCGGGACCTGCTGATCGTCGCCATCGACCTGGAGCCGGACCGCTCCGTGGACCCCGGCGCCCTGTCGCTCACGCTCGCCGGCGCCGAGGTCCTCGATCTCCTCGACGGGGGAATGCTCCGGCTGGACGGCGTCCGCATCGTGCCGGGCGATCACTCGCAGCAGGACGATCCTCTGCTGCGGGAGGCCGCCGCCTCACTCGTCCGGCAGGAGCCGCACGAGCCGGTGGAGGACTGGCTGTGGCGCAGGGGCCGCGACCTGTCCTCGGCGTATCAGGCCGCTTTCGAGGCGGAGGGCCAGCTCGCGCGGCCGCACCGCCGTCTCGCGTCCTTCCGGGCGGCGGCCCCCGCGGCCCTCGTCGACTCACCGGCCCGGAGCCGGGCGGAAGCCCGCTGGGCGGCCCGCGAGCCGGTCCTCGTCGCTCTCGCGGCGGCCGCGGGCCTGTACGACGAACCGTCCGAGGAGTCCGGTGAGGACGACCCGGACATCCCCGACGACACGGTGGCGACGGTCCTGGCCGCGGTCCACGACGCCGTGATGGAGCTGGAGGCCGTACGGCAGCGCCGGGCCGTCGAGGAAGCGGCCTTCGACAACGTCTGGCGCGGCAGCGTGTGACGCGAGCCCGGGCCGGCGCCGAACTCGGGCGCCGGCCCGGGCTCGTCCTCCGCCGGGCACTCGACCGGTCGGCTCCCTTATAGTCGGTCGGTCGTATACTGCGCGTATGGGACGTACCAGCAATGCCAGGGAGAAGATCCTCACCGCCGCCCGGTCGCTCATCGAGCAGCGGGGCTACTCGGCCCTCGGCACCGCCGAGATCTGCAAGGCCGCCGGTGTGCCCAAGGGCAGTTTCTACTACTTCTTCGAGTCGAAGGAGGCCCTCGCGCTCGCCGTGCTCGACGAGCAGTGGGCCACCCAGCGCGGCGACTGGACCCGCGTCCTGCGCGGCGATGCCGATCCCCTCCAGAGGCTGCGGCAGCTCTTCGAGGAGACGGAAGCCGGACAGCGCGCGGGACAACAGAGCTGCGGCACGGTCTCGGGGTGCATGTTCGGGAACCTGACCCTGGAGATGAGCAACCAGACCGAAGCCATCCGCGCGCGTCTGCAGGAGATCTTCGACGCGCAGGTCGCCATGGTGGAAGAGGTCGTCGCCGACGCGCGCGAGCGGGGCGAGGTCACCGTGGGCGACCCCCACGAGGCCGCCCGGTCCGTCGTCGCCCAGCTCGAGGGCCAGGTGCTCTTCGCCAAGCTCTACAACGACACGCAGCGGCTCGGCGTCCTGTGGCGTAACTGCCTCGCCATCCTCGGCGCCCGCGAACCGGAGACGGCCGCGTCCGCCGGGTGACGTCCGTCGCGACCGCCGTGCGCGGAGCGACGCGCGCGGGCCGGTTTTACGCTCCGATGGCACGCACCCCTGGCGGGGCCGGCCGCCGCCCGGCGGGGCCGGGGTGCGTGCCCGCCGGCACACGGAAGCGGGGGGGGGGGAGCAGAGGCGGGAGGACGCCCCAGCACCCACGTAAAAGAAAGGGGGGAGGACGAGGGGC
>NZ_JBWKDS010000002.1:195696-236892 GCF_056435845.1 Streptomyces sp. NPDC043867 | reverse complement strand
CGGCCGTCACCGAACAGGTGACGGCCGCTTCCGTAGGGAAGGGAAGGGAAGGGAGGTACGGGGCGGAGTCCCGCCGTACCGACGCCGCCCCGTACCGACGCCGCCCCGTACCGACGCCGCCCCGTACCGACGCCGCCCCGTACCGACGCCGCCCCGTGCCGGCTGCCGGCCCGGCAGCCGCGTCGTGACCTCCCGGAGGATCCGGCCGTTGCCGTCCGGGTCGCTGGGCCGGGCTTTGCAGCGGGCCCGTGCCCGGTGGCGCCGCTGTGTGCGGGAGGGTCAGGCCGCCTTGAGCCGCGAGGCGATCTTCACCACGCGCTCGGCCTGGTGCCGGGCCGCGGCACGCGTGGTGTCGTCCACCGGGTTGCTGCCCTGGCCGTCGACGTGCGAGGTGCCGTAGGGGTTGCCGTCCGCGAACTTGACCGGGTCGGTGAAGCCGGGGGCGACCACGATGCCGCCGAAGTGGTGGACGGAGGTGTAGAGCGCCTGCAGCGTGGTCTCCTGACCGGCGTGCGCGGTGGCCGACGACGTGAAACCGCTGTAGACCTTGTCGGCCAGCTTGCCCTGCGCCCAGAGGCCGCCGAGCGTGTCGATGAACTGCTTGAGCTGGGCCGAGAGGTTGCCGAAGCGGGTCGCGGAGCCGAACAGCACCGCGTCGGCCCACTCGATGTCCTCGGGGGTCGCCTCGGGGATGTCGGCGGTGGCGGCGTGGTTGGCGGCCCACGCGGGGTTGGATTCGATCGCCTCCGCCGGGGCCAGCTCGGCGGCCTTCACCAGGCGGACCTCGGCGCCGGCCTTGACGCCGGCGTCGCGCAGTTCCCTGGCGATCTCGGTGATGGTGCCGGTGGAGGAGTAGTAGACGATGGCGAGATTGACGGGAGCGGCCATGGCGGCGGTCTCCAATTCCGTGTCGGGGTGCGGTGAGTGCGGGACCGGAGTAACTAGGTGACCGGTCGACTATTGGAAGGTAGGTAACCGGTCGCCTCAAGTCAAAGGAGTCCGGTGTGACGTCCGGAACAGCGGTCGACGGCCTCGGGCGCGAAAGGGTCTGCCTCGGGTCGCGAAGGGGTCTGCTTCGGGAGCCCGGCTCCGCGTCGGCGCGCGCGGCGGGCGGGGAGCTGGTCTGCTGGGTGGTGGGGGTCGTCGTACCTGTTCCGGAGAGACACCATGAGCACCTACCGAGTAGCGCAAGTGGCTGCCGCAAACGGCCCGTTCGAG
Organism: Streptomyces sp. NPDC043867; assembly: GCF_056435845.1. NCBI lineage: Bacteria > Bacillati > Actinomycetota > Actinomycetes > Kitasatosporales > Streptomycetaceae > Streptomyces > Streptomyces sp. NPDC043867. The sequence continues at coordinate 235,674 of NZ_JBWKDS010000002.1, read as the reverse complement.
ATCGTCGAGCGCGATCTTCCGCGACCGGGCCCCGGCCATGTGCGGGTCGCCGTGGAGGCCTGCGGGATCTGCCACAGTGACGCCTTCTTCGTGTCGGCCGGTATGCCCGGCGTCCGCTTTCCGCTGGTTCCCGGGCACGAGATCGCCGGGCGCGTCGACGAGTTAGGCGAGGGCGCGGGGGACAGCGGCTGGCAGGTCGGCGACCGGGTCACCGTCGGCTGGTTCGGCGGCAGTTGCGGCCACTGCGAGCCCTGCCGGCAGGGCGACTTCGTCGTGTGCGAGAACCTCAAGGTCCCCGGGTGGGCGTACGACGGCGGCTTCGCGGAGGCGATGGTCGCGCCGGTCGACGCCCTGGCCCGTATCCCCGACGCGCTGACGGCGAGCGACGCGGGACCCATGGCCTGCGCCGGTGTCACCACGTACAACGGGCTGCGGCGCAGCCCGGCGCGGCCGGGTGACCTGGTCGCCGTGCTCGGCATCGGGGGTCTTGGGCACCTCGGGGTGCAGTACGCGGTCGCCATGGGCTTCGAGACCGTGGCCATCGCCAGGGGGCCCGACAAGGCGGACTTCGCCCTGCGGCTCGGCGCCCACCACTACATCGACAGCACGGGCGGGACCCCCGTCGCGGACGCCCTGCGGTCACTCGGCGGCGCCAAGGTCGTCCTCGCCACCGCCGGCAGTTCCGACGCCATCACGGCGACCGTGGACGGGCTGTCGCACCGCGGCGAGCTGGTGGCCATCGGGGCCAGCCCCGAGCCGCTGGGGATCAGCCCGATGCAGCTGCTCATGAGCGGCCGTGTCGTCCGCGGCCACCCGTCCGGCACCGCGCAGGACGTGCAGGACACCATGGAGTTCAGCGCGCTGCACGGAATCCGCCCGACCATCGAGTCCGTGCCCCTGGACCGCGCCGACGAGGCGTATCGCAAGATGCTGGCGGGCGCGGCCCGCTACCGGATGGTGCTCACGCCCGGCTGACGGACGGGCAGGCAGACGCCCGGCTGACGGACGCGGAGGCAGACAGGGCCCGGGCCCACGTCACCGTTCGGAGAGGTGGCGTGGGCTCCCTGCGTGGGCTCCCCTTCGGATGATTCGGATGATTCGGATGACGGGACAGCGCTCAGTTCCACAAGGGCTGGATCACCGTTCGCCCGAAGCCGTCCGGCCTGCTGCCGGTGTAGACCAGGCTCATCCGCGTGTAGTGGGACAGCTGGGGTTGCTTCTTCCACGTCTGGGCGCGGTCCAGGCGCACGGTGACGGGGTACGCGTGGAACTTCCCCGCGGCGCAGTACGGCTTGCAGTCGTTCACCACGTTGAAGCCCGTGGCCACCGCGCGGTTGCCGTCCCACCGCGACCAGTGCAGCGAGGAGAGGCGGCTGTTGCCGTCCCCGCAGGCCAGGATGAAGCGGGCGGGACGCACCTGTGCGTGCGAGAAGCAGTCGACGATCACCGGCGTGCGCACCTGCCGGTCGACGGTTTGCGTGGACGTGGGCGACGCCGCGGGGGAGGCGGCGGCCGTGGCGGTCGCCAGCGACGCGGCGGCGCAGAACACGATGGCCGCCCTGACTGTTCCTGTGGGCATGTCCGCTCCCGGCCTGCTCTGCGGGACCTCCGGCCCCGCGCCTGTCCACCCGGCCGGGCAGGCCGGGAGTGACGGGCGGCCGTCGACCGCGTGACTCGTCGCCGGCCGTCGTCCTTGGTCCCGACGCTACGGCTCCGCCGGGGGATGCACCACTCGCACGGAGCAACCCGTTCCGCCGCCCGGCGGCGGCCCCGCCACCCGGGACTGGCCGACGAACTGCGCCTGGCCGTAGTCCCGCTCCTCGTCGGCCGGGGCGAGCGCCTGCTCGACAGCCTGGGGGACGGGATCGACGGCTAGGGACGGGAATCGACGGCTAGGGACGGGATCGACGGCTAGGGACGGGATCTACGGCTACCAGGTGGCCCAGATGGCCGGGTCACCGGCCGTCACGCACGCCCTCCCGGTCAGGCGCCGACCGACCGGGGCGACGAGGGCCGCCCCGCCGGCCGGGGGAGAGGGATCAGGAGCGGGAGTCGCCGGACTCGTCCGCACGCTCCGCCTTCTTCTCCTTCAGGCGCACGGACTCCTTGCGGACCTCGGCCTGGGTGGCGCGCTCCCGCCGCAGCCAGGCGGGGCTCTCCTTCTTCAGCGTCTCGATCTGCTCCGTGGTGAGCGCCTCGGTGACTCCGCCGCGGGCGAGTCCCGCGATCGAGACGCCGAGCTTCGCCGCGACCACCGGCCGGGGATGCGGGCCGTTGCGCCGCAGCTCCACCAGCCACTCCGGCGGATCGGTCTGCAGCGCGCTCAGCTCGGTGCGTGAGACGACACCCTCCTGGAACTCGGCGGGCGTGGCCTGGAGGTACACACCCAGCTTCTTCGCCGCGGTGGCGGGCTTCATGGTCTGGGTGGTCTGCTGCGACGTCATGGTGTCAAGGGTATCGAGCATGTGCGCCCCCTCTGACCACGCCCGGTAGCCTGGCCAGGTGACAGGCTCGGAAGCATCCCCCTCGTTCCGGCTCGCGTATGTCCCGGGAGTGACACCCACCAAGTGGGTGCGGATCTGGAACGAGCGCCTGCCCGACGTCCCGCTCACCCTCGTCGCCGTGCCCGCCGCCGAGGCGAGTGCCCTGTTGCGCGGAGGCGGCGCGGACGCCGGTTTCGTCCGGCTCCCGGTCGGCGGCACGGACCTCAGCGCGATCCCCCTCTACGCGGAGACGCCGGTCGTCGTGGTCCCCAAGGACCACATCGTGGCGGCGGTCGACGAGGTGTCCGCCGAGGATCTGGCCGACGAGATCGTGCTGCATCCCCTCGACGACGTCCTCGACTGGGAGCGTCTGCCCGGGCGGCCCGCGATCGAGCGGCCCGCCACGACCGAGGACGCCGTGGAGCTGGTGGCGGCGGGCGTGGGAGTCCTCGTCGTCCCGCAGTCGCTCGCCCGGCTTCACCACCGCAAGGACCTCACGTACCGCCCGGTCTCGGACGCCCCCGAGTCGCGGGTCGCGCTGTCGTGGCCGGAGGAGAAGACCACCGACCTGGTCGAGGACTTCATCGGGATCGTCCGCGGGCGCACCGTCAACAGCTCACGCGGCCGGACCGCGTCGGCCCCGGCGGCCACGCCGGCACAGCCGAAGCGGAAGCAGCCGCAGAAGGGCGACGCCCGGCAGAAGCCCGCGGGCGGCAAGCAGCCCGGCAAGGGTCCGCGGGGCGGTGCCGGCGGCGCGTCCAAGGGCGCCAAGCGCGGCAAGCCACGCCGCGGCTCGTAACCCCGGCGGGTCCTCGCCGGCCACACCGGACGCCGACCGCGTCCGGCCGCTCCCCGCGTGGACCCGCGGGCCGCACGCGGCGCGCCTCGGCGCAGTCGATGGACCGCCCGTGGTCCCCGGGCGGTGTCCGTCTGCGGTTGGTCCGGCGCCCCGTGCATGCGGTCGGCAGCCAGGCACCTCGACGACCGGTGACGGGGCACCGGCACGCTCGATGCCACCAGCCCACCAGCCCACCAGCCCACCAGCCCACCAGCCCACCGGCGTTCCGGGCGACCGCCCGGGGCGAGCCTCGCCCGCCGCCCCGGACTCGCCGCCGCACCCCGACGGTCCGGCCCCCGCATCCCCGCACCCGCCCCCAGCGCTGACCCGGCGTCGGCCCGCCCCCGCCGCCCCCGCCCGCCCCGCTCACCACGTGTCGACGAACCCCCGGCCCTCCCGTGGGCCGGTGTCCTCGTGGGCGTCGAGTGCCGCCAGGATCCACTCCCGCGACTCGGCGGGGTCGAACACCGCGTCGATCTCCAGCGCGGCGGCCGCGTTGACCGCCTTGCCCCGTTCGTAGAGTTCGGCGACGCGGGCCTCGAAGGCACGGGTGCGTTCCCCGGGGTCCGGGATCGCCTCCAGTTCCCTACGGAAGCCGAGGCGGACCGCGCCCTCCAGTCCCATGCCGCCGAACTCCCCGCTCGGCCAGGCGGCGGTGGCCAGCGGAGCGCGCGTGGAGCCGCCCATCATGGCCATCGCCCCGAGCCCGTACGCCTTCCGGAGGACGAGGCAGACGAGAGGCACCCGCAGGTTGGCGCCCGTTACGAAGAGGCGGGCGAAGTGCCGTACCGTCGCGGTCCGTTCGGATCCCTGATCCAGGCAACGCCCGGCGAACCGCGCGTCCTCACTGAGGAATCCGTATCCGGGGTGCAGGAAGTCGCAGCCCCGCGCCGCCGCCAGCACGGCGTCCGCGTCGAGATAGCCGTCCCCGCCCAGCGGCACCGCCTCGTCGGCGTACCGGACGTGCAGGTCGTCGTCCGGCGCGTACACCGCGACGGTGCGCAGCCCGGCCTCGGCGGCGGCGCGCAGGACACGTACGGCGACCTCCCCGCGATTGGCGACGAGTACGGCGGCAGAACCCATGAGCCCCTCCGGAAACCGTGGTCGGCGCCGCCATGCTCATTGACATCGACATCGACATCGACGTCAACGTCAGCCGGCCGCCCGGCGGCACCGCCGACATCGCCGCCGAGGCCGAGCTCTCGCGGGCCGGCTTCCATGTGTACTTCGCGTCCAGGGAGGAGATCTTGCGGGTCCTCGCCGCGAGGGTCCGGGACGCGTTGCTCGCCGCGGAGGACGTGCCCGGCGTCGACACCGACGACGTGCAGGCCGTCGCCGAGGTCTCCGTCGGCGCCTTCATCGCCGCCTACGCCCGGCACCTGCCGCTGCTTGGTCTGCTGGAGCAGCAGGGGCGCAGCGCGCACGTGCGTGAGCTGTGGAAGGAGACCCGGGAGCGGCCCGTGCACCGCCGAGCGCGCTACATCCGCCGGCTGGCCGCCGAGGCCGGGCGGCACCGGTCGCGGAGCCGCCCGCCGTCGCCCGCGCGGTGGGCGGCGTGTGCGTCGAGTTCGCCCGGACCGCCGTGGCCCCCCGGACGTCCGAGGGCGCCGTGCGCGACGTCACAGCGATGTACCTGCACCTGCTCAGGGCCGGCTCCCGGCCTCCGCGGGAGCCCCGCTCCTGACGCTTGGAGGACGGGAGATTGATTTCCCGCTCGGAAAGGGGAGTTGTGGGAGCGCTCCCCGTTGTGCAGGATGCTGCGGTGACTTCGTCTCCCGCCGTACGCCCGTACCGCAGCGAGGACCGAGCGGCCCTCGAGGACATCTGCGTCCGCACCGCCCACAACGGCGGTGACAGCAGGCCTCATTACGAGGATCCCGGGATCTTTCCCACGACCTTCGCCGCACCGTACGTGGAGCTGGAACCGGAGCTGGCTTTCGTGCTGGACGACGGGCGGGGCGAGGCGGTCGGCTACATCCTCGGCACCGCGGACACCGTCCGCTTCGCCGGGGCCTTCCGCGACCGGTGGCTGCCCCTGGTCGCGGAACGCTATCCGCAGCCGCCCGAACCGGCGGCCACGCCCGACGAGGAGATGATCCTGCTGCTGCACCGTCCCGAGCGCATGGTCGTCCCGGAAGTCGCCGCGTATCCGGCCCACCTGCACATCGACCTGCTCCCCGAGTGGCAGGGGCGCGGCCACGGCCGTGCGCTGATGGGGACCCTGCTGCTCGCCCTGCGGGACAAGGGCGTGCCGGCCGTCCACCTGGCGATGGTGACGTCCAACCGCCCGGCCAGGGCGTTCTACGACCGTCTGGGCTTCCACGAGATCGACGTGCCCGACCCCGGCCCGGTCACCTACCTCGGGCGCGCGACAGGCCGGCTCGACGGGCTGTGAGCCCCGCCCGGGGCGGGCGTGACGTCCGCCGGTCACTCGCCCCCGCCGCCCCGCGGGTGCTGTTGCGGTGACGGACGGTGCGGCGGCTGCGGGGACCCGCGGCCCGCGCGGTCCTCCGGGCGGGACGCCACCGGGGGCCACACCGGACGGTGCTCCGCGGGCAGGTCCAGCAGGGCCTGTCCGACCGTGAGCCGGGTGGGCAGCAGCTCCGAACTCCCCGTCTGCGCCAGCAGTTCCGTGAGGCGGCGGCCCGCTCCGGCCAGCATGAGCTTTCCCTGGCGGCGTTGCAGCAGCCACCGGACGGCCAGCAGGCTGTTCAGTCCCCGTGAGTCGCAGAAGACGAGAGCCGTGACATCCAGCACCAGGTGCCGGTGACCGGCGTCCACGCTGGCGCCGAGCGTGCCGAGGAAGAGCCCCTCGCAGCTGTGGTCGAGTTCGCCGCTGACCCGCAGGACCGCGCACTCGTCGCAACTGGTGATCTCGGTGATGGTCAGACGGTGGGTCTGTGTGGACATCGCACCTCCATCCGGCCTGGTGCGGCGAGCCACGACTACCGGCGCTCTCCTGCACGTCCGTGCTCGTCCGGGCCGGGCGAACCGCCCGGACGATTCCCCTCAGGCCTCCCGTACCGGGCTGCCGTGCGGTCCAGGTGCCCTTCGATCGCCACCCGTACGGGTGCGTGTGCCCCGCATTCCCGGCGGTAGCACACGGGCGGGGCGGTGAAGGGGTCCGGTCCGGGATCGCCGGCGCCGGTACCGGCGCAAGGGCTCCGGAAGGCCGCCCGGTCAGCTTTCGGCCGCTCGGCCCATCGACTCGACCAGCGGCAGCAGCCGGTACGGAACGCGCTCGCGCAGCACCACCTCGGTGCGGGTCCTGACGACGCCCGGCAGGCTGATCAGGGACTGGATGACGTCCTCCAGATGCGCGTTGTCGCGCGCCACCACCCGGGTCAGCAGATCGCCGCCGCCCGTGATCGAGAAGGCCTCGACGATCTCCGGCACGGCGGCGAGCGCGTCCCCCACGTCGTCGAGATTGCCCTGGGTGACCTCGACGTGCACGAAGGCGAGGACGGGGTGGCCGAGTGCGGCGGGGGACAGGGCGGGCGCCGTGCCGGTGATCACGCCGTCGCGCTCCAGCCGGTCCAGGCGGGCCTGCAGCGTGCCGCGGGCGACGCCGAGGATCCGCGCGTACTCCCGCACGCTGGTGCGCGGCTGCTCCAGGAGGAGCCGCAGGATGCGGGTGTCGAGTTCGTCCACGGCCATGGTCCGTTGGCCTCCCTGCCGTCATGAGCGATCAGACGTGACTGTACCAATGGCCCAGTGAAATGTGAGCCGGTTGAGCCATCGCCGAGCTGATGCTTACCTTGTGCCCATTGATGGCGCCGCGCAGCGCAGGACAGGCAACGAAGCCGGATCCGTGCCCGCGGCGCCATTCCCATGTCCTGAGGGTGTCCTCGAAAGGCTGTGTCGACGCGAGATGGGGGCGGGCTGCCGGCGGTGAAGAAGATGTTCAAGGCTCCGGATCCGGGACTGTTCCGGCTGCGGGTCTCGGCGCGGGCGGTGCTCGGCATCGGCCTCGCCGTGACCCTGTCGGAACTGGCCGGACTGTCGTTGCCCGCCTCGATCACGGGCGGGCTCGCGGCGCTCCTCGCGCTGTTCACCGTGGGCGACCCGACGGTGCGCGGCCAGGCGGTCACCACCGCGCTGCTGCCCGTCGTCGGTTTCCCCGTCCTCGCGGTCGCCACCGCGCTGCACGGGGTGCCGGCCCTGCGGGACGCGACCTGGCTCGCGGTGATCTTCTGCGGGGTGTACGCCCGCCGCTGGGGACCGCGCGGCCACGCCCTCGGGATCTTCGCGTTCATGATGTTCTTCACCACCCAGTTCCTGCACGCCGAGACCGGTCAGCTGCCGGAGCTGTACACGGCCGTCGCGCTGTCCCTGGCCGCCACCTCCGCGGTCCGCTTCGGCGCGTGGTGCATCGAGCGGCGCACTCCGCTGCCCGCCGCGCCCGCCCCGCTGGACGGACGCGGGCTCGACCGCCCGGCCACCCGCCAGGCGTTCCAGGCGACCGCCGCCTGCGCCTTCGCCGTCGCGGCGGGCCCCGTTCTCTCGCACGAGCGCTGGTACTGGGCCGTCGGCACCGCGTGGTGGATCTTCGTGAACACCGCGTCGCGCGGCGAGACCCTGGTCCGCGGCTTCCGGCGCGTCGTCGGTACGGTCACCGGCATCGGTGCCGGGCTGCTCGTCGCCGTCCCCCTGCACGGTGCCCCGGCGCCCACCGCCGCGCTCGTCGCCGTGTGCGTCTTCGGCATCTTCTACACGGCGGCGCCCTCGTACAGCTGGATGATGTTCTTCGTCACCGTCATGGCGGGTCTGCTGTACGGGCTCCTCGGCGTGCTGCATCCGGGGCTGCTGGCGCTGCGGTTCGCCGAGACCGGGGTCGGCGCCCTCGGTGCCGCGCTCGCCGTCACGCTGATCCTGCCGATCACCACGCACGCGGTGACCGACCGCTGGGTCGAGCGGGCGCTGCACGCGGTCCACGGCTGCACCGCCGCCGCGGCCCGACGGCTGGCCGGTGACGCCTTCGCGGATCCCGCGCCCCGCGTGGCGGAACTCGAAGCACTCCTCGGGCGGGTCCGCCTGGCCCTCGCGCCCCTGGTCCATCCGCTCAACCCGCTGCGGACCCGCAAGGCACGGGCCCGTCAGGTCCTCGCGCTGCTCGACGAGTGCGCCCGCGAGGCCCGTGGACTCGCCGCCGTGGCCGCCGACCCGGACGCCTCGCACGACGCGCGTCTGACCGCCGCCTGCGGACGCGTCGAGGCGGCGATGGAGACGCTCGTCGGCGCCGTACCGGAACGTGCCCTGCCGGCGCACGCGGCCGAGCCCGGCCACCACCCCGGCGCCGAGCAGGCCCTCGCCCACCTCCACGGCCTGGAGCGGGCGCTCGCCGCCCTCGCCGCACCACTGGGAGGCTCGCGGCTGCTGGGGGCGTGAGGCCGCGGGGTTCGGCGGTGCGGCTCCGCGCAGGCCCGAACGTGCCGTGCGTCGCGGCGACTTGGTCCAGACCGATGAACCCCGGCTGCTACCGTCGCCCCGGACAGCGCAGGAGCGAGAGGGGACGGCAGTGACAGACGGCGTCATGCGGCAACCACGGGCGTTCATCGGCTCGTTCACGGCGGCGGGAGGCCTCGGCGTCCTCACCGCGGACGTGGACGCGGAGAGCGGCACCCTGACGGTGCTGAGCGCCGCGGACGGCGTACCCGACCCTTCGTACCTCGCGCTGTCGCCCGACGGCGGCACCCTCTACACGGTCAGCGAGACGGCCGAGGGGGCGGTGGCCGCCTACCGCGTGTCCGGCGACAAGCTGGTCGAGGCCGGGCCGCCCGTGCCGGTCGGCGGCAGCGGACCCACCCACCTCAGCCTCTTCGCCGGCCACGTCCTGACCGCCAACTACGGCTCCGGCAGTGTCACCGCCGTGCCCGTCCGCGCCGACGGGAGGCTCGCCGACGCGCCCTCCCACGTGTTCACGCACACCGGCTCGGGCCCGCACGCCCCCCGCCAGCAGGGCCCGCACGCCCACCAGGTCCAGCCCGACCCGAGCGGCCGCTGGGCCGTGAGCGTGGACCTCGGCACGGACTCGGTGCGGGTGTGCGCGCTGGACGGCGGAACGCTCGCGCTGCACCGCGAGACGGCGCTGCGGCCCGGCTGCGGCCCCCGCCACCTGGCGTTCCATCCGCGCGGCGAGCACGCGTACCTCGCGAACGAACTCGCGCCCACCGTGACCGTCTGCCGCTGGGACGCCGCCGAGGGGGCGCTGCGGCCCCTCGGCGAGACCTCCGTGCTGCCGGGTTCCCCGGACGGCGACGCCTTCCCGTCGGGCATCGTCGTCTCGCCCGACGGCCGGTTCGTGTGGACCGCCGTCCGCGGCGAGGACGTGATCTCGGTGCTCGCGCTCGACGGAGAGGAGCTGCGACTCGTCGCGACGGTCCCGTGCGGCGGCACCTGGCCGCGCGCCCTCGCCCTCCACCCCTCGGGGCGCTTCCTCCACGTCGCCAACGAACGCTCCGGGGACGTGACCTGGTTCGCTGTGGACCCCGTCACGGGGATGCTGCGCAAGGGCGGCTCGATCCAGGCGCCCGCGGCGTCCTGCGTGGTGTTCGGCTGAACCGCGGAACCGCTCTCCGGCGTCACCTCCCGCACGGCGAAGGGCCCGTTTCCGTGGAAACGGGCCCTTTCGGCGTCCGAAGTGCGGTGTGCGCCCTGCCAACGGCTTCCGCGAGCGCGCCGGCCGGACAGGTCTAGGGCCTGTCGTTTGGATCAGGCTGGCTGTGACCGACGGTTCGTCCTGACCGGCCCGAGCGGGGTCTGGCGCGTGCAGCTGCAAGGCGGAGGAGGGAGTCGACGCGGAGCGTCGGCGACCGACGACAACGCCGCAGATGTGCGTGCCAGACCCCGCGACGCCGGCATGATCCAAACGACAGGCCCTAGCGGACCGGCGCGCCCTGCGGCTGCTGCGGGGCGATGCCCAGCGCCGTCGTGTACTTGGCGAGCGCGAGCTTGCCGATCGCCGGGTACGGGCCGAGCGCCTCGGCGGCGGAGCAGCCCGCCTCCTTGGCGGCCTCCTCGAGCAGCCCCGGGTCCAGCTCGGGACCGATCAGGTACGGGGCGAGCGCCAGCTGCTGGGAACCGGAGGAACGCAGCTGCTCGGCGATGGCCGCGATCGAGCCCTCCTCGTCGAGCGCGGCGGCCATCACCGGCACCGCGAGCCGCGCGGCCAGCAGCATGCCGGTGATCCCGGCCGCCTGCACGGCCTCCTCGCCGCCCACCGACGCGAGGATGATGCCGTCCGCGGCGGTCGCCACCGTGAACAGCCGGGCCCGGTCGGCGCGCGCCAGACCCGCCTCGGACAGCCGCACGTGCAGCGCCTCGGCGAGCAGCGGGTGCGGCCCGAGCACGTCCGTCAGATCGGCCGCGACCCGGCTCTCCATGACGGCCTGGCGGATCCGGCGCAGCAGGGCGTTGTCCGGACCGGCGAGCAGCGGCACCACGACGGCCACGGGGCCGTCGGGCTCGGCCACGTCCGCCCCGGCGGCGCGCGCCTGCTCGAAGCGGGCGGTGCGCTCACCGGCGGCACGGCCGAGCACGGACTGCAGGGTGGGGAACTCGGCGTCGTCGCCGTCCAGGTACCCGATGCGGGCGTCGAGGCCGGGGAGCTCGGAGCGGGCGATGCTCACGACCTCCTCGGCAAGGCTGCGCGTGGCGGCACTGGGAGTGCCCGGCAGCGCGAGGACGAGCGCGGGCGCGCCCTCGGGAGCCGCCAGGGGTTCCGGGCGGCGGTGCCGCCCTGGCTGGCGGGGTCGCGGCATTCGTACGGGCAGGCCGGACGCGGGCCCAGTGGGGGAGCTCATGGCGCCGCATGTTACTGGTTTCCTGGGCTCCCCTGTTCGGGGAGGGTGCAGGTGAGCGGTATCCGTCCGCTTTTGTCGCATGAGTTGCGTACGGATGAGAAATGATCACCGGTGTGCGACTTGACGCGCCTGCCGCGACTGTCCGGTTTCGTCCGGCGGATTGTCCTCGCACACCCGGGTGAAGCCGGTCAACCGGTCTTCTCGGTCACGACGTGCAGCATGCGTTCGTCGCGCGCGAGCGCGAGTTCGCCGTGGGCCAGGTCGACGGCGATGAGCATGGCGCCGTGCAGGGGGTCGCCGGCGGCCGGCACCGCGCGGGCGTGCGGCAGTTGCTCCGCCAACTCCGCGCGCAGCGGTACGAGGAGCGGTTCGCCCATCTTGAACAGGCCTCCGGTGAGGGCGACCGGCGCCTCGCGGCCGTCCGGACAGACGGCGGCAGCGGACTCCGCCATGTACCGGGCCGCCGCCCGCAGGATCCCCGCCGCCACCGGGTCGGCGCCCGCGCAGGCGGCGACCTCGGGAGCGAACGAGGCCAGCACCGCGGCCCGGTCGGCCCGCGCGTACAGCCGGCCCGGCAGCTCCGGCACCGGCCCGAGCATCTCCTCCGCGCGGGCCAGCAGGGGCGCCGAACCCCCGCGCCGCCCGTCGAAGGCCCGGACGGCCGCCTCCAGGCCGGCGCGCCCGATCCAGGCCCCGCCGCCGCAGTCGCCGAGCAGATGACCCCAGCCGTCGGCCCTGCGCCAGCTCGTCAGGTCCGTACCGATGGCGATCATGCCCGTGCCCGCGGCGATCACCGCGCCCGGCTGCCGGCCGAGAGCGCCCGTGTACGCGGTGACGGCGTCGGCGGCCAACACCACGCGTCGTACGCCCAGTTCACGGTGCAGGGCGGACGGCAGCACGGCGCGCAGATCGGCACCGAGGGTGGCGAAACCGGCGGCGCCGAGAGCGACGGCCCCGAGTTCACCGACACCGGCGTCGGCCATCAGCCGCCGTGCCATCGGCAGCAGTTGCTCCAGCAGATGTCCCGCGTCGATGCCACGGGGACCCGTGCGTACCGGCTCCTCGGACGTCAGCGGCGCGGGGCGGGCGGTGCCGCGGCCGGCGGGGACACCGAGCGCGGCCCGCACCCCGGAGCCCCCCGAGTCCACGGCGAGGACGCCGGACAGCGGGCCGGGCGGTGTCACGGCAGTCGCCAGTCCACCGGCTGGGCGCCCTGCTTGGTCAACAGGTCGTTCGCGCGGCTGAAGGGGCGGGAGCCGAAGAAACCCCGGTCGGCCGACATCGGGGAGGGGTGCGCGGACTCGATCGACGGGAGGTCCCCGAGGAGCGGACGCAGATTGCGGGCGTCGCGGCCCCAGAGGATCGACACCAGCGGCCGTCCGCGGGCCGCCAGCGCCCGTATCGCCTGTTCGGTGACCTCTTCCCAGCCCTTGCCGCGGTGGGCCGCGGGGCTGCGCGGAGCCGTGGTGAGCGCCCTGTTGAGCAGCAGGACCCCCTGCTGTGTCCAGGGCGTGAGGTCACCGTTGGAAGGCTGCGGAAGCCCCAGGTCGGTGGTGAGTTCGCGGAAGATGTTGATCAGGCTGCCGGGCAGCGGCCGCACCTCGGGCGCGACCGAGAACGACAGCCCCACCGCGTGCCCCGGGGTGGGATAGGGATCCTGCCCGACGATGAGGACGCGGACCTCGTCGAAGGGCTGCTGGAAGGCGCGCAGGACGTTCGGTCCGGCCGGGAGGTAGGTGCGTCCCGAGGCGATCTCCGCGCGCAGGAAGTCACCCATCTCGGCGATCCGCCCGGCGACGGGTTCCAGGGCTTTCGCCCAGCCCGCTTCGACAATTTCGTGCAACGGTCGTGGTGCCACGGGCGTCACCCTACTGCCGTACGGGCAGCGGCGATCAACCGGTGGCCGAAGGGTGACCGGAGACGACCGGCGAGGGCTCCGGGGGCGACGAGACCGGCGGGGACGGGCCGCGGCGGCCGGCATGCGGCACGGGACCGCCTGCTCGGCCCGCCCCGCCTCCGCGTGCCGGCCCCACACCCCGCTGACATGACGGCCCCTCACTTGGGTGCGGTGGCCGCCCCTGCCACGTCGCCGCCCCTGCCACGTCGCCGCCCGTGACTCGCGGACCGCGGCCGGTCAGTCCACCACCGCCGCCCGTACGCACAGCACGTCCGGCAGATGCGAGGCCAACTGCCGCCAGCTGTCGCCGTCGTCGGAGGAGGCGAACACTTCGCCGTTGCGATTGCCGAAGTACACTCCGGCCGGGTCCGCGTCGTCGGTGCACAGGGCGTCGCGCAGCACAGTGCCGTAGTGGTCGCCGTCCGGGAGGCCGGCCGTGAGGGGCTCCCAGTTCGTGCCCGCGTCCGCGGTCCGGAAGACCCGGCACCGCCGGTCGGCCGGGACCCGGTCCGCGTCGGCGTTGATCGGGAAGACGTACGCCGTGTCCCCGCGATGCGGATGAGCGGCCACCGCGAACCCGAACGTGGACGGCAGCCCCGCGCCGATATCCGTCCAGTGCGCCCCCGAGTCGTCGCTTCTGTAAACACCCCAGTGGTTCTGCAGGTACAGCCGGTCCGGGTCCACCGCGTCCCGCGCGACCTTGTGCACGCACTGGCCGAACTCCGGGTCGGGATCCGGCAGGAACACCGCGGAGACCCCGGAGTTGGACGGCGTCCAGCTCGCGCCGCCGTCGGCGGTGCGGAACACACCGGCGGTGGACACGGCCACCGTCACGGCCTGCGGGTCGCGCCCGTCGGTGAGGATGGTGTGCAGTCCTTCGCCGCCGCCGCCCGGCACCCACTTCGAGCGGGTGGGGTGCTCCCACAACGGACGTACGAGCTCGAAGGTCTCGCCCCGGTCCTCGGAGCGGTACAGCGCGGCCGGTTCCGTGCCCGCGTACACCACGTCCGGCTCGGCGGCCGCCGGGTGCAGCTGCCAGACCCGCTCCAGCGAAGCCCCGGTGTCCTTGGGGAACTTGACGGCCGGCTGGGTTGGTTCGGTCCAGGTGCGGCCGAGGTCGTCCGAGTGGAACACGGACGGGCCCCAGTGCGCGCTGTCCCCTCCGGCGAGCAGCCTGGGTGTCTCGCCGCGGGTGTCGATGGCGACCGAGTAGACGGCCTGCGCGTTGAAGTACGGACTCTCGTCGAACTCCCAGGTGCCGCCCCGGCGGCGGCCTACGAAGAGTCCCTTGCGTGTACCTACGGTGAGCAGTACGTCGGCCATGCCGACCACCTCCGCGACGTCGTTGTCCCAGCACCGGTCAGTCTGCACCCCGGCACTGACAGTCACCCCCGGACCAGTGTTCCCGCAGGTCAGAGCGTGGTGTCGGGGTCCTCGCCGGCTGCCCGGGCGCACAGCGGCCCCTTCCGGGCCTCCGCCGTCCCGAGGAGGGGGGCGCGGACAGGCATGAGGGGGCCGACTCGGAGCATCCGTATGAGCATCGACGAGTCGGCTCCCGTACGGGTGGGCGGTCCGGCATGTCCCGAAGCCCATGAGGAGGATGCCCCGGTGACGGCATTCCGTGGTTCGAAGGTGTGGTTGTGGCGCTGGCGACGCAACTCGTTGCGACGTCCCGGCGACGTCCTGGAGGCATGGCTTCTGCTCGTCGCCTGGACCCTCACCGTGCTGTGCGGGGTGTTCACGGGTCTGGCGATGGCGCGGTCCGTCGAGAGCGGTCTGGCCCGGGAACGCGTCGAGTGGCGTCCGGTCACGGCGACGGTCACGGAGGACGCGCCACGTCTGAGGTCCGCCGCCACCTCCTACGGTGCCGACCGGGTGTGGGGGAAGGTGCGCTGGACGGCGCCCGACGGCGCCGCGCACACCGGACAGGCGCGGGTCGAGTCCGGCAGCGCGGCCGGCACCGCGGTCACCGTGTGGACGGACCGCGCCGGCCGGCTGGTCGCCCAGCCCGTCTCCGCGTCCCAGGCACGGCTGCGGGCCTCGCTGGTCGGCTTCCTCGTCGGGGCGGGGGCGGCGAGCGTGCCCTTCGCGGCCGGCCGCCTGGTCCGCGGGCGGCTGGAGCGGCGGCGCATGGAGCAGTGGGACGTGGAGTGGCAGCGGTTCGGCCCCCTGTGGGGCCGCAAGACGAGCTGAGCCCGCGCCCCCGCCCGCAGCCCCCTCACCCCCGGGCCCGCACCCCGCAACGCCCGCCACCGCCTCGCCGCAAACCCGCCCCCCAACCGCCCGCCACCGCCTCGCCGCAAACCCGCCCCCGCAGAGACCGCACGTCCGCGAGGACGTCGTGGCAACCGAGGCAACCGAGGCCACCGGTGCGTGCCGTGGCCGCCCGCCGGGGCGGTGTCTAGACGGAACGGTGGTACTGGTCGGGTACGTGCACCTCGGCGCCGAGTTCGCGGGCCGCGAGGCGGGCGAAGGACGGATTGCGCAGCAGCTCACGGCCCAGCAGCACCGCGTCGGCCTCGCCGTTGGCGACGATCTTCTCGGCCTGCTCGGTGCCGGTGATGAGACCGACGGCGGCGACCGGCATCGGCGTCTCCGCCCTCACCCGCGCGGCGAAGGGCACCTGGTAGCCCGGGCCGACCGGAATACGCACGCCGGAGGCGTTGCCGCCGGTCGACACGTCGAGGAGGTCCACGCCGTGCTCGTGCAACTGCGTGGCGAAGCGCACGGTGTCGTCCGCGGTCCAGCCGCCGTCCTCGAGCCAGTCCGTCGCGGAGACGCGGAAGAACAGCGGCTTGTCGTCCGGCCACACCTCGCGCACGGCGTCCACGACCTCCAGCGCGAACCGTGTGCGGTTCTCGTACGAGCCGCCGTAGGCGTCGGTGCGGTGGTTGGAGTGCGGGGAGAGGAACTCGTTGATCAGATAGCCGTGGGCGCCGTGGATCTCGGCGATCTCGAAGCCCGCGGCGAGGGCGCGCCGGGCCGCGTCGGCGAACTGCCCGGTGATCTCGTGGATCCGGGGGACGGTCAGCTCGGTGGGAACGGGGTGCTTCTCGTCGAAGGCGAGCGCGCTCGGCGCGAGAGGCTGCCAGCCGTGGGCGTCGGCGCCGACCGGCGCGCCGCCCTTCCAGGGGCGGTCGGTGGACGCCTTGCGGCCGCTGTGCGCGAGCTGGATCCCGGGTACGGTGCCCTGCGCGGTGAGGAACCGCGTGATCCGGCGGAAGGCCTCGGCCTGCGTGTCGTTCCAGATGCCGAGGTCGTACGGGCTGATCCGGCCCTCGGGGGAGACGGCCGTCGCCTCGACGACGATCAGGCCCGTGCCGCCGGCCGCGCGAGCGGCGTAGTGGGAGAAGTGCCAGTCGTTCGGGGCGCCCGCGTCGGGACCGTCTGGCGCGGCCGAGTACTGGCACATCGGGGGCATCCACACCCGGTTCGGGATGGTCAGATCGCGCAGGGTGAAGGGCTCGAAGAGCGCGCTCACGGCGGACTCCATTCGTCGCGGAGGCAGATACAGCTCGTACGATAAGCATCGTAGTACGGGAGATGTCAAACTACGAGAGTCCTCGTACTATGGGGCCGGTGGGTCCCACTCCGCGGACGTCGCCGGACGTGCGTCCCGCCCCGACGAACTGGAGCAGCCGTGACCACCGCCGCCCCCGCAGGCAGCAGCCGCGATCTCCCGCACCCCGCGAACGAGGGGATCCGGCTGGAGAGCGTGCTGCACGCGCTGTCCGACCCGATGCGGCTCCGGGTCGTGCGCGAGCTCGCCGCCGACGGCGGTGAGCTCTCCTGTTCGCGCTTCGACCTGCCGGTCACCAAGTCCACGACCACCCACCACTTCCGGGTGCTGCGTGAGAGCGGAGTGATCCGCCAGGTCTACCGGGGCACGGCCAAGATGAACGAGCTGCGCCAGGACGATCTGGACGCGCTGTTCCCCGGCCTCCTGGACAGCGTCCTCGCCGCGGCCGCCCGACAGGCGGCCCGGCTGGGCGGCGGCTGAGTACTGCGCCCCGGCGCACCGGGCCCTCCGGGCGACGGCGGGAATGGTCGGACAGGCCCTAGGAACCCGCCGCCCGGGCGGCCGCCAGCAGCGCCGCCCAGTCGGGGAGCTTGACGACGCCCCGCCCGAGGGACGCACCGAGCTCCGCCTCGGCGCGCTCGATCGCCTGCCACCCGGTCCACTCCACCGGGGCCACCCCGGCCGCCCGCAGCGCCGCGAGCGGATCCCCGGGCACGTTCCGCCGTACGAGCAGCGGCGCGTCCTCCAGCAGCGAGGCCACCGTCTCCTTGGCGCAGGGGCGGTTGGTGCCGATGACACCGGTCGGCCCCCGCTTGATCCAGCCCGCCACGTACTCGCCGGGAGCGACGGCGCCGTCCCGCAGGACCCGGCCCGCGAGGTGCGGCACCGTGCCGCGCGCTGCGTCGAACGGCAGCCCCTCCAGCGGTACTCCGCGATAGCCCACCGAGCGCAGCACCAACTGCGCCTCGATGTCCTCGTACCGGCCCGTGCCCGTCACCCCGCCCTGCCCGTCCGGCACCGTCCGCTCGAACCGCACGGCGCCCACCCGCCCGCCGACGGCGAGGAGTTCCACCGGGCGCAGGAAGAAGCGCAGCCGGATCCTCCGCGATCGGGTCGCGGGCGGCGCGGCGGCCCAGCCCCGCATCACCTCGACGTTGCGGCGGTTCGCGGCAGGCAGCCCCGCAGGGTCGGCGTACCCGGGGTCCAGGGCCAGCTCCCGCGGATCGACGAGCACATCGACGTCGGGCAGCGCACCCAGCTCGCGAAGCTCCTTGGTGGTGAAACGGGCCTGGGAGGGGCCGCGCCGGCCCACCATGTCGATCTCCGCGATCTCGCTGGCGGCCAGGGCGCTGAGCGCCGCGTGGGGTATGTCCGTGGTGCTCAGCTCGGCGGTGCCGCGGGCCAGTATCCGCGTCACGTCGACGGCGACGTTCCCGACGCCGATGACGACGGCCCGGCGCGCGCCGGCCACGAAGTCGCCGGCTGCGGCGTCGGGATGGGCGCTGTACCAGGACACGAACTCGGTGGCCGACCAGCTGCCGGGCAGGTCCTCGCCCGGGATGCCGAGGTGGCGGTCGGTGGCGGCGCCGACGCAGTAGACGACCGCGTGGTAGAGCTCGCGCAACCGGTCGGCGGGCAGTCCGCCCGGTCCGACCTGGACCCCGCCGAGGAACCGGACGCGCTCGTCCTCCAGGACCGTGCGCAGATTGTTCTGCAGGGACTTGATCTTCTCGTGGTCGGGTGCCACCCCGTAGCGCACCAGGCCGTAGGGGCAGGGCAGCCGGTCGAGGACGTCCACGCGGACGGCCGGCAGCACGCTCTGCTGGACGAGACTCTGGGCGGTGTAGACCCCGCTGGGCCCCGAGCCGACGACGGCGACATTCAGCACGGCGGAACTCCCTTGCGACGTCGAACGGTCCGAGGAGATCGCTGGTGGTTCCAGCATGGCACCGGGCGGCGTCCGGCGGGAGGGGGCGCGCCCCGGGGGCCGGGCTGCGCCGTCGGGGTACGGAGCCCCCTGTCCGCACGCGTGCCTATTCGCATTGAATGTGATCATGCGGTTACGTTGCGTATGTGCTGGAAGCATCCTTTCTTAATCTTTCTGATCGTGATCGACCGGATGGTGCGGTGTCCGTGCGGCCCGCGTGGGAAGTGCGGGAAAACGAGAGCCGGACGTCGTGGTTCGACGTGCGCCTCGGCTTCGGCGACGGCGCCCGGATCGACGTCCTCGCGGTGGTGTCCGAGGAGGGCGTCTTTGTCGAGGACGTGCGGGCCTGCCCGCCGCTGTCCCTCGACGATCTGGCGGTGCTCGCCGAGTGGATCGAGGGTCCGCTCTACGAGGCGTGCGGTGCCGGGGCGTCCGACGGCTGCCCGCGGTCCCCGCGTCGCGCCCGGCCCCTCTGGCCGCGGGGGACGGAGGGTCGGCGTCTGATCGCGGAGGAGTACCGCGCGGCCCAGAAGGCCGGCACGGACCCGGTTCTCGCGGTCATGTGCGCGACCGGGCACAGCCGCCGACACGCACTCCGGCTGATCGCCGGCGCCCGTGACGCGGGATTCCTGACGCCACGTCACGCGCGCCGCTGAGCCGACCCTCGGCGCCGCCCGGGTGACCGACGCCGCCCGGCGCGGCCGGTGCCGACTCACATGTCGCGCATCCGGCTGATCTCGCTCGTCTGCTGCGCGATCACGTCGTCCGCCATCTCCTCGATCTGGCCGTTGTTGCCCTGCGCCTTCACGTCGGTGGCCATCGTGATCGCCCCGTCGTGATGGGTGATCATCAGCTTGAGGAAGAGTTCGTCGAACATCTTCCCGTGGGCCGCCCGCAACTTCTTCAGCTGCGCCTCGGTCGCCATGCCCGGCATGGCCCCGTGCTGGTGCTCCGGACTCTTCGGCGCCCCGCCGTGTTTCTTCAACCAGCTCTTCATGACCGCGATCTCCGGCTGCTGCGCCGCCGTGATCCGCTCGGCGAGCCGCCGCACCTTGCCCGACGCCGCCCGCTGGGGCGCGAGTTCCGTCATCTCCAGGGCCTGGGTGTGGTGCTCGATCATCATGCGCGCGTAGGAGATGTCCGCCGAGTTGGGGGCGCCGTCGCCGGAGTTCTGCTTGCGCGCGTCCTCGGCGGAGAGGGTTTCGGCGGCCTCCCCGGGCTTTCCGGGGGCGATCACCGAAGGGCCGGTCCCCGCAGGGGACTTGGCGGCGGAATCCGGTGAGTCCGCGTCGCAGCCCGCGAGTACGAGTACGGCAGCCGCCAGCGACGCCCTGACCAGGTATGTGCGGGACCTACGGCGAACGAGCACAACGACCTCCTGTGGCCCGGGCATTGACGGACACCCCTCGGGTGCCGAGGTCCGTCCTAGCACGCTTCGGCATCCGGGTGATCAGGAACTTTTGTTAAGGGTCCGTTGCCATCTGTTGATCTGTGCATGATGAAGACGATACTGCGGGGGTCCGTGCCGTTCGAATCCGAACGGCGACTAGGGAGGGCACAGTGACCCTGTTGAACAATCCCCGAACGCGGCGCAGACGCCTCGGAGTTGCGGCGTCCGCGGCCGGACTCCTGGCCGCGCTGCTCACGGCCGGCCCGGCGGCCGCGACCCCCGACCCCGGGGACGGCCCCGCCGCACAGAAGAAGGTCTCCAGCAGCGAGGCCGCCGAGGTCAAGGCGGACATCGCAGCCGGTGAGATACCCGGACAGGACGAGATCGTCCACTCCGACAACATCGAGCACCTCGTCAACATCCCCAAGGAAACCCTCGCCGGAACCAATTCGGACCTGGCGTTCCAGGGCCACTACGCGTTCGCCGGCAACTACGACGGCTTCCGCATCTTCGACATCCGGAACCCGAGGGCGCCCAGGACGGTCGCGCAGGTGCTCTGCCCCGGCTCGCAGAACGACATCACCGTCTCCGGGGACCTGCTGTTCCTGTCGACGGACTCCTCGCGCAGCGACAACTCCTGCAACAGCACCACGCAGCCGGCGACCGAGAAGTCCTCGTGGGAGGGCATGAAGGTCTTCGACATCAGCGACAAGGCCAACCCGAAGTACGTCGCCGCCGTCGAGACCGCCTGCGGCTCGCACACCCACACGCTGGTGCCCGAGCGCAGGAACGTCTACATCTACGTCTCCTCGTACTCGCCGAACGCGGCCTTCCCCGACTGCCAGCCCCCGCACGACGGCATCACGGTGATCAAGGTGCCGCGCAAGGCCCCCGAGAAGGCCGCCGTGGTCAACTTCCCCGTCCTTTTCCCCGGTGAGGGACCCGACGGCGGCGGCAACCCGGGCGCGCCCACCAACCCGGGGGTCTCGAAGACCACCGGCTGCCACGACATCACCGTGCTGCCCTCCAAGGACCTCGCGGCCGGCGCCTGCATGGGCGACGGGATCCTGTTCTCCATCGAGGACCCGGAGAACCCGAAGGTCATCGACCAGGTCCAGGACAACGTGAACTTCGCGTTCTGGCACTCGGCGACCTTCAACCAGAAGGCCGACAAGGTCGTCTTCACCGACGAGCTGGGCGGCGGCGGCGCGGCCACCTGCAACGCGGCCATCGGTCCGAACCGGGGTGCCGACGGCATCTACGACATCGTCGGCCGGGGCGACCACCGCAAGCTCGTCTTCAAGGGCTACTACAAGATCCCGCGCCACCAGGCCGACACCGAGAACTGCGTGGCCCACAACGGCTCGCTCATCCCGGTCAAGGGCAAGGACCTCATGGTCCAGGCCTGGTACCAGGGCGGCGTCTCCGTCTGGGACTTCACGGACTCCGCGAACCCGAAGGAGATCGCCTACTTCGAGCGCGGCCCGCTGTCCACCACCACCCTGGCGACCGGCGGTTCCTGGTCCGCGTACTACTACAACGGCTACATCTACTCGAACGACATCGCCAAGGGCTTCGACGTGCTGAAGCTCAGCGACCGGCGCACGGACCCGGCGAAGCGGATCCGGCTCGACGAGCTCAACGTCCAGACCCAGCCGGACTACTTCGACTGACCTGCCGGCCCGGACGAGTCGCGGCTCTCCGTCGCGAAGAACCGTGACAGGTCCTCGTCGCCGATCCCGCCGGATGCCTCGGCTTCCGGCGGGATGCCCATCGTCCGGTCCAGGCCGTAGCGCTTGAACAGCTCGGCCCGCAGGACCGGTACCGGCATCGGGACACCCGGCACCAGAGCCGCGAACACCGCGCCCATCAGCAGCGCCCGCAGCATCGGATAGTCGGAGGCGGCGTCCGGCGAGCCGTGACGGGCGACCGTCTCCCGCAGCAGCTCGGCGAGACGCTGCTGCTCCGGGCACTGCACGAAGCCCTCGGCCTGCAGGATCCCCGCCATGTGCTGCCGCATGAGGACGGGATGGTCCCGGGTGAGGCCCAGGACGGCGTCGATCGCCCGGGCCATCCGCTCCCGCCCGTCCTCGGTGCGCGGTTCCCGCTCCAGCGCCTCCTCCAGCGTCCGGTGCATCAGCCGGTGGACCGCCGACTGCAGGAGCTGTCTCTTGCCCGGGAAGTAGTACGACACCAGGCCCCGCGCCGAACCCGCGCGATCCGCGATGTCGCCGAGCGTCGTCGCGTCGTAGCCACGCTCGCGGACCAGTTCCACGGCCGCCTGCAGAAGCCGCTCCCGGGAACGCCGCCGCAACTCTTCATTGACCGAGGCGCTGCGCGGGGACATGCTGTAACTCCTGCGTTGACTGGCTGCCAGCCAACTATACTCAACGCGTCCGGCCAAGACCCCTCGCGGGTCCCGTCCGGGCTGCCGTCCGCCCTGGGCGACGCGGGGGATCGTCCAGGGCGGACGCGCGCGGCCATCTGTCGCAGCGCCGGTGAACCGTCCCTACAGTGGGCACGGGGGGCCGAGGAGGCGATACGGACATGGATCAGGAAGAGATCCTGGCCAGGATCACGACGATGGTGGACGACGAACGGCGCCTGCGTGACGCCCTCGCCTCCGGACAGATCGACAGCGCCACGGAGAACCAGCGGCTGGAACAGCTGGAGCGCGAACTCGACCGCTGCTGGGACCTGCTGCGCCAGCGTCGCGCGAAGACCGAGTTCGGAGAGAACCCGGACGACGCGCAGGTGCGTCCTTCCTCGCAGGTCGAGGGCTATCAGAACTGAGCCGTCCGAACTGAGCCGTCCGCACTGAGCCGTCCGCACTGAGCTGTCCGCGCGCCGGTCAGCCGGCCGGTTCGCCCGCGCCGCCGGTCAGTCGAGCAGGTCGAGTACCGGACGCAGTCCCGCCGGGCGGTGAGCCACCGGGACGACCGACGGGCCGACGGCGGCGCCGCGGTGCCCGGCTGCCGGGCGCACTTCGTGGACCACCTGCCGCTCGCGGAAGACCGGCCGCAGGTCCAGCCGATGTTGCTGACCACGCCCACGGCGACGCCCCGCTCACGCAGCCTCGCCGGCACGTCACGGTCGTCGGGGCAGGCGGTCCAGGCCGCCGGCGTGCGGTGCCGGTCGTGCAGGGCGTCGTACAACCGGGGATCGGGCAGCGGAACCTGATGGCAGACGCCGGTGTACGCGGCCCGGTGCAGTTCGGCGCTGCGGTCGCGGTCCGCCCACACCTCGGCGAGGTCGTCAGGACCGCCCGGCCGTCGGACCCGGGGGCGGGCCGAGGGGTTCGGGCCCGGACGGCTCGACCCAGCGGTGGTGCGCCAGCACCCCGAGCGCGACCAGGAGCCCTCCGAAGAGCCAGCCGCCCAGGACGTCCGAGGGCCAGTGGACGCCCAGCCAGACGCGCGTGAGCCCGGCGCCCGCGACGGAGATCAGCGCGAGGACGAACCCGGCCCACCACAGGGCGCGCCCGGCACCGTACCGGTGCAGCAGCCACAGCAGCAGCCCGCACACCAAGGTGGCCGTGAGGGCGTGACCGGAAGGGAAGGCGGAGTAGTGGGCGGAGTCCACGGGGTCGGGCCACACCGGCCGAGGGCGGTCCACGGCCGCCTTGACGCTCTGTTGCAGCAGGGTGCCCGCCGCGCAGGTGGCCGCCAGCCACAGGGCCGTCCGCCAGGCGGAGTGCCTCAGCACCGGCCAGAGGATCACGGCCACGCACAGGATGCGCATCGTCGTCGGATCCCACACCCAGTCGGTCAGCACGCGGAAGGCCCGAGTGGTGCCCGCGTCCTCGACCGCCCGGCGATGTGTGGTGCGTGAGATGTCGCCGTCGAGGTCGAGCAGCGGCTGCCAGGAGGACGCGACCAGCAGCAGGAGCACCAGGGAGGCGACGGCGAGCGGGACCGCGGCCATGACCGCGGCCCGCGGGGCCGGCGTACGGGCGGGGGAGCCGGCGGACGGGTTGTGCATACACCGATCCTCGCCGATGTCCGGCATGTGATCCCGTACCCACCCGCCGCGATGCGATCGAGGGGGCGACGCACGCGGACGCATGCCGGCGGAGGGCGGTGCGACCTGGTGCGACCCGGCGGGGCGGCGAGGGGCCGGCGGACCGGCAGGCGCGCGGCACCCGCGGGCGTCAGGCAGATCCACGGATCGGCGGTACCCGAGGCCCCGGTCTCGCTATCCGAGCGCCCGCAGGCCCGGTACGAACGCGATCAGTACGGGAATCACCGGCACCAGTGCTCCGGCCGCCGTCAGCCGCAGCCGGCGCGCCGCCGTGAGCCGGGCCGCAGGGGTGAGGAGGCGGTGCACGCGCTGCGGGACCTGGGCGTGCGGAGCGGGACCGGGACCGAACACGCCGCGGTCCTCGTTGAGTTCGACCAGCGCGAGCGCGATGCTGAGGCGGCCGAAGCGGCGGGACGCCATGTCGTCGGCGGCGAGTTCGACCAGACGGTGCATCTCGTCGCGGAACGCGGCGAAGACCGGTACCTGCGGGAACCCGTTGGCCAGCGCGGCCGAACAGTGCAGCAGCCAGTCGTGGCGTGCCCGCGCGTGTCCCTGCTCGTGGGCGAGTACGGCGTCCAGCCGGCGTCCCTGGAGGCGCTGCAACGCGGCCGTCGTGATGACGAGTCGGGGCGCCGCGCCGGGCAGCCACCAGGCGTCCGGGCGCTCGCCCTCCAGGACCACCAAGCGCTCACTGCCGGTCGTCTCGCCGGGCAACAGCGGCGCGCGGTCGAGGAGTTCGGCGCGGCTGCGCCGACGGTGCGCGGCGGCCCGAGCGATCTCGCGGGTCAGCATCGCCGCGGTCCACACACCTCCGCCCGCGAGCACCAGCGCGGTCGTCGCGGCCCAGGGACCGCCCGTGCCCAGGGCGTAGGCGTCCACGACGGAATGCGGCGCGGGGGCGAACACATGGCCCCGCACGGCCGCCCATGCGGCGGCGGCGCTCAGGGTCATCGACAGCACGCAGCACAGCAGGACGGCGGCCACCACGCACTGCCACATCCACAGGGCGACCACCGGTTCCCGGTCGGTCCAGTCGGCCCGGGCGAGCAGCCGTGGAGCGGCGACGGCGGCCAGGGCGCCGAGCAGCAGCAGAGCCACGGGGACCATCATGGGGCGAAGCCTATGAGCGGGAACCGCCGGAGGATACGGGCTGCCGCGCCAAGTGACGCACACCACGGGGGAGTACGGCCCACCGGACGGGTCCGCCCGGATGCCGCGGGGCCCGCACATGTCCGTCGGTCCGGCGGCGCCGACGGGCGGGCGGCGTGGGGTTCAGAGCGTCAGCAGCATGGCCACCATGGCGATCCCCATCGACAGCCGGCACGCCCGCGCCAGTTCGGGCCGGTCGCCCCAGCCGGCGGTGCCGCGCCGGGCCGGGGACGCGGCGCTCGTCCCGGGCGGCGCCCCGGCCGTGCCGGTGACCGGCAGCAGTCCGGTGCCGGACCACAGCACGTATCCGGCGAAGTACAGCAGGAGCATCCCCGTCACCAGGGGGGCTCCGGACCCGCCGTGTCCGCCGTGCTCCTGTACCGAGGGGGACGCGGCCATCACCCCGCCCATGTAGGCCATCGCGAGGGCTCCCACCAGGTGGTGCAGATGACGGGCGCTTTCCCGGGCGGCCCACAGCGCGTGGACCGCGGCCGTGCCGAAGACGGCCGCGTACACCAGCCAGGTCCAGCGCGGCCAAGAGGCCACGGCCGCCGGGACGGCCATCGCGGCCATGCCGAAACCCATGAGGGCCTCGCCGCCCGCCGCTCGGCGCTGCTCGTCGACCGGGCTGCGCATCCGCAGCAGGCAGTACGCGCCGGTCGCCGTGCACAGCGCGACGAGCGGCCAGCCGGACGAAACCGGTCCGTGCACCGCGCACCTCCCCCTTCGACGGTGTCGGACAGTCGGTCAGGGCATGCCCGTGCCGCCCGGTGCGCAAGCGAGCGCAAGGGTGTACGCGGGGGAGCGTGCGGGGTGCACCGCAGGCCCTCGCCTCGACGGCGGACAGCGCGTCCTCCACGGTGCACGGCGCGCGGCGGCCTGCCGGGAGCCAGCCCGAGGGGGATGATCTCCACGGTCGACACTTTACGAGTAAAACACCTGTTAAAGTTCTCCCCATGAGCAGTGCGTCCCCCCTGTCACCCCTCGTACGCGTACGCCGCCTCCCGCTCGCCGGGGTGCTGCGGCTGGGCAGACCCTCCGACATCTGGTTCAAGCCCGCCCTGAGCGTCGTCGCCGCGGTCGCCCCGCCCAACCTCACGCTGCTCGCGTTCGACCGCCTCGACCTGGCGATGTACACGATGGCCGGTTCCCTGTGCGCGCTGTACGCCCACAACCGCCCGTACGCCGCCCGGGCGCGAGTCCTGGCCGGGGTGGTCCTCGGCATGCTCGGCGGTCTCGCCGTCGCCCTGGTCACGGCGTCGCTCACCACGGACGCCGTCGTCCTCGTCACCGTCGGCGCGCTGCTGGCCGCCGTGCAGAAGGTGCTGTGCGACGCCACCCGCCTCGGCCCGCCCGGCCACGTCGTCCTCACCTTCAT
This sequence comes from Streptomyces sp. NPDC043867, assembly GCF_056435845.1. Lineage (NCBI taxonomy): Bacteria > Bacillati > Actinomycetota > Actinomycetes > Kitasatosporales > Streptomycetaceae > Streptomyces > Streptomyces sp. NPDC043867. The sequence goes on along the minus strand of NZ_JBWKDS010000002.1, from coordinate 209,270 downwards.
CAGCTCCGCCTCCCTGTTCGCGCCGCAGACCCCCGGCCAGGTCCCCGGACACCTGGCGCTCGCCGTCTGCGCGGGAGCCTGGGCCTGGCTGGTCGGCATGGCGCCCGCTCTCGTACGGCCGCACGGGCCCGAGCGTCGGGCCACCGCTCACGCGCTCCATGCCGCCGCCGCGTACGCCGGGACGCGCGGCACCGACGACGACCGCGCCGGGAGCCGCGCCGCCGCGGCCGCCGCCGTGCACGCCGCCTGGCAGTGCCTGCTCTCCACCGGAGCCCGCTCCGCGTCCCGGCGCGCCCTGGAACGGCTCGTGGTCCGAGCGGAGGCCGCCCTCGCCGCTCCCGACGACACCGAGGCCGAGCGGCTGCGCGCGTGGGCCCGCCGACTGCGCGGCACCGCGCCCGTCCCGCACCTGGACGACCCGGAGACCGGCGAGCTGCTCGGTGTCGAGGCCGAACTCGACGCTCCCGCACGCCCGTTGCGTGCCAGGCTCGCTCCACTGGCCCCCATCGCCCTGCGCACGGCACTCGGCTGCGCCCTGGCCGGATACGTCTCGCTCGCCCTCGGGATCGGCCGCCCCTACTGGGCCCTGGTCACCGCGGCCTCCCTCTACCAGGCCAACGTCACCCTGACCTGGAGCCGGGGCGTCCAGCGCGTCGTCGGCAACGTGGCCGGCGTGCTCGTCTTCGCGGCGATCGTCCCCCTCGCGCACCTCGGACAGCCGGCACTCGTGCTGAGCTGCCTCCTGCTCAACTTCGGAGCCGAGGCACTGATCGGCCGCAACTACTGGCTCGGCAGCGTCTGCGTCACCCCCATGGCGCTGCTCATCACCGAGTTCGCCCGCCGTCAGGAGCCCGGCGAGCTGATGGCCGACCGGGTCGTGGACACCCTCGTCGGCGCGCTGGTCGGGTTCGTCGCGGCGGTCGTGGTCACCAACCGGCGGGCCGGCGACCGCATCGAGGAGGCACTCGGCGCCGTCGAGCGCGCCCGCGGGCACGCGGCACGCGTCCTGGCCGGCCCGCACCCCGCGCCCGCGGCCCTCGGATCCGCTCGCCGCCACCTCGCCGCGGCCGTCGTCGAACTGCGCGCCGCATCCGACGCCGCGGCCGGGGAGTGGTGGCAGCGCGCCCTGCCGGAGGAGCGGGTGATGCGGGCCGAGCAGGCCGCACACCGTACGCTCGCGGCGACGGTCCGAGGTCACGGACCCCACTCCTTGGAGGACGCGCAGGCATGACGGCAGCACACGGGCGGGCGGCGAAGGCGGCGGCCGGGCGGGACACGGCCCGGCGGGCGCCCGCGGGGGAGACCCCGGGCGAGGCGCCCCGGAGCGGTCCGGGAGCCGGGGAGCCCGTGACCGGGGCGGGAGCGGCGGCGCCCGCGGACACCATGGGTGTCGTCGTGCGGCAGTGGCAGTCCGTGCACCCCGGTATCGACACCGGTCCCATGGAGATCATCGGCCGGATCAACCGCAGCGCGGCGCTCCTTCAGCAGGCGGAGGACGCCCCGCTGCGCCGGGCCGGACTGACCCGCCCCGAATTCGACGTCCTCGGCACGCTGCGGCGCACCGGCCACGAGCTGACCCCGAGCGAGATCGCCCGCGAGACCTTCTCCTCCGGTGCGGCCGTCACCAAGCGGCTCAAGCAGCTCACCGGGCGCGGCCTCGTCGAGCGGCGCGGCGACACCCGCGACCGCAGGGTCGCGCACGTCCGGCTGACCGACGAGGGCCGCGACCTCGTCGACGGCATCCTGCCCGACCAGCTCGCCTACGAGGCGGCCGTCCTGTCCGGCATCGACCCCGGCCGGCAGCGCGAACTCGCCGTACTGCTCGCCGAGTTGCTGGGCCGGCTGGAAGGAAGCCTCGGCAGGCCGCGCGTCTGACGGCGAGGTCAGACGCCCGGGCGGTACCGCAGGGGATGGTCCGCCGGGATCTCGACGAGCACGATCTCCGTCCCGTCGGGGTCGGCGATCCACATCTCGATCAGTCCCCAGGGTTCCTTGACCGGCGGACGCACGATGCCGACGCCCGCGGCCGTCAGCTCCTCGTGCGCCGCCGCCGCGTCGGCGACCTGGAGCCACAGCTTGAGCGCGGGGGAGGCCGGGGTGTCGGAGCGGCCCGCGACCTCCAGGAAGCCGCCGCCGAGGAAGTAGACCGTGCCGCGCTCGGGGCCCGTGCCGAACTCGCGGTGGACGGCGAGGCCCAGCTGCTCGCCGTAGAAGCGGCGGGAGCGCTCGGGATCGGTCGGACGCAACAGGGTCCGGCTGCTCAGTACATGCACCATGCATCGGGAGCCTAGGGGAGGGTTAGGCTCGGCGGTGCCCGAGCCGCGCCACACATCGGAGAGCCGCCCCATGGACACCCCTGCCGCCGGACTGACCTTTCGCGATGCCGCCGACGCCGACGTCGACGCCCTGGTCGGGCTGATCGAGTCCGCCTACCGCGGGGAGAGCAGCAGGACCGGGTGGACCACCGAGGCGGACATCCTGGACGGGCAGCGGACCGACCCGGAGGGCGTGCTCGCGGTGATCAAGTCGCCCGACAGCCGCCTGCTGACGGTCGAGCGGGACGGCGCGGTCGTCGCCTGCTGCCAGCTCGAACACCGCGGCGACCACGCCTACTTCGGAATGTTCGCGGTGAGCCCGGCACTTCAGGGCGCCGGCCTCGGCAAGGTGATCATGACGGAGGCGGAGCGGTACGCGCGTGACGTCTGGGGCGCCGGCGAGATGCACATGACCGTGATCTCGGTACGCGACGACCTGATCGCCTGGTACGAGCGGCGCGGCTACCGCCGTACGGGGAGGATGACGCCCTTCCCGTACGGCGACGAGCGCTTCGGCGTCCCGCGCCGGGCCGACCTGCAGTTCGAGCTGCTGGTCAAGCCGCTGGTGTGAGGCTCACGCGGTGAAGCGGCCGGTGCGTTTGATCTCCGGGTAGTCGGTCGTCGCGCCGTCCAGTCCGAGGGCCCGCACCAGCCGCAGCTGGTCCTGGGTGTTCACGACCCAGCCGATGATCCGCAGGTCCGCCTTGCGCGCGTGCTCGACGATCTCCAGGGTCAGCCGCCGGATGTTCAGGACCAGACAGGCGGCGCCGACGGCGGTGGCGCGGTCGACGACGTCGACGCCGTAGCGGCTGGCGACCAGGGCGGTGCGCACGCCCGGCACGAGACGGGCGATCTCGGCGATCGCCTCGTCGTGGAAGGAGAGGACCTCGACGCGTGCGACGAGGTCCCGCCGGTGCATGACCTCCGCCAGTGCCCGCGCCGCCGCCACGTCCTTGATCTCCGCCTGGAGCGGCGCGCTGACGGCGTCGAGGACCTCCTCGAAGACGGGGACGCGTTCGCCCCGCCCCGCGTCCAGTACGCGCAGCTCGGCGAGCGTCTTCTCGGCGATCGGGCCCGTGCCGTCGGTCGTGCGGTCCACGTCGGGGTCGTGCATGACGACCAGGGCGCCGTCCTTGCTCAGGTGCAGGTCGAGTTCGATCAGGTCGAGGCCCGCGTGCTGGGCGGCGACGAAGGAGCGCAGGGTGTTCTCGGGTTCGACACCCATGACCCCGCGATGACCGATGGTGAGGAAGTTCAAGGTTCGTCTCGCTTCCGTCGACGGCGGCTCGGCTCCGGCGTGGGGTCCGACGGGGCGTCCACGCGGCAAGGCCGCAGCCTAACGGCCCCTACCGTGCGGTGTACCCGCTCCTGCGCCGGGCAATGGGGGCGCTCCGCAGGGCGTACCCGTGCCGCGGCACGGCGTGCGCGTCACCCCGGGGTGGGCGAGTCCCCCGTCGGTTGACCGCCGCCGCAACCCTCGCCCCGATCCCGGCGACGGATGGTGGAAGTCGTCGCATCGACGGTGTCTGACAGGAAAAAGCGCGGCGACGACGGGGGTCGCGCAGGATAATTTGCCGAGTCTCCACTTGTGGGAAGGAACCTCGAATGCATACGGTGTCGATACGCGAGGTTCTCTGGTGGAGGATGGGTCATGACGGAAATTCTTGTGCAGGCGGCTACGGAGGAACGGATTCGTCCCTCGGTCAGGGTGGTGGAGCACCCGGCTTGGCCCGTGCTCAAGGATGCCGTGGAGGAGATACGGCCGTGGCAGGCCAAGGACGGCTCGATCGACTTCGAGGCCGAGGGTGCCCCGGGCGCCTCCGACGTCGAGCTGGCCGTACGCCGTGTCATAGACGCCGTGGAGCAGCTCGCCCCGCTGGTGCCGCACGACGCGGCCTACCACGAGGCGCTCGTCAAGGATCTGCGACGCTGGGCCGACGGCGGCTTCCAGGTGCCCGACTTCCTCGACTCGCTGCTGGCCTTCCAGCCCGCCGCGCGCCGCGAGGACGGCCTCCAGCACCTCGTCCTGTTCCCCATGTACACGCAGAACGGCAACCCGGACCGCAACTTCGAAGCGGTCGTCCTGCGCATGGTCTGGCCGGACTGGCTGGCCGAGCTGGAGCGCACCCGCTACGACAACCCGTTGTTCTGCGGCATCACCTTCGAGGACTTCACCGCGGGCTACGACACGAACTCCGCGGTCCTCTTCCCGGAGACCATCGCCGTGCGCGAGGCCCCCGAGCGCTTCACCTGGGGCGGCATCTTCTGCGACCGCGAGGCGGCCCGCTTCCGCGCCGTCACCGACGCCGCCGTCGACATCCTGGGCCTCGACCTGCCCGAGGACATCGCCGCCATGGTGCACGACCAGAAGCGCTGTGAGGAGGCCTTCGTCCTGTGGGACATGGTCCACGACCGCACCCACAGCCACGGCGACCTGCCCTTCGACCCCTTCATGATCAAGCAGCGGCAGCCGTTCTGGATGTACGGCCTGGAGGAGCTGCGCTGCGACCTCACCGCCTTCAAGGAGGCCGTGAAGCTGGAGGCCGACGGCGTCCCGCAGGCCCGTGACGTGCAGTACGCGGTCCTCTTCGACCGCATGTTCCGCTTCCCGGTGACCGGTGAGCGCGTGCGCAACTACGACGGCCTCGGCGGCCAGCTGCTCTTCGCCTACCTGCACAAGCACGACGTCGTCCGCTGGACCGACAACAAGCTGCACATCGACTGGCAGCGCGCCCCGCAGGTCACCAACCAGCTCTGCGCCGAGATCGAGGACCTCTACCGGGCGGGCATCGACCGCCCCAAGCTGGTGCACTGGTTCGCCGCGTACGACATGGTCTCCCAGTACCTCGCCCCGCACCCCGGCTCGCGCTGGGCCAAGGGCCCCGACGCCCTCGACCTGAGCCTGCCCCCGCGCAAGCTCGTCGATGACGTGCTTCCCGACGAGTTTCCGCTGAGCATGTTCTACGAGGCGCTCGCGAAGAAGCTGAAGAACGTGATCGCCGCGACCAGGGGCATCACCGCGGAGAACGCCGAGCGGATCGCCGCGTGAGCGCCCGCGCCGAGGACGCCCAGGAGGCGAAGACGATGGCCCAGGGGAACGGCAACGGAGCACTCGGCGGCGCGGTGATCGCGGTGGCGGGCGCCGGAGGACCGGCCGGACGTGCCGCGCTGATGCGGCTCGCCGAGGCGGGCGCGGTCGTCGTCGGCTCGGACGCCGACCCCCAGCGGCTCGCCGAGGCCGTGGACGCGGCACGCTACGCGCACGGCGGTGCCACCGTCGTGGGCGACACGGTCGACCTGCTCGACCCGCAGGCGGCCCGTGACTGGGCCGGCCGTATCGAGAAGGACTTCGGCCGCGTGGACGGTCTGGTCCACCTGGTCGGCGGCTGGCGCGGCAGCGCCTCCTTCGCGCAGACCGACCTCGCGGACTGGGAGCTGCTGGAGAAGCTGCTCATCCGCACGGTCCAGCACACCTCGCTCGCCTTCTTCGACGGGCTCCAGCGCAGCGACCGCGGGCGGTACCTGCTGATCAGTGCCGCCGGTGCCTCCCAGCCCACCGCGGGCAACGCGGCGTACTCCGCGTCCAAGGCCGCCGCCGAGGCGTGGACGCTGGCCATGGCCGACGCCTTCCGCAAGGCGGGGGGCGAGGACGGACCGCGTTCCGCGGCTGCGATCCTGGTCGTGAAGGCACTGGTGCACGACGCGATGCGCGCCGAGCGCCCGAACGCGAAGTTCGCGGGCTTCACGGACGTCACGGAACTGGCCGAGGCCATCGCCGGCGTCTGGGACAAGCCCGCCCGTGAAGTGAACGGAAACCGTCTGTGGCTGACCGAGAAGCCGTGAACCCTCCGAAGACCGATGCCCGGCGTCACCACGACCCGGACGTCCGCGGCTTCGCCAGCGACAACTACGCGGGGGCCCACCCCGAGGTGCTCGCCGCCCTGGCCCTGGCCAACGGCGGGCACCAGGTCGCGTACGGCGAGGACGACTACACGGCCAATCTCCAGCGGATCATCCGCAGCCACTTCGGGGCCGGCGCCGAGGCCTTCCCGGTCTTCAACGGCACGGGCGCCAACGTGGTGGCGCTCCAGGCGGTCACCGACCGCTGGGGTGCGGTGATCTGTGCGGAGAGCGCGCACATCAACGTGGACGAGGGCGGCGCCCCCGAGCGCGTGGGCGGCCTCAAGCTGCTCACGGTGCCCACGCCCGACGGCAAGCTCACCCCCGAGCTGATCGACCGGCAGGCGTACGGCTGGGACGACGAGCACCGCGCGATGCCGCAGGTCGTCTCCATCACCCAGAACACCGAACTCGGCACCCTCTACACGCCCGATGAGATCCGCGCGATCTGCGAGCACGCCCACGCCCACGGCATGCGGGTCCATCTCGACGGTGCCCGGATAGCCAACGCGGCCGCCGCCCTGGACGTCCCGATGCGGGCGTTCACCAACGCGGTCGGCGTGGACATCCTCTCGCTGGGCGGGACGAAGAACGGCGCGCTGTTCGGCGAGGCGGTCGTCGTCCTCAACCACGACGCCGTCCGCCGCATGAAGCACCTGCGCAAGCTGTCCATGCAGCTGGCCTCCAAGATGCGCTTCGTCTCGGTGCAGTTGGAGGCCCTGCTCACCAAGGACCTGTGGCTGCGCAACGCCCGGCACGCCAACGAGATGGCGCAGCGGCTCGCCGAGGGTGTGCGCGCCGTCCACGGAGTGGAGATCCTCCACCCGGTGCAGGCGAACGCGGTCTTCGCGCGGCTGCCGCATGACGTCAGCGAGCGGCTCCAGAAGCGCTACCGCTTCTACTTCTGGGACGAGGCCGCGGGCGACGTCCGCTGGATGTGCGCCTTCGACACGACGGAAGAGGACGTGGACGGGTTCGTGGCGGCGCTCAAGGAGGAGATGGCCCGCTAGGGCCTGTCGTTTGGATCATGCCGGCCCGAGCGGGGTCTGGCACGCACATCTGCGGCGTTGTCGTCGGTCGCCGACGCTCCGCGTCGACTCCCTCCTCCGCCTTGCAGCTGCACGCGCCAGACCCCGCTCGGGCCGGTCAGGACGAACCGTCGGTCACAGCCAGCCTGATCCAAACGACAGGCCCTAGGCCTGCCCTGACCCCGAAGACCAACCCACATCTGTATAGATATACGGTCGATCGAAAAGTCATTGACTTCCGGTCGGCCGTGTTTCTATGCTCCGCGGTCATGGAGCTGATCCAGGAAACCCCTGACCTGTCGGCGTACTTGGCCGCCGACGACGCCATCGACCACCAGCATCCCGCGGTGCGAAAGGCGGCCGCCGCGCTTGCCCGGGACGCGACGGACTCGTATGCCTATGCGCGAGCCGCCTACGAATTCGTCCGTGACACCATCCCGCACTCACAGGACGCGGAGGATTCCCGCGTCACCTGGCGCGCGTCCGACGTGCTGGAGCAGCGCACCGGCATCTGTCACGCCAAGGCGCACGCGCTGGCCGCGCTCCTGCGGGCGGAGGGCATCCCCACGGCGCTGTGCTATCAGAGACTGCGGCACGACGACGGTGACGGATACGCCGTGCACGGCCTGGTAGCCGTGCGCTTCGACGGGGCCTGGCACCGCCAGGACTGCCGGGGCAACAAGCAGGGAGTCGACGCACAGTTCTCGCTCGACGGCGAGCGGCTGGCCTGGGTACCCGACCCGAAGTCCAATGAGGTGGACTATCCGGTGCTGTACGCTGAACCTCAGTCGACGGTACTGGCGGCACTCAAGGCCGCTCAGGACCGCCCGCAGCTGTGGAAGACGCTTCCCACCGCACTCTGAGGCAAGGCAGACGATGACTCTCACGCTCACCGTGTCCGACGAGGTCCGCGCGCTCGCGCCCGGTTTCACGCACGTGGCGATCGAGGCGGACGGCCTCGTCAACGGGCCCAGCACGGAGGGGACTTCCGCGCTGCTCGACGACACGGCCCGCCGTCTCGCCGTACGGCTCGACGGCCGCGCCCCGCACGAGGACCCGCACATGGCGGCCTGGCGCGAGACCTACACGGCGTTCGGCTCCAAGCCGTCCCGCACCCGCAACTCGGCCGAGGCGCTGGCGAAGAGGGCGCTGTCGGACGCCGGGCTGCCCCGGATCAACCTGCTCGTCGACGTCTACAACGCCATCAGCGTCGCCCACCTGATCCCGGTCGGCGGCGAGGACGCCGCTCTCGTCGAGGGCGGGATGCGGCTCGTGCGCGCGACGGGCGACGAGGACTTCGTGACCGTCGCGGGCGGCGAAGAGGTGGTCGAGCACCCGGACGCGGGCGAGGTGGTGTGGCGCGACGACGCGGGCGTGACCTGCCGGCGGTGGAACTGGCGCCAGGGGCCGCGGACGCGGCTCACGGAGAAGTCGACCTCCGCCATCTTCCTGCTGGAGAGCCTCGCCCCGATGCCGGTCGCCGACGTGGAACGTGCCGGAGCCGAACTCGCCGAGCTGCTCGAGAAGTTCAGCCCCGGGGCGCGGATCACCGTCCACGCCCCGGCCTGACGGCTGGTCAGCGCGCCTCGGCGGCACGCACCTCTTCGGGGGTCGGCGCCGTGCCGCCCAGGTGCGCGGGCATCCACCAGGCGTCTTCCGGGCCGTGCGGGCGTCCGGGATAGGCCTGCTGCGCGGCTTCGAGGAGTTCCTGGACCCGGTCGCGCAGCCGGCGCGTGATCGCACCCGCGTACTGGTCGCGGGGAGCCTCGACCGGCTCACCGACGCGGATCGTGACCGGGATGTGGCTCCGCTTGAAGTTGCGGGGGTGCCCCTTGGTCCACAGGCGCTGGGTGCCCCACAGAGCCATCGGGATCAGGGGGACGCCGGCCTCCTGGGCCATGCGCGCGGCACCCGACTTGAAGCTCTTCAGCGTGAACGACGGGGAGATGGTGGCCTCGGGGAAGACGCCCACGATCTCACCGGAACGCAGCGAGTCCAGCGCGTGCGCGTAGGCCTGCTCGCCCTGCTTGCGGTCGACCGGGATGTGCTTCATGCCGCGCATGAGGGGGCCGGAGACCTTGTGGCGGAACACCGACTCCTTCGCCATGAAGCGGACCAGACGTTTCTGGGGAAGTGCGGCCATGCCGTCGAAGATGAAGTCGAGATAGCTGATGTGATTGCTCACCAGCACGGCGCCGCCCGAGCGCGGAATGTTCTCCGATCCCTTGCAGTCGATTTTGAGGTCCCAGGCCTTGAACAGCGTGAGGGCGAGACCGACGACGGGACGGTAGACAAGCTCTGCCATGGACGGGGTGGACCCTTCTCTCTGCCTGGGAAAGGGGCTCCCGGCGGTAAGTTACGCAGCCGTAGGTTTACGGCATTGCGCAGATCGTGCCCCAAGAACGGACCGGGGGCCAGTCCTGGTGCCGGAGTGTGGCGAGATCCTCGTCACGTCGCCCCTTGAGCGACCTCGGCGTTTTCCCCCGGCTTTACTCCGCGCGCACCGACAGGCGGCGCACGACCAGATACATCTCACACCCCAGGCAATACCCGAAAACGGCGTTGAGGAACGCCGCGGCGAGCGCCGCCGCGGTCGCCGCCATCCCCAGCCACTGCGGGCCCACCGCGTAACCCGCCAGGCCCACGACGGCGAAGGCGAGTCCGACCGTCTGCGCGAACCGCGGGGGCTCGGGCGGCTCGAACTCCGTCGGCGGCCCGATCCGCGGCCGTACGAGCGTGCGGAACAGCCACCCGTACGGCGAGCGCCCCACGCCGCCCGCCGCACCCAGGGCGAAGGCCAGGGTCTGCCAGGCCAGCAGCCAGGCGCTGCCGGTGATCAGCACGGTCGCGAGCACCACGGCCGTCACGGCCGCACCGAACCGCGGCCCCCTCACGTCGATGTCCATGAATCAAGCATTCCGTACGGGGCGGGATCCGTGGGCCGGGAATCTTTGCGGTCTCGTGAACGCTGCTCCGGGGGATGACCGGACTTGTGGTGTGCGTGGCGGTGCTCGTGGTCGCGAGCGCCTACGGAGTGCTGCATCGGCGGCGGAGCGGGAGAGTCGCAGTGCGCGGGCGTGACGGTGGTAAGCGAATCGGCGCGGCCGAACTGGGGGCCCGGCTCGGCGAACGGGCCACGCTCGTCCAGTTCTCCAGCGCCTTCTGCGCCCCCTGCCGGGCCACTCGCCGCGTGCTCGCCGAGGTGGCCGGCCTGGTCCCCGGCGTGTCCCACGTCGAGATCGACGCCGAGGACCACCTGGACCTCGTGCGGGAGCTCGGCGTCCTCAAGACGCCCACCGTGTTCGTCCTCGACGCGGACGGCCGGATCGTGCGCCGGGCGACCGGTCAGCCGCGCAAGGCGGACGTGATCGCCGCGCTCGGCGAGGCCGTCTGACCCGTGGTGATCTTCGTGAGGCATCTCGCAGAACACGGGACGCCCTTGACTGTGCCCGCCACCTATCGTCAGCCTGACCGTATGCCCCGGGAACTCCTTCTCTTCGAGCGTGTCCATGTGGACCTGGCCCGCACCGCGAGTGCGCGCTGTCCGGGCCGTTGAGCACCCACGGACCCGCCCCCGACCGCGGCTTCGGCCGAGCGGGGGGACCACCATGCCGCCTCGCGAAGAAGGACCACCAGATGACGGCCACGCCCGGCCTCGGCACCGCGCAGCTCGCCTCTCCCGACCTCCTGCGTGCCGTCTTCCGGCAGCACGCGGCAGGAGTCGCCGTGATCACCGCCCAGGGGGCCGAGGGCCCGGCCGGCTTCACCGCCACCTCGCTCACCTCGGTCTCCGCCGACCCCCCGCTCGTCTCCTTCGGCATCGGCACCGGCGCGTCCAGCTGGCCCGCGGTGGACGGGGCGGACCATGTCGGCGTGCACATCCTCGGCGAGCACCAGCAGGATCTTGCCGCCACCTTCGCGCGCAGCGGCGCCGACCGCTTCGGGGCGCCCACCCGCTGGCGAGAGGGCCCCGAGGGCGTCCCCCTGCTGGACGACGTCCTCGCCTGGCTGGTGTGCCGGGTCGTCGCGCGCGTGCCGGCCGGGGATCACCGCATCGTCCTGGCCGAGGTCTGCCAGGGCGACCCCTCCGGCGCGGGCCGCCCGCTGCTCTACCACCAGGGGCGATTCAACGGACTGCGCGACTGGCGGACGTGATCCCGGACCAGGTGTGGCCGATGCCACAGGCGCCCGCGGTTGATTACACAGCGTTGTCAAGGTCACAGTTCAAAGCGCTTGCTTAGTGGGCATCCGGTAGGTGTACTGACGAGTAATATTTCGTTCGGAGCGCGGGTCGCCCCGACCGGGACCGGCCGCTTCAGGCGCCTATGCTGCCTGCAAGAAGGCAGCCCAGAAATGACGATGCAGTAGGAGAGCCGGCGTGAGCTTGAGGATCGTTGTCACTGTGAAGTACGTGCCCGACGCCACCGGCGACCGGCACTTCGCCGATGACCTGACGGTGGACCGCGACGACGTGGACGGTCTGCTCTCGGAGCTCGACGAGTACGCGGTGGAGCAGGCGCTGCAGATCGCCGAGAACGCCGACGACGCCGAGATCACCGTGCTGACCATCGGCCCCGAGGACGCCAAGGACGCGCTGCGCAAGGCGCTGTCGATGGGCGCCGACAAGGCCATCCACGTCGAGGACGACGACCTGCACGGCACCGACGCCATCGGCACCTCGCTGGTGCTGGCGAAGGCGATCGAGAAGGCCGGCTTCGACCTCGTCGTCTCCGGCATGGCCTCCACCGACGGCACCATGGGTGTGGTTCCCGCCCTGCTGGCCGAGCGTCTGGGCGTGCCGCAGGTGACCCTGCTCTCCGAGGTCTCCGTCGAGGACGGCGTCGTCAAGGGCCGCCGTGACGGCGATGCCGCCTCCGAGCAGCTGGAGGCCTCGCTTCCCGCGGTCGTCTCGGTCACCGACCAGTCGGGCGAGGCGCGTTACCCGTCCTTCAAGGGCATCATGGCCGCCAAGAAGAAGCCGGTGGAGTCCTGGGACCTGTCGGACCTGGAGATCGAGGCGGACGAGGTCGGCCTCGGGGGTTCCTGGACCAAGGTCGACTCCGCTGCCGAGCGTCCGGCGCGCACCGCCGGCACGATCGTCAAGGACGAGGGCGAGGGCGGCAAGCAGCTGGCCGAGTTCCTCGCGGGCCAGAAGTTCATCTAGGCCCGCCAGATTCGCCCGGGGTCCGGACCGTCGGATCCCACTGCCCCCTCATACTTCGTAAGCAGGAGAGAAGAAGTCCCATGGCTGAAGTTCTCGTCTACGTCGACCACGCGGACGGCGCCGTCCGCAAGCCCACGCTGGAGCTGCTGACGCTGGCCCGGCGTATCGGCGAGCCCGTCGCCCTCGCCCTCGGCGCCGGTGCCGGCGACACCGCGGCCGTGCTCGCCGAGCACGGCGCGGTCAAGGTCCTCACCGCCGACGCCTCCGAGTTCGCCGACTACCTGGTCGTACCGAAGGTGGACGCGCTCCAGGCCGCGTACGAGGCCGTCTCCCCGGCCGCCGTGCTGCTGCCGTCCTCCGCCGAGGCCAAGGAGATCGCGGCCCGTCTCGCCGTCCGCATCGGCTCCGGCATCATCACCGACGCCGTCGACATCGAGGCCGGCGACGAGGGTCCGGTGGCCACGCAGTCCGCGTTCGCCGCCTCCTTCACCACCAAGTCCCGTGTCTCCAAGGGCACTCCGGTCATCACGGTCAAGCCGAACTCGGCTCCCGTGGAGGCCGCGCCGGCCGCGGGCACCGTCGAGGCCCTGACGGTCTCCTTCTCCGAGAAGGCCACCGGCACCAAGGTCACCTCGCGCACCCAGCGCGCGTCGACCGGCCGCCCCGAGCTGACCGAGGCCGCGATCGTGGTCTCCGGCGGCCGTGGCGTCAACGGCGCCGAGAACTTCTCGATCATCGAGACCCTCGCCGACTCCCTCGGTGCGGCCGTCGGTGCCTCGCGTGCCGCGGTCGACGCCGGCTGGTACCCGCACTCCAACCAGGTCGGCCAGACCGGCAAGTCCGTCTCGCCGCAGCTGTACATCGCCTCCGGCATCTCCGGCGCCATCCAGCACCGCGCCGGTATGCAGACCTCGAAGACCATCGTGGCCATCAACAAGGACGCCGAGGCCCCGATCTTCGACCTGGTCGACTACGGCGTGGTCGGCGACCTCTTCGAGGTCGTCCCGCAGCTCACCGAGGAGATCAACACCCGCAAGGGCTGATCCCTCTCCCGGGAGGCCGGTCCGCAAGGGCCGCGTCTCCCGCTCCTGCCGGGGGGGGGGGGGGGGGGGGGGGGGGGGGGGAGGGGGGGGGTGGGGGGGGGGGGGGGGGGGGGGGGGGAGATAG